>JBAXUS010000042.1:0-38445 GCA_037129555.1 Planctomycetota bacterium
TCACTCTAAACCAAGAAAATGCCGATCTGAACGGCTCGTGTCGATATAACACTTTAATAAAGTTCCGGGCGTCGTCCCCGTTTTTATGCTGCTCAACTCGACTCTCTACAAAACGCTGCAAAATCAGGGTACACCACCAAGTCTGGCAAGTCGGGCAAGGGCGAGAATCCGTAACGATACTCGCTTTAGATGGCGGCGCATAAAACGGCCTCGTCCTGTTCAAAAGAACTGCTTTTTGGTTAAACTTTGTTAAAACGTCAGAACCACTCAACGCAACGGCAATTCAAAAAGGAAATCCTATGACTTCGATTCGTATTGTGTGCGTTTGCCTAGCGCTCTTCGCCATCGCGTTGCGCGCGGAAGACAAACCTGTCCTCCAGACCTTCGAAAAAAAGAACGTCAACGAACTCTTCTTTGCGGAAGGGGCGGCGATCGGCGACTTCAACCACGACGGCAAACCTGACATCGTCTCCGGGCCGTTCTGGTATGAAGGACCTGACTTCATCGTAAAGCACCAATATTTCAAAGACGAAGATTCCAAGCCGTTCGACAAGGAAAAGTATTCGCAGAATTTCTTCTCCTTCACCTACGACATCAACGGCGACGGCTGGGACGACATCATCATTATAGGCGTCCCCGGCAAAGACGCTTCCTGGTACGAAAACCCCAAGGGCAAAGACGGCCCCTGGGTGCGGCACATCATGGCCGATTCGGTCGATAACGAATCGCCGACATTCGCCGACATCACCGGAGATGGCAAGCCGGAGATCGTCTGTTCTTCGGGTGGGTTCCTCGGCTATTTTGAGGCCGATTGGAGGGATCCGGCGACGAAATGGACCTTCCACAAGATTTCGCCAAAAGGCGGCTGGCATAAATACACGCACGGCCTGGGCGTCGGCGACGTCAACGGCGACGGCAAGTTGGATTTGCTCGAAGCCAACGGCTGGTGGGAACAGCCCGCCGATTTAAGCAAGGATGAAGTCTGGAAATTCCACGCGGCCAAGTTCGGAGGCGGCGGTTCGCAGATGCACGTTTACGACGTCAATGGCGACGGCGTTAGCGATGTCGTCTGCTCGCTCCAGGCGCACGGCTACGGCCTCGCGTGGTTCGAAGGCAAGAAGGACGACAAAGGCGAGATCACGTTCACACAACATTTGATCATGGGCGACAAGCCCGAACAGAACAAGTACGGTGTCAAGTTCTCACAGATGCACGCGCTGGAACTGGTCGACATGGACGGCGACGGCATCAAAGACATCGTCACCGGTAAGCGCCACTGGGCGCACGGTTCGCGCGGCGACCCCGAGCCGCAAGCAGCGGCCGTGCTATACTGGTTCAAGACCGTGCGCAACGCCGACAAGACCGTCGATTTCATCCCCTACAAAATCGATGACGATTCCGGCGTCGGAACGGAACTCATGATCGGCAACATTTTTGGCGGTAAACTTCCCGACATTCTCGTGGGCAACAAGCGCGGTACGTTCGTCTTCAAGCACGGCGAGAAATCGGTCAGCAAGGAGGAGTGGGAAGCCGCGCAGCCCAAACCCGTCAAATAGGGCGAGTAGGGCCGCCGCGTTGCAAAATGGGAACGCGGCTCGATTTCTACAAAATTCAACACAAAAAAGTGGCGCATCGCTTGTAGTAAAACGGATACGGTCGGTCTATTTTCTCGCACTGTTCTCATGGAAGGAAAACGCGCACATGTCTTTGAAACTCAGTTCCCTCGTTTTGGCGGGATGTCTCCTGCTCGGCTTCATCGCCCACGCGGCCGAAATCACAGGCGAAGGTCATCGCTTCATCGCCGGCCAGGACGGCAAGCATCTGGCAATCGTCAGCGCGAAAGGCGAGATCGAATGGGCAATGCCGATTGGCCCGAACCACGACGCCCAACTGCTCGCCAATGGCAACGTTTTGATGCAGACGAGCTATCAGAAGATCGTCGAAGTCGACAAGGAAAAGAAGATCGTCTGGAACTACGACGCCTCGAAAATGAACGGCAACGGTCCCGAAGAAGGCAAGAAGGGCCGGCCCGTCGAAGTCCATGCGTTTCAGCGCCTCGCCGACGGCAACACCATGATCGTCGAATCCGGTCCGGCGCGCATTATCGAAGTGGACAAGGACGGCAAGATCGCCAAAGAAGTCAAGCTGACGGTCAAGAACCACTCGACGCACAGCGACACGCGCAACGCCCGCAAGCTCGACGACGGCCACTACCTTGTCGCGCACGAATCCGACGGCACGGTCCGTGAATACGACGGCGAAGGCAAAGTGGTCTGGGAATATGAAATTCCATTGGGCGACAAAAATGGGAACGGCGATCACGGCGTGAACGGCTGGGGCAATCATTGCTACAGCGCCATTCGACTTTCGAACGGCAACACGCTCATCGGCGGCGGCAACAACCATTCCGTGATCGAAGTCAATTCCGCAAAAGAGGTCGTTTGGAAGCTGACCCAGGACGAATTGCCGGGCATCCAACTGGCATGGGTCACGCAGGTTCAAGCGCTGAAGAACGGCAACATCATCATTGGAAACTGCCACGCCGGCGACAAAAATCCGCAGATCATCGAAGTTGCCCGTGACAAAAAAGTGGTCTGGACGTTCAAGGATTTCAAGAACTTCGGAAATGCCGTGCCGGTGGCGTTCGTAATCGACTCAGAGGGAGCGGTAAGGTAAACGTGGTCTCTCATAAAGGCGCAGAAGAAACCGTCATCATCGCTGCGCAGGCCAGCACACATGAAACGGGCGAGAAGCTCGATGCCCGTGCCGCGTGGAAGCCCGCTGTCGCCCAGCACGTCGTCCAAGCGGAAGACGGTCGCGAAAGGAGCAGTTGCGAAGGCGTGGGTGCAAGGGTTTTTGTTCGACATCAGTGCCAGCGTTGAGCCGGAACCGGCATGCTACAAATGTTGGCACCCAAGCCATGCGTGGTTACCGATTCGCTACATCCTGAAATCAACCCGGTCCGCTGTTTCCGCGCGGGCTTGGGCGACGACGTGGCCCGCCGAAACCCTTCCCGAAGTAATTTGCGCGCAACTTCCCGATGCTGAATTGGGCCGAATGCGCGGAAAGTGTTCTGGCTTCCGCTCCGGCGCATTGCAGCAAGCCCAGCGTCTCAAACTGCTCGCAAAATGCCGCAATGCTCTCACGACTTTCGTGCAGCGCATTGGCCATCTCGGCCAGCGTACGTTTGCCGTCGCAGAGTTTCCAGGCTGAAGATGCGGTGGCGCTCAAAGTCCAGCGTGTGCCGCTTTTTGTATCAATCAGCAGTGTTACGCCATCCATTTCTTCCCACACCACCGATTCGTTTTTAGTCCAGCTCATGTTTAAATTCCTTGAATAGTTGTTCGTCAACGAAGAGTAATTATTGGTTAGAACGTTCCCGCTGCGGGACTGTTCTGTGTGGTCGCACTACTCTTCGGCGCGTTCACCGGCATCGCCGGGTCGCCGAACAACTGCTCCGTGTTCATCAAGTCTGTGTAAAACGCGCTGCCGGATTGTTTGCCGGCCCATTGTTGCGTCTTCAAAAGCACTGTTCCCCAGCGAGCGCCCGTTCCGTTCGTATTCTTCAAGAGTTGGTTCATGAACGCAGTTGCCACGTCGGGATTCATGTACGTCGAGGTCCCTATACTTGCCGAGATGCCGCCCTGCGGCTGTGTCAGCGCTTGGATAGCGATGCTCTTGTAATCCTGCTCGTTCTTCGCCATCCAATGCGCGGCGCACGTGCCCTGCAACAACACCGTGTTACCGGTCCATTCCTGCACGCTTGCCAGATCCAGAATGCGCAGGTTGAAATCGCCGGTCAATGGCGCTTTGCCCAACCGCACCGAATTGCCGTGCCCCGAGTACAGAATCAAATCCGCTCCACCGTTCGCCGCGCTCTTCATTGCGGCGGTGACTTCAGGCGGCGTCTGGTACGTGCGCTCCAGGTAATTCTCCTGCCATGTGATGTCTGAGTGATTAGACCTCACCATCGTGTCAAGCTCCGCTCCGAAATTAGCTACCTCGGCATCCGGCCTGTCGGCGACGGCATGCAGTCTCATGCCGGACGCCGGCATGCCTTTATATCCCAAAATGTGCCTGACCGCGCCGGACAATTCCGCCGTGTTATTCACGGGCAATCTTCCGACCGATACTTCAGGGTATCCGCGCCCAAAATCCCCGAATGCACTGTCCGACGTGGTCTGGGCCCAGAAGTGTGTCGAGACCAGGAACGCTGGGCACAACGGGTCAATGTTCGCTCCGCTGTAATTCAGATAGTCATACGTCGTTCTTCCAACCAACAACAGATAGCTTGGGCGGACGGAACGCACCGCCTTTCGAATTCCATCCGGGCCGAAGCGGCCGTAATTGTAGTAATCGAAAAGTTGCTCCTGATCCACGAATGCGCTGCGAATTCCCTCTTTGGAGCGCTTCACCAGCAAGGGCTGAACGCCCGATGCAAATTGAGAAGGTCCGGTTGCGAGGTAAGTTCCATTAAAATTGAGCGGCTTGACTTGACGAGCACCAATAGTCAGTGGTTTGTTTTCCTGGCCGACTGGAACTATGAGGAACTTTCCGCTGCCATCCGCGGCGGCGACGAAACGCAAACGCAACGTGCCATCCGCCTGCAACAGCGTTTCGGCGGGAACCAGGGATGCGCGATCCGTGAAACGCGCGTCAACAACCCACGCGCCGCCGTTGGGAACGTTGTATATTTCGTACAGACTTGCCATGCTCGAAGCATTCGTTATCTCAATCGGCCTTGATCCATCCAATGCGCGTGTGTAGCTCACGCTGATCGAATGCAGGAGCGCGATCTGAGAATCTTGACCCGAGAGGGTCGGCGTGATCAAACTCACCGTATTATCGCCGGATTTCAATGCACCAGCCGGTAACGTGAATGCAATCTGGAGCATCTTGCCACCACCGTCCCAACTTGCTTCGCCAACGGCTCGCCCGTTCACGAGTACTTGTATTCCGTGATCAGGGGTCACGGATTCACTCGACGTCAGGCTCCAAACATTGACAACCAGATTGGCAGCACTATTCACGGCATTCGGCAGACTGACCGTGAAATCCTGGGTGCTGCCCTGAGTCAGATACTTGTTTGAGAACCACGGTTCGAATGAGTAGGGGCGGAATCCATAATCAAAGTAGACGTCATGGTAGTCGTTTTTGACTACGTTTGAAGACGTGACATTGACCGGCATCGCGCTTGAGAACAACCCGGTTGCGGTAGACGGAGTTCCGGTGCTTGTCGGATGGGTTGTTTTGCGCAGGAAGAGCGCGTCCTTGTCCGTGTAGTTATCTTTGTACCCCGGGGCGTAAACCATCAATCCGCCCTGCACTTTCGCCAGCGCATTCATATTGCGGCCCTCGCGCTGAATTGAAACTTGATTGAGATCGAAACCAGCCGGCATAGACGCCTGCGGAATCAGCATCACGCCGGCATCTTTGTATGTGACTTTCGCAGCAGTGAAATTGGAAGACGTATCGATTCGGCCCGACGAGAACCAGCGGACACTTACCGCAGGGAGCAGGACTTTCGCCGCGCTTACAACGCTGCGATCGACGACATTGTTCGCTACAGAGACAACGGAAATCGAGCGCGCATCAAACTCGCGCACAGTGACTTTGTCGGACGCGTTCGTCTTCTGACCCACATTCGCATCGGCTGTTCTCACCGCAGCAAAAATCGTTTCAACACGTTGAGCAGTTTTAGCGCTGACGTCCATGTCGATGCTGCGGATCGCGGAGTCGATCACTCCAACCGACATATCGCTGGGTGCCGACATCCAATCGACATCGACCACGTCGCTGAGCTTGGCATATTCTTCGCGCACACCAAACAGATCGACGCTCTCCAGCTTGTACTCATATATACCTGCGGACGCCCAGTCAAAGTACGCATACTTTTTCTCATCGGGATTGGTGATGCGTCCGGCGATTAACGTGGGATTGACCTTGACCCATTCAGCGCTTTCCATCGCCCGGCGGTAAATGTTGAACCCGGCGTTCTGGTATTCGGAGACAGAAGTCCACGACACATTCACGCCCGCGCCTTCGGACTTCGCGGCGAAGTCGGCGATCTTAACGGGGGTGACGGCCCGGCCAACATCCAAAACCAATTGTTTAATGTAGGGTGCCGTATAGGCGCTGTTGACATACGATGTAATGCCCGCCGTCGATGCATTGGCGACGTAGCTGACTTGCGCCGTCTTACCGCTCGTATTGTTGATAATCGTCACGCTGCTGAATCCGGCACTGGTATTCCAATTTTGAGTTTCGGCCAGAAGGTACGTGCCGTTTGGATCGGTCGAAAGGAAGCCCGACATATCCACCACCAGCGCCGACGTTCCGCCCATCTTCAGCGCCGTAGTCGACGTGAGCGTGAGCTTATCGTGCGCGGATCCCGTCGTGACGCGTACCTTTAACGTACCGCCGCCGCTGAAGTCGGCTGTTGTGGCGGTGAATGTACCGGTCGCCCCTCCGGGCGTTCCCGGAGCCACTGTGCCGCCGGTCACGCTCAAGCTGCTGTTGCTGAGTGTGCCGGTTCCCGCCAGCGTCCCAGCGCTGACAGTCGTTGTACCTGTGTAGGTATTCGCCCCCGTGAGTGTCAGTGTGCCGGTGCCAGTCTTGGTAAATCCTCCCGCACCCCCAAAGATCTGGGCAATCGTGGCGTCTTTGCCTGAATCGGCTTGGATTGTGCCGCCGTTGGAGGTGATCGTGGCGGTATCGAAAGTGACCGCCTGCATGTAGCTTGCACTGGCCGCTCCGACAACAAGGGTTCCGCCGTCGAATGTAAAGGTGGCTGTGTTACCAGTCGTCTTCACAGGAAAGGCTGGCAGAGTCGCTATTGACGTTCCGCCGACCGTCATGGCAACGTTGGAAGCCTTATTTGCGTTACCCAATATTCCGCCGAAAGTGGTGACGGTGAAGGTACCGCCCGTCAAATTCAAGGTCGCCTGACAATTTTGCCCCTTGCCACCCAAGAACAAAGTTCCAATCGTTGCCGTCCCTCCGGTTTGATTAAACGTGGGTGTAGTACCAGTCACAGAGGTAATATTAAACCGCCCGACATTCACCGTAGAACTCCCTGCAGCCAGGTTTCCGGAGCCACTCAGGTTAAATGTCCCGGTGGTGCTATTATTGTTGCACAGATTGATACCCACCCCTGATGTGGAAGGCGGAGTCAATGTCCCGGCGCTGAGGTTGTAGGTGCCGGTGCCGCCGAGCGCTTGACCGACGACAACGCCAATACTAACTGTGTCGGAGAAACCGACGCTGCCGCCGGTTTGATTGATAATGCCGACACCGGTATTTGTACCGCCGGCATTTATTTGGTTGGCTCCCGTAGCAAGTGTCAGATTGCCTTGGATGTTCAACGTACCTGTTGACGAGGCAACAGACCCGACTGCAAAAGTGCTGGCCGTCGCTGTGCGGTTTGCGCTGAGAGTGAGCGCGCCCGCGCCCACGGAGGTCGTCCCAGTGTTAGTGTTATCGCCGGAGAGGACCAGCGTGCCGGTGCCGGACTTGGTCAGGCTGACAGTACCTGCGATGACCGCACTGATGGTGACGGTCTGGTTGGTGCCGAGGGGGTTAACGGTAATGGTCGGTGTGGTGCCACTGAGGGTCAGCGTGGAAGTACCGGGAGTTCCTGAACTCACTATCCAATTGTTGGCGGGTGTGCCGTTGGTATTGCCAAAGATGAGGCTATTGATGCTTTGATTGCCGTCCAAGGTCACGGTAGAGTCGGCGGTGATGTTAAGGGTGCTGAAGTCAGCGATGTCGCCGGATCCAGGCAGCGCGCCGGTACTCCAAGGCGGGTTGGCGGCGGTGTTCCAACTGCCCGAGGCATTACCACCTGAAAGTTGGGTCCACGTGACGGTGGCAGCGCGCGCCGAAGGACTAACGAACAGTGCAATCGCCACCACGAATGCCAACGACCAGAGCCCCGTTAACTTCGAATTCGTCTTAATCATGCGAACTGACCTTTCGAAATGGTTTCAACAAAAAGCTTTTTATAGCTATGTTCCAGAGGGTCGTTACCCATCTCAATTGCACAATCTGTTTGCTCATTTCTACTGCAAACAAGCATCCTTTTTGCGCAAAACTCCAAGCTTTTTGCACAGGAGTCAATCCTGCGCACAAACGATGTATCTTTGCATCAAAAGAATTACGCGACGCTCTCCATTGGCAGGTAATTGATTTGTAATTACCTATGGCTCATGGAATAGGGTTCATCAGTCTCTCCTGGCGGTATTTGCTAGGTTTCACGCCCACCTCCCGGACGAACGTTTTGTACATCTGCATCGCTTCGCCAAAACCGACATCCCAGGCAATCTCCTTCAGGGTGCGATCAGTCTGGGTAAGTTCGCGTTTGGCTCGCTCGACGCGCGCCCGGCAAATCTCGGAGGAAATCGTTCGCCCCAGATGCTTGTGAAAGCGAAGTTGAAGCGTCCGCAACGGGGTGTCAACCGCGCGCGCCACATCGATCTGACCGATCGTCTTGTGAAAATTATTCGCGATAAATTTCAAGGCGGCGGAAATCACCGCATCGCTCACAGAATAAGCGTCCGTCGATTCGCGAACAACAAGTCCTTTTGGCGTAAGCAAGATTGGCTGGGCCGGCGACGTTCCATCATTCATCAATTTGTCCAGCAACTTCGCCGCCTCGTAACCCACCCGCTCAAAATCCATTTCGACGCTGCTGATCGTCGGCCTGAGACCGTCGCAGTACATTTCCATGTTGTGCCCAGCGATGATCGAGACATCCTCCGGCACGCGCCACCCACGATTGAGGCACATTTGAGCCACCAGGCGCCCGTCCAAATCAGAACCGATAAAGACTCCGATTGGCAATACCCAATCGTCCATGCAGCCTGCCAATAGTGTCTCGAATCTTTCCAAATTTTTATCGGCGAAAGCGATATGCGGCACTTTCGTCGATGAGCATGTATAGCCGCCCTCGGCAAGACGGTCAGCAAACGCTTCCAATTCCAAACCATGAGCCAAATCGTTTTCATGAGTAATTGCGGTGAAACGGCAAATGCCGCGCGACACGAGATGCTCGGCGCGCAGGCGCCCAATGGCTGAGTAATCCGGAAACACGCCGGGTAGCGAGTTCCACACAGGTGAGTTGCGCCAGACGTTCACAACCGGTATGTTCAAATGGGCCGCTTGCAAAGCCTGTTTCCGAGTAGCTCGGGAAATGGCGCCGTCATAGGCGGACGGCTTTATGGGCAACGCAGACCGCAAGACATCAACACGCTCGTCAATAAACGTTTGCCAGCCAGAATTCTGCGCATACTTCTGCGCCCCCAAGAATATCTCAGAATGCCATTTACATGGCCATCCCAGGTCCAGCATCAAAGCCACACGTCGTATTCTTGGCATGATCGGCTCACTCGCAAAAGGATGATTTATTGAATCTAAACCACATGTGTGTCTCGTATACGGTCAAACAGCAATAACGTTATGGGTCGACGCCGTGGAAAAACAATCTCGCGTCGTGCGGTCTAAATCGACCCGGCTTACTTCGCCTTCGATACGGTGACATCGCTGATCTTATCCAACCAAGAGCTTGCTTTGGTGGTACCGTAAAACCCGATACTCAAATCGCCTGGATTCGTGATGGTTGCGGTCATCGTATAGCTTTTCCAGCTACCGTCAGTCAACAGGGTAGTGTCGAACGCCATGGGATAAACAGTCTTGTCGACTTTGAAAAAAGCGACCCCTTGTCCCCCGGTCTGACCTTTCTGCCTTCCGAGCCAGAATGTCACCGATAACGTATCTCCTTTCGAAACGCTTTCCCCCAGATACTGAACGAGAGGTGCAGTAGACGGTACATTATCCGTGCTGATCAGCGCGACCCAATTCCCATCGACTGCGTTGGCGAAGGCTCCTCCGGAAACGGCTTGAATTTGTTGGTAGTTCCCAGGTAGTCCTTTGGAGGGCCAAGGGCTGCCAAACATGGCCCAAGGGCCACCAAGCCCGTTGCCTGAGGTTTCGAAACTCCCGTTCACCACGTCGATGACGGACGGCGATTTGACGGTGATCGCCATGGTGGCATGGGCGCTGATGTCCGTGGCATCGCGCACCTGGAAATGGAACGAGTCGGATCCGGCATAGTCTGGGGTTGGCGTGTAGGTGAGCGTCTCGATAGTGGCCACGGGAATGGCCGCACTCGGGACTGCGGTGATGGGCGTTCCACTCAGCTTCAGGGTGCCATGGGCCGGCAGCGAGCTCACCCTGACCGCGCCCAGGCGGTCGCCGGCATCAACATCCGAGAACGGAAAGTCTAAGACGGAGAACGTCTTGACCGCATCGCCCTTTATGGTCGCTGTACAGTCGGTAGAGGTGGGCGGATGGTTGACATGCGTTACATTGACGATCATCGCCGCATCGGCGTTGTTCCACAGGTTGTTGGCATTTTTGACGCTGATCCCCATCGCCGTGTAGGGAGTGCCGTTCCCACACGATGCCGGCTGATAGGTCAGGGTGCCGATATTGGCAGCGGCCACCACCAGCGGCAGATCGCCATTCGACACCGGGGTTCCTTTCAACTTCAGGGTGCCTTTCGCCGGCAGTGTATTGATGCGCACCGCAGCGAGCGCGGCCGACTTCGGATCCATGTAGCCGAAATTGCTCGCCGCCAGCGCCTTTGCCGTGTCTTCCAGCGTCGTCAGCGTGGCTTCGATGGAGGACGGCGCGTTCTGGTCGACGATGGCCGTAACCGTATGGACCTTGGTGGAACCGTCCTGGGCGGTGAGGGTATAGGTTTGCGGCGTAGAGAAATCCCGCTTCGTTACGGAGGCCGGAGCGGCCGATGCCATGGCTGAAATCATATAAGTCGGTGCCAGGTTTTTCAGGGACGTGCCAAACGGTACGGTCCAAGCTAAGGTGCCGGCCACCGGGTCAATGATGGCGCTGCTGCCAGATACATTGGCACCGAAGGACAGGAAATCCTTGGCCTTCGAGGTGGTGGTGAAACTCAGCGGCGCAGACGCCCAGAGGGTGTGCGACTTGTTGGTGGCGCGGAAAGTGAAATAATACGTCGTGCCGGGAGTCAGATTCGTCAGCGCGCGATTGAGATTGACCGAAGCCGCCTTGCTCGACGAGCTGATGGGGGCCGATTTTTCCCAGTTGGCGGGATTCAAGCCGCCGTTGACGGGGCCCCAGTAGGCGACCACGTCATAGGTGTTGTTGTTGCTCATGAGCGTGGCGTTGAGCGTGGCCGAGGTGGTGGTGATGGCTGTGGCGGCCTGGAGGCAAAGGCTGCCGGTGGTCGGATAGGTCGTGGCGATCCCGTATTTGGCAGCCAGATAACCACCGACCAACGCCTCGTCACTGGGCGAAAGCGCACTGCTGTAGCCGATGATCTCGGCAACGTCGAAGTCCAGGCCTGCTTCGTTTTCGGTCCGCCCGATCTGGCAATACGGATACTTTGCCAGATTCTCGGCGTTCGCCCGGTCATCGACGGTGATCTTGACCAGCATGTAGTCGGTGATGGGTGCGAGATTGAAGGTCTTGGGTGTGCCATTCTTGGAAACCGCCGCCGGCATGTCCCAGAACCCGGTACCTTCACGCTTTACGGTATAGCTGGAGGCTCGCACAGTTAGAGAATCATAGGATTTGCGGCCGATGAACGCACCGGGTTTGTTCCAGGTGGCGTTGGGCGAACGCACCACGACATACTGCTCTTTGGCGAAGAACTTTCCGGCGATGTTGAACCATCCCCCGCGGATTTGGACCGCAGGCAACGACATGATTTGATTTGCGGCCACGGTCGCGGTGCCGCTGTTCCAGGCGCTGGTGTCCAAGGTTGCGTGATGCCCATTACCGGACCGGTCTTGCCAAGTCTTGACCATTCCGTTGGCATCGGTGGTGACACCCACCGCCGCGTCAAAATAGCAGGCTAGACCCGTCGTGACAGGGACCGTGTAACTATCCACCGAGATTACCGCAGCGGACGACGTGCTGACCTGGCCCGCGCTGTCCGTAGACCTTGCGGTTATATGATAATCGCCCAGGGGCACATTCTGCCAAACGAACGAATACGGTGCCGTGGTACTGGACCCTACCAGCGTCTCTCCATTGTAATAGGATACCTTGGTCACTTTGGCGGCCATGTCCGAGACATCGGCGGTCAGCTTCACCGTCGTCGGCTGACCGGCTAAGACACCGAAGCGCGCGCCGTCCAACGGCGACGTCAGGCACACGGCTGACACCGGGAACAATAATTCCTTCGGAATGATGGTCGCGCTTTGGCGGGACGGCATATACCAGTAGAGCCGCGCCGTGGCCTGATTGGACTTGTTGTAGTATTCCATCTTCAGGTTATATTTCTGCCCGGCGGTCAGGGTGATGGAGGCGCTGTCGTTCCACAGGTTGGTCGTCCGCTCCTTCCATTCGTTGATCACTTGCGCGCCGTTGATCCACAAACAGACCCCGTCGCTGGCGCGGGTTGAAAACCGATAAATCCCGGTCTCAGGTACCAACACCTGCCCGCTCCAGCGCACGCAGTAGGTGCCCGTGCCCAGCCCTTTCGGCGGCGTCGTGCCCCAGTCAAAGTTTACGGACGCGTCGATCTGTGTTGTCTTGAGTGCCGCGAAATCCATGTTGTCGTAATACCGCCCAGTCAATCCGGTACCACCTGAGCCCACGACGATATGCACTGTCGCAGGCAACGAGTGGGTCAGGTTGTCGGCGACGGTGAAGGTGAAACTGTCCATCCCCTGGTAGTTCGGCTCGGGAGTATAGGTCAGGTTTGGCGGTGAGCCCATCAGAGTGCCTTGCGCTGGTTGGGTCAGGACGGTATAGGCCAGCTGATTGGTCCGACAGGACAAGCCGTTCAGAGTGAATACCTTGGGTGTTTTTACCGGAGTAGCCAAAACCTGCGGAGTGGCAAACGGCAAGGCATTGGCCAGTGCCGGAGAGCTTGTCGCGGCTTCCAAGGAGGTCGCTGATTTTAGGAGCGTGTCGTAGTTGTTGCCAGACGGTTGCCAATTCGCGAGTTCGGCACGCAAATCCGGCAGCGTCCAGCGGGCCGCTTCGCCATATTTCGGCAACTCGGACAGAGCGTATGACTTATAGAAGGACACGTTATCGTTGATCACCTGGATACCGTCCTGCACATGAGTCCTCGACATCGCCCTCATGGCTGCGATCGGCGGATAGCCGCCCATGAACGTGTCCATCGATGTCTGGACTTTGGCACATTCTACCAATTCCGGGAACAACGCCTGCACGTCGGCTTGGGGCAACAAGTTCTCAACGAAGTTGTTAAGCTGGCCCCGGCAATTGCCGGTCGGCTGTTTGAGCCCGATGCGCACAGCCGGATAAAGCAGGTTCTTGTCGGCTTTGAGCATGGTATTTCCACACGTATTGAAAAGCGTTCCAGCCAGAAAGCCATTGGCCATCTGCAAGTAATCGTTCTCATTGAAGCCCGGGTCCCAGGGATGGGGGGCCGTCACGTTGGAGATAAACGCGTCGGCCATGTCGGGCACGGACGATGCCAGCGCAGCCTCGTCCATTTGCCCCAGCGCAAGAGCGGCTCTGGCGCGCACCCACATGTCAGTGTCCTTGAGGCAGCGGGTCAGAGCGGGGATTGCGCTGGCGGCTTTTAGGCAACCCAAGGCTGTGCAGGCCCCATTGCGCTGATAGATGTCGGTGGGATTTTTCGTCATGGTGATGAGTGCGTTCACCTCGGTGGAGGTCACCGAGCGAGTGGCCAGTTCGGTGGCGGCATTTAACCTGACAATCGGATCATAATCACCCAGGGCCGTAATGATTTGCCCTTTGGTATAGCCGCTGCAAACCGAGGCGAAATCCCCGGCCCACAGGGCGTGGGTCACCGTCTGGGGGCTCAGGGCCTTGGCCGGGTTCAATCCTTTGCCGGTGATATAGAGTTTTTTCAAGGGCATGGCGGCATGCAAAAGATAATAGGCGGTCGGATTGCCCCAATACGAATAGGTATTATCCCAATAGGCATTGATGGTCTTGCCATTGATCGTGCGCTCTTGGGCCTGCCCGGCCCCCCACTGCTCGCCTCCCTCATAAACAAACGAGCCGTCACAGCGGCGCTTCATGTCCCGGTCCCAGCGCACTCTTTTTGCAAATTCCGCGCCCGCGGTTGGGCCGCCCATGTTGGCGCCCAGTTGCGTCCACAGGTAGGCAAAACCCTGCCCCGTATGCCCGTAGGCTTCGCCCCGGGTTCCCGCCACGCACATGCGAGAGAAATACTCCGCCTGCGCAGGCTTGTCGTCCATGCAACCGAACAACACCGCGCACATGGCATCTTTGCCATTGCTGCGATGATCATAATACTGCCGTCCCTTCCCCGCGATCTGGTGCTCACCCCAGAACGGCTGGTGTTCGCCGTAGGGGATGGACCCACCGTTGACAAAATAGCCGAAGAAACCGGAGGTGCGCTTGATGGCCGGATCTATCTCCGGATCCACCACGCCCGCCTTCTTGCCCAGCACAATGGTAAGCTGAACGGCCAATCCGGCCGAGTTGATCGCGCCATAAGGAGCGATCGATCCATGGTGCCCGTTCACCCAGCCGCCGGGGGGCATGAGCGTCGCCAAGCCGTGGCCGGCCGTGCCGCACAGATCCGATTTCTTGGCCGCGCATTTGACGTACTCGCACAGCCCGGGGTACACTTGGGCGTCTTGGGTCAGCATATAATATTCGGCGAGAAAAATGCCGTTGTAGAAATGCCAAGCGTTCCCGCCTGCGACATAACCCGGAGGCACCAGACGCCGGGCATAAGCCTGTAGCGCCGGCAGGTACGCGGGATCGCCGGTGGCCAGCAGAGCAAGACCACTGATTCCGCCTCTCCCGTCATCTTCGCCCCAGTTGCTTGCTGTCAGGCTTTGGGCGAGACTTTTGGCGGCGTTGGCCATGATCTTTGCGGACTTGGGACAATTGTAGGGCGCGGTGTCCGAGTAGGCACCCATGACGGCCAGGGTGATGGAGACATCCGTGATGGCCCCCTTGCGCCAACGCTTGAGCTTAAGCACACCATTGCCGGCCTCGGCATCGCCAATTGCCCATCCCAAGCTCTTGCGCGCATCGCTGGTGAAGAGCGGCACGACACCCGTGCCCGTGCTCACGCCTAAAATCACATCGTCAACGGCCAGCACCCCGGCGGCTGGCGTACCGTCGGCCACGGCAGTCACCAGAATCTGATACGGCGCGAACGCCGTGACATCATCATGATTCATGGTCGCCGGCCAGGCATGATAAATCCATCCGCGCATCCCAGTGGGTCCAAGGTTCCAGGTCCACGCCCGATTGATGGTCTTGAGATCCGTGTTCGTGAGGTCCGGCGCACCGGCGGCCTGGAGCAGGGACGACAAGACCAGCAGAGCGATTAGGAGTGCGAAGGTGGGTTTCATCGTGCCCATGGAGACTATTTTCCTTGCTTCGGCAATGGGACCTGCGCGGTGGTGCGCAAGTAGGCGATCAAATCGCGGACTTCCTCATTGGAAAGCGCCTTTAACTGGCCTTCAGGCATCATCGAAATGGGCGAGATCTCGCGGGTGCGGATCTCGGATTTCGCGATGACGGCGTCTTGGCCAACGAGGCGGAGCGTGAGCTGCTGCTCGTTTTCAGCGACGACGATACCTGAAATCACGCGACCGTCACGGGTTTTGACGTTCACGAGCTTGTAACTATCTTGGATGACCTCACTGGGATTGAGAATCTTTGTGAGAATGTAATCGAGGTTGGCGCGGTTCGATCCAGTGAGGTCGGGACCGACGTTCCCGCCAGCGCCGTAGAGTATGTGGCAGGTGTAACACATGCGCTCGAAGATGGCGCGGCCCTGACTGACATTGGCTTTGGCGAGCGCCGTTTGGGTGAGCAG
This sequence comes from Planctomycetota bacterium, assembly GCA_037129555.1. Classification (GTDB taxonomy): domain Bacteria; phylum Planctomycetota; class SZUA-567; order H5-PLA8; family H5-PLA8; genus JANXLS01. The sequence continues at coordinate 15,854 of JBAXUS010000042.1, forward strand.
ACCTTTATATTTTGCCATGTCCGCTTGTATTTCGCTGGGGAGCTGCGTGATCGGCCCCCAAAAATCAACAAACGACGGCCCAATCACGCGAGCAAGCTGGCGTGCAACGAAGGCGCTCACATCGCTTTTCGGAATTGTATTCTTTTTCAACTCGGCGAGCAAAATCGTCGCGGTCGTGCGGCGCGCGGAAAGCGTGAGCACGGCCTCGGATTTTTCGACAGCTGAAAGCTTGTCGTAGCAAGCGAGAAGCTTCGGTGCGACCTGCGGATCATCGAATGAGGCCAGTGCGCGGATCGCATCGCGGCGCAGCGGTGCTTCATCGAGCAGCGACAACGTCACGGGCAGCGCGGCGGCGAAAGAGTCACGTGCGAAAGCGAGCAGGATCGCCCGGCGGCGCTCCACAGGAGCGGTGCGATCTTGCAGGACCACAAGTTGTCCGGCAGCGGCATTGGCATCGCCAAAGATCTGGTCTATCTGCGCGATGAAGTCGCGAATCTTACCGTCTTGGGTTGCGGTGAGTGCTGCGACGGCTGCATCCCAGTTTTTTGGCGGGTCAACGTTCTTGCGACCGAGCGATCTGAGCCCCTCGAGAAGTCCTTGCAGCAACGTGAGGCGAAGGGCCATTTCGGTGTTGTTTTGCAGAGCTGCGGCGACAGGTTCAAATTGTCCGGCAGCGATGGCTCGGCGGGCGATATATTGAGTGACGAGTGGAATCCTGCTGCGCGCCGCAAGCGCGAGAGCGCGGGACGCATCGGCGGCAACCAGCGGCTCGACCCCGTACCAAATCATCTTGGGCAGATTGTGATCGGCCACGTCCTCGGCGTGCGCAATGAGATTCTGCGCGATGGGCCAACGCTCCGCCAAAGGCATGCGTTGAAGCGCGGATACCAAGTAAAGGCGAACCACGGGAGAGGCATCCTTTTCTGCCATCGCGGCGAATTTTTCCAAGGTCGTATGTTCATAGGCACGATCTTCGCCGAGCAATTGAATCGCCCACCCGCGAATATAGGGTTCGGGATGATCGAGAAGCGGCAGCAGCCGATCAATGGGGAGATTTTTTGTGACGTGCAAAGCCCAAAGTGCGCGGAGTTGGTGTGCGGAGGTTTTGGATTGCGTAAACAACTCCCACAGTTTCGCAGGCACGGCGGGATCGAGGCGGCCTTCGGCGGCACGTTGCTGGAGAATCAAGCGAGCACGGCGACTATACCAGTCGTTTGAATGGGTCAACAGTCCGACGAGTTCGAGATCCGACTGTGCAACAAGGTTGATCCCAATCTTTCCAGGAAGCCCCTTGGGCGCGAGGCGGTAGATGCGACCGGTATCCTTGTTGTTGACGGCGGTGCCGCAGATATCGGTATCATGCCAGTCGAGCACATAAACGGCTCCATCGGGTCCGATCTCCACGCTGAAACCGACCCACTCGTTGTCGTTGGCGTACAGCGCTGTGTCGCCGTGGTGGCCGACAAACCCGGAGCCCTTTGGTTCGAGGATGTCAGTGAGTACCGCGTGTTCGTGAATGTTCGCCATAAAAATGCGGTTGTGGTATTCCTTGGGAAATTCATCAGCGAGGTAAATGGCCGCGCCGCCGTGAGCAGATTTATGCTGGTGGTCCGCGATGGTCTTGATGTCATCGTAAACGTATGGGTTGATGTGTGTGCCACCCTGGCGATGGTAGATACCGCCGGGGATGACGTGCCAAAGGTGCGGGATGACACAAGCGGTGATGAATAACTGGCCGTGGTCATCGAAATCGAGGCCCCATGGGTTGCTGAAACCATGCGCGACGACTTCAAAGCGGTCCTTCGTCGGATGGTAGCGCCAAACACCACCGTCGATGAATACTCCGTCCTTCACGTCGACCTTATTTGGAAAGGGATCGCTCTTGTGAAAGATTTTCCCTCCGTCGACGGGTTTTCCAACAGTCGAGCGGGTGGCAAAACCTTGGCAGCCATAAAGCCAGCCGTCGGGCCCCCAGGTCATGCTGTTCAAAACTTCGTGTCGGTCCTGGATGCCCCACCCAGTGAGACGCACTTCGATCGGCCCGTCGGGTTTGTCGGTATGATTTTTGTCAGGCACGAACAACAGATTGGGCGGTGCACCAAGCCAAAGGCCACCAAAGCCGACGGCGATGGCGGAGGGAAACGAGATGCCCTCGAGGAAGACGGTGCGCTTATCGAACTTCCCATCGCCATGGGTGTCTTCGAGGATCACGATGCGGCTGTTGCCATCGTTGGAGAAACCCCTTCCACGCGTTTCATAGTCACGATTTTCCGCAACCCAAAGACGACCGCGAGAATCCCAACAAAACGCCATGGGTTGCGTGATCGTCGGCTCGGCGGCGGCGAGTTTCACTTCCAAGCCGGTGGGTACCGTCATCTTCTCGACAGCTTCTTCGCCCGTAAGACCGGTACCCGCTTTCTTTGCAAGGCGTTTCACCTCAGAGCGGATGTTTTTTCCGCTGAAATTTTCCCATGATTTATTGACAGCGTTTTCATCGAGATTCCCAGTGTAAACGATGAATTGGTGATGCGCAGTTTCGGTCTTGCCCTTGGCAATGCTCCAACCGCCGGTGATGGCGCGGGAAGGACCCACACCCATTTGACCGTCTACGCGCCACGAAATTGGGTAACCTGCGTTCTTAGGATGATCGAAGATTGCAACGTGGGCTTGATCGTCGCGGCCATCAATCTTCAGACCGAGATCGACCCACAAAGCGCTCTTTGCCGAAGCAAAATTGTCGCGCTGATTATCGCTGTTGATCGCGCCGCCTTTCATACCGGGCCTCCACGCCATGCGAAGAAAAAGCCCGCCATACCCACTTTCTTTCATCCTTAAATCAACGAGCCCTTCCCCCTTCCATTCCAGATCGAGCAGATACCGATTCCCTCGGTCGCGCATCGTCCACACCTGCGTCTCGGCCATGATCGGCTTACCCTCCGCGTCGAGCAGGTGATAAACCGTGGTCCACTTCACCGCCTCACCCTTGTCGACGAGGGTTGTGTAGGAAATTTTACGCCAGAATCCTTTGCCGGGATTCTGAAAATAGTCGCGATCGTTGACTTGCTGCAGGCCCCAGAAGATTCCGGTCTGATGCTTTTGATAATCCGGACTATCGGCTGTCAACACGCCTTTGCCGTCTGGAGCAACAATCGGGTGCACGTAAGGCCGAAAATCCGGAAGTGCATTTTGGGTCAAGATCGGCGTCGCAACATTCTCACGATAAACGGAAATCGTGTTCGTGGCGTCGTTTTGGCGCAGCGTGAGTATCGCTGCTTTATCCGATGGCGGGGCAGAAATGCCTTCTTGCTGAGGCGGGGGCGTGGACGCCGTTCCGACTTTCTTACCGCTGTATTTTTGCCAGGACTCGTTGAGCGCGTCTTCGTTAACGTTTCCCGTGTAAACGACGAGCTGATGACGCACGGTTTCGGATTTACCTTTGGGGATGCTCCAGTCGCCTGCGATCGCGCGGCAGGGACCGATGCCCATTTGTCCATCCACGCGCCACTTCAATGGGTAGCCGGAGTTCTTTGGATGATCGAAAATAGCGATGTGGGCCTGATCATTGCGGCCCTCCACTTTCATTCCAACATCCACCCATTCAGCACTCTGCGCTGTGGCGCTGCCGTTGCGCTGGTGGTTGCTGTTGACCACGCCGCCTTCTATGCCGTCTCGAAACGGCATGCGAAGAAAGAGCCCGCCGTAGTCGTATCTCCCAATGGTGAGGTCCACGAGGCCTTCGCCCTGCCACTCAAGATCAAGCACGTAACGGTCGCCGCTGTCGCGCATCGTCCACACCTGCGTCTCGGCCATGATCGGCTGACCTGCGGCATCGAGGAGATGATAAACCGTGGTCCACTTCACCTCCTCCCCTTGGGCCATAACGATCTTAAAGGAGATTCTGCGCCAATAACCGTTGCCGGGATTGTGGAAATAGTCCCGGCCATTGAGCTTGGTGAAACCCCAGTAGAGCCCGGTCTGATGTGGGTGATGGCCCGGACTGTATTCTGTTAGCACGCCCTTGCCATCCGGCGCGACAATCGGATGCAGGAAAGGTCGAAAATCTGGACGCGCATTCTGCGTGAGGATCGGTGCTGCAACGTTTTCGCGATAAACAGAGATCGTGTTCGCGGCGTCGTCCTGTCGCAGCGTAAGCGTCGCGGCTTGAGACGTCGTACCTGCGCTGGCGAGCAGCACCAACCAAACAAGGAAGAAAGAGAAACGGGACTTCATGGGTTGCTCTAACAGGGTCACTTTTTTAGTCTCCTTGAGGGCTGCTTGGGTTTGTTTCCTGCACGGATTATTTAGTATTAGCATTTGGACTGACGGTCAACGTCTTGTAGACCGTCGTGGCGATGATCGTCTGGCCAGCATCATTGGGGTGAATTTTGTCAGGTATGAGTTCGCCTTTCCCTTTAAAGGCCCCGTGGATATCAATGATGCCGACCTTTGCCCGCTTAACGACTTCATCCATCAAGGGGATCAGTTCCAGGATGTTCTCCTCGCTGGAATCGGCCTCAAAGATGCAGGGGGGGTAGCAGATGTAGATGCGAGGTTTGGAAGGCAGATCGGTAAACTGCTTGATCATGGATAAGTAGTCTCTGATAAAACCGGGTTTGCTGTTCTTCCAGGCAAGCGGTCTGACGTCATTGGTCCCCAGCATGATCACGACCACATCGGGATTGAAGCGCTTCGCGTTCTGGAAGGCCTCGGTACTCTGGTAGCCAAGAAGATACGAACCGCCCACGCCGAAGTTCCGCACGTCATAGGAGCTACCCAGCATTTTAGCGATCTGGTCTGGCCACGACATGCCTTTGGTTACGCCGAACCCTCCTGTGATGCTGTCTCCTACGCAGGCGAGTCTTGAGGTCTTGCCATCCTTGTTAGGTGACGCCTCCTGCGCCGCCAACTTGAATGGTGCGGTAATAGCGAAGACCAGCATTATGGGTAGCAACGCTTTCACGATTCCTGGCACCGACTGCCTCCTTAATTCTGTTGTGTTTTGAATGAAAGCACGAATTTTGTTTCATGTCTATTTTCCGCATTGCCGGACACTTCACCGGCAATAACCACGCTTGATCAAATTCCCCTGTGATCTCATCTTGGGTCAATCGATCGTCACGGATTACCACCTATGACGACATCGCAGAAGGTAAGAGCCGCGATGCCACTCTCGCCTTTGAGCAGCGTCTCCTGACTCCAATTGACTTCTTTAAGATATGTAATCTTCTTCGCTTTGGTGGCTTCTTTTAATTTGAGCGTGAGGACGTTTCCGGAAACACTTCCCGAGACGATTTTGCCTTTTTCCCCGTCCAGATAAAATTGCCCCGCCAACGCATTCGCCCAGACTACCGGCTGATCAAACTCGAGCGTAATTGTATCGTTGGTTTCACCAACGTAATTGGCTCTTCGAAGGTTTGGGGGGGTAATGGAAACGGTGGGTAATTTGCCGTAGTTGTCTCGCTCGATCAGCGGCTGAATCAGGCGCGCAAACTCAGACCAACCGGCAAGTGGAAAATGGCACGGGCCGGGCGGCTGGATGCCGAGCGTGGACATGATGCTCATGCGAGAATAGAGTTCCGGAAGCGTGCGCAGTTTCTCGCGCAGCATATCGCCCGAACCGTTTCTTCCACCCATGCTGCACGAGTTCGGCCAGATCTGGAAAATATAGTAGTGCTGAACGTTCGGAAAATCCTGTTTCCAGCCTGCGGACATTTCAACAAACAACGACTGGTAGGTCTCCCATCCGTAACCGCCGGTCGGTCCATCCGAACCCTGATCGTTTTCACCCTGGTGCCACAGGATGCCGCGAATGCCATGAGTCAGCTTCGCCTGCTGTACGCGCCATAACATTCGTCCGTAAATAGTGGAGACGTCGGTCGGGTTGGCAGCGTTGCGCTTGTGCTGGTCGATACGGGTTCCGCCGACGGCGGCGTTGATCATGAAAATTGGCATCTTCTGGCTCTCGAGCAGGCGCTTAGCCAGCTCCATGCCCCACCATCCCAGTTCTGCCTTTTCGCCTTTCTGGGCCTTCCAGACCGGGTTGCACCACAAGTTGACCGCTTTGTCTTTTGAATTACCCGATGGATGACCGTAGCTGCGAATCCATTCGTTGGTGACCGGCGGCGATTTCTCGCCAGTGTCCGTCGCCAGCCCATTGGATTGGCCATCAATCAAGTACGCATCGCCGCAAACAATATTGTTCACCGTTTGCAGAACGGTCTCCTTCCCGCCAACGCTCGTGCCGAACTCCACTTTGTATTTAATAAGCCCCGGTTTGAGCTTTACGGAAAGCGAATACATCTTTTCCGCTGTCAGCTTGCTGCTTTCGGTTTTGTAAGGCTGATCATCCGCATAAACCTTAAGAAAGACCGAGTCGGCAGCATCGTTCAGCGTGCCGTTGTAATAAAGCGTGCCTTCGTTCTTGTCGTCGCGCGCGTAAAATTGGCCGTCTTCCGGTTTTTCGTCCTTCGCCGGCGTCCGCGCCATCCACGGATCGCTTTTGGGCTCTGTCACATTGATGATCGCACTTTTCGTGACCGGTGTGCCTCCATTGCTGATCGTCACAGAGACAGTCAGTGCCCCGCTGTTCTGCGCGCGCTTTAAGATGAGTTTCTCGGGCGTGGTTTCCTTGATCACCGCAAAGGGTGCCACGCTCCATGCCATTTTCAAATCGCCCACACCCTTCGCCAGCATTGCATTCAGATTCGACACCTGTGGCACGACTTCAATCGTCGCGCGACCATCCCACGCCGCCGGTGCCGTGAGCGTGAATTCAGGATCTGGAACGTCCTCCTTGATTGTGATCACCACTTCCTTAGTCTTCACTTCATTCGGATAAACAGCCTTGCATTGCAGCGTGAGCATCTTGTCACCCGTCACGCGCCCCGCATCGAAGTTGAATGCAAACCGATCGATGGCAGCCAGCGATTCCTGATTATCTTGCTTGAGAATCCAATAAATCTTTTGAGCGCCCCCGGCCTGCACTGTAAACGTCGCGCTCTTACCCTCCAACACAGTCCCCATTTCTGGAGAAACAGTGAACACATTTCCTTTCTGTACGAGCGGCCCTACCAGCGTCTGCAGTGGCTTCTGGTTTTCGAATTGAAGCTTTACCCAGTCTGCCGAGCGCGCCACTTTAGAAATCCGCACCTCGTCGATGTCACCCACAAAATTGTAATTGTTGTACCAACCGCCGATCCACAGATGCGACGTAGCAGGCAAGGCGAGCATCGGCGTCGAAGCCCCCTCTAACACGCCATTTATATAAACGCGCGAATCATTTTTCGAGTAGGTGTGGACCACGTGATACCACTGATGTGTCGCGAGCCGCGCCTTGGCTTCCACATCGGCGAAATAACATTCAATTGCGATTCGAGGTGGGCTCTTGAAGTTGACCATGACCTTGCTGGGTCGCTTTTCCTCTCCCCATGCCAGCACGGTTCCGTTCGGCTGCTCGGCGCGAAACCACGCTTCCGTCGTCATGGGCCCGGTCCCCGACGGATAGGAGCTGATTTTGTCGCCGCCAAAAATCCCCTGCTTACCCGCGAAATGCCGCGCCTGCCCGATAATGCCCACCGTCGCTGTCGTGCCGTTATCCTTCGATTCGGTCCCGCCCGCGGAATCAACCACCGACTCTCCCAGATGCCACACGCTCGCGTAACCGTTTGATTCATTGAACACCGCCTTTGCGTTTGACTCACTCGTCGCATCGGCTTTTCCCCAATGCAACGTGAGCTCTTGCCTGGCGTTCCCTTTGATTGTTGGAATCCGCACCCAGATGCTCGCCGTGCTCTGCACAGGATCCCATTCGTCAATCTGATAGGCCAAGCTTTTTCCTTCAAACGAAAAGCGGATGTCTTCGCCCTTTGATTTCGCTTGGTCAAAGCTGAAAAAATCCTTGTGCAGCCGCACCAGCAATGGAAAGCCTTCCATGGACGCAGATGCCGGCAGATTCGCTCCTTCCGGTGTCGTGAGAATGAAAACGGAGCCGGTATACTGCCATGCCTGATAGTTCGCTGTCTGTTCCGCCGCGACGAGCGACGGCGACGTTAGAGTGAAAATAAGCGCAATGGCGGAAATGATTCGAACAGTTTTCATGACTGTGTGCCTTTCGATGGATGATGCGCAACAATTCTCTATAATATGATCTACCATTGGTGACATACCGAATTGCGTCAAGTTAATACCCGTATGCGCCAAAAGGCAGGAAGCACGATTCGGCTGACGGGCGTTCACGAAATCGGCCCATGATCGTGGCAACCAGAATCAGTCTGTTTGGGTGCTGGACGGAGAACGCTTTCCGTGCCGGAAGCGATACTCTCGAGGTGTGATATTCTCTGCTTTGCGAAATACGATACTGAGACGTCGTGGATCGCTGAAGCCAGCGCGAATCGCGACCCATTTCAGCGGATGGCGTGTGGTAACCAGGAAATGTTTCGCACGCTCCACATGTGAGCGTGTGATTTCATCGTAAATTGTGCAACCCAGTATCTCTCGAAAGCGCCGTTCGAGCGTTCGACGGCTCAACGGGACCTCGGCTAGAACATCCGTGATGCTTACGGGGCTCTTACTGCGGGCCTGAATGACGCGCATCGCTTTCTCCACGTCCGGGTCCGTCACAACGAAGGCGTCCGTTGACGTTCGTGTCACCACACCGGCCGGTGGAATGAGGATCGTGGACGAAGGCTTGCGACAGTCCGTCTTCATTTGTTCCAACAGAGACGCCGCCTGATGTCCGACACGCTCAAAACCAAATTCAATGCTACTTAAGCGCGGCTCGCTCATTTCGCAACTGATGTCCATGTTTCCTACGCCCATGATGGCCACGTCTTGCGGAATGCGCAGGCCGGCGCGCAGGCAGGATTCGGCGAAGTACCGGGCAATCACATCGTTGCCACACAGTACGGCAATGGGAAACGTGCTGTTCTGCATCCAGTGACACATCGATTCTTGAAAGGACTTCCATGCATGCGCATCCCCCATTGTTTCCCCCACCCACCACTGCAGCGACAGAGCGAAGCGACGCGCCTCAATGGGTTTACTGAAGCCTTCCAATAGCATGCGGTTGCTATTAACGTCAGATTTCACCCCAACAAACCCAAAGCGCCGATAACCGCGCGAAAGGAAACTCGCTGCAGCCATCTCTCCTGCTGCAGCCACATCCGGAAAAACATTGGGCAACGTATTGACGGGAGAGTTTAGCCACACGTTGACAGTCGGTATTCCGTGTTTGCGCGCGTGGCGTTCCAACTGAGGCGTTACGCGGCCGATGATGCCATCGTAGGCCTCCGACTTTCCTGCGTCCTTCACGCCCAAAAACGGCGCGAATTCGCAGCGCCAGCCGAGTGGGCGTGCAAATTTCAGAATACCCTTTAGCAGGTCCTGATGGTGCTTGTAGGGCCATTCAATTTCGATGGCGAGGGCGATAACTTTAGTCTTTGCCATTCGAGTCTCCCTCGTTTTTTTGCCGAATATCTAGAGTAGTGCCTCAACCATCTTGAGTTTCTACTTGATCTTTTTGACCGCGTTCTTTGTTGCCGTCACAGGTTGCCTAAAAGCAACCCTTAATTATTTTTCATGATTCTGTGTCGGCGGTAAAGACATTCAGCGCGACACATGTGCAGAAGGCCACGAGCAGTTTCAACGCGCCGGATGAACGGATGCCGCGCATTGTTTTTAGATCGTACAACATGGAACCGTAAGCTTCGTGTCAGCGCTAATGCACTATACTCCCTTTTGCCTTGATCTTTTGCGCATTAAAATTGAGTTTTTTTACCGATACGCTACGCGAACATGTTCCGTAGCCCGGGCCTGTTCACGTTCAAAATGCCCGGCGCATAAAGCAAGAGTGGTGCGACGATTTTCATCTGCGGTTTTGCTTCTCGAATCGTCACTTCTCCGCGTCTGGGGGACTGTTGCCGCAAACTAGAAACAAGTTGACGCAAAACGGCATATCGACGTTTGTAAGTGTGTGTAAAGGAAAGTCCGGAAGAGACACTGGCGGGAAAACGGCTCAAATGAAAAAGTCTTTGTGTGCGCTGATCCTAGGGATGCTTCTGATTGGCTCTTTGCGTGCCGCTGATCTAAAGACGGATTCCCAGTCTGCACTCAAGGCAGACCGATCATCCATGGTGAATTTCCCGGCGTTGACCACGGCGCAGGAAATCACTGGGGCGTGGCAGGTGACCTTCGACCCGAAGTGGGGTGGACCCGGCCAGGTGAATTTCGAGAAGCTTGATGATTGGATCAAGCGGCCCGAGGAAGGGATTAAGCTCTACTCTGGCACGGCGACATACCGCAAGACCTTTGCTTTTGCGGGAGAGGCTGGAAATCGTGCTCCACTGTACCTCTCTTTGGGGTCCGTGAAATACATCGCACGGGTCAAGCTCAACGGCAAAGATCTGGGTGTCGTGTGGACGGCACCTTGGCGCGTAGAGATAACCGGAGTGGTGAAGACTGGGGCGAATGAATTGGAGATCGACGTGATCAACTTGTGGCCGAACCGCCGTATCGGCGATGCCTCGTTGCCGGAGGAGAAGCGCTATACCCACAGCAATATCGCTTTCAGTCCTATTTATCCCCAAAATCCTCCGGAAAGATCTGGTTTGTTCCCTTCCGGCCTGCTTGGACCTGTAGAGATCAAGTCTAGTGTAGAAAAAGTAAAATGACGTCGTGATTTGGCGAGAAAAAGAAGTAGAAGAAATGGGTTATGTTGGTTGTAGAAATGCACATTGATTTTGGGGCTTGTTGACAAATAGATCGATCAAAAAGAAAGGCAGGCGGTTACATGAATCGAATACTGATTTGGACGGTGTTGGGAGTCCTCTGGGCCAGCTCGGCTTTGTTGGCTAGCGACGCACAGAAGGACGGTGAAGGCATGACGGTCGGAGATCCGCTTTGGATTTCCCAGGCAAGTGACTTTGAGCCGGTGCTCTTCATCCAGGAGGAAGGCCAGCAGTTGGCCACTGGAAAACTGCTGTTCATTCCCAGCGAGAAATTCCGGATCACTCATCCCGATCGAAGGATGCGGTATGAAGAGGGCAAAGATTACACGTGGAAGCCGGGTACGAATATCATCGAGTTGACGTTCACTTCGCGGATACCATTCAAGACGGCGGCGCAGATGGTTCCGCCAGCTAAAAGTCCTAATATGTTTGCAACGGTGCTGCATTCCGAAGGCCGTTTCTTTCATGATCTGCAGGTACAGGTTTCATACTGGCATAAGACCGATCCCTGGCCCGTGCCGTATAAGCAACAGCCTGAACAGTTGACGCGTGTTCTAGCCAAGCTCAGAGCCAAGCAGCCCATCAAGCTGGTGGCTCTGGGCGATAGTATTACCCAAGGATTCAATGCGTCGGGATTCAAGGAATCTCTTGCTGAGCCCTATCAGCCCTGCTATCCGCAGCTCGTTGCTAATACGCTCGAAAAGCGTTTCGGCGCGAAGGTGACGTTGGTCAATTTTGGTGCCGCAGGCGCGGAAGCGGGGTGGGGCGTTGAGATGGTTCCCAAGGTGACGGAACAGAAACCGGATCTGGTCTTCCTTGCATTCGGAATGAATGATGGCGGCGGCTACGATAAGAAGATGACCAAAATGCGCAACGACGTCATCGCGGCCAATCCTGACGCCGATATCGTGCTAGTCTCACCCATGACCATGAACCCGCGTTTTGCCGGTGCCGAGGGCTTTCTTTGGAAAGCCAAGTTCTTGGGCGGGCTGGTGACCACGAACGTGGCTTTGGCGGATGTGACGGCACCTTGGATCGAAATCCTCAAGAAGAAAAATTTCTCAGATCTGAGTGGCAACAACGTCAACCATCCGAACGATTTCGGACACCGTCTCTATGCCCATGTCATTCTGGAACTGTTTCCACTCAAGTCTGAAACAAAAAGTGAGAAGTAATCTGCGCTCACAATGAATGCGAATGACTATTGCAAATTAAACAATCCAACTAAAGGAAAACCATGATCAATCAAAAGACAAATACGGTGATGAGGGACATCTGCATGGTATTGCTGATCTCGGTGGTGGCCATCAGTCAAGCCGAATCGGCGGAAAATGACGATCCCTACGGCATCATCAAGAAACCGATTCCAGACAAGACCGTGGTGTTTACCTTCGACGATGGCTGTGCCAGCGGTGCAACGGTCGCAGCCCCGATCCTTAAAAAGCATGGTTTCGGCGGCACGTTCTACGTCTCGGATGCTTATGGGTTCCGCGATCGCAAGGATTGGTACTTGACCTGGCGGCAGATCAAATGCATGTCTGATGATGGCTTTGAAATTGGCAATCATACCCGGGGACATGGGATGTTATCTCATACCGATGTCGGCGGCTGTCAGGCCTATGTGTGGACTCTGGAAGACGAAATGATCGCCAACCGGATTCCCAAATCGACGACCCTCGCTTGGCCGTTCTATGTTACGAATCCGAAATTCTACCCGCTCCTGAAAAGCTGGGGTTATCTATTTGCCAGAGGCGGTCATGGCCGCACCTATCGCCCGACTGTGGATAACCCATTTGATGCTCCTTCGTTTGCCGTTGGCGGTATTGGAATGACTATGGATGGTTTCATTAGTGCTGTCCAGCAGGCCACGGCTGGCAGAGTGGTTATCCTTACATTTCACGGCGTGCCAGATATGGAACATGCTGCTTGCGGAACCGATCCTGATCTGTTTGAAGACATGGTGGACTACATGAAAGAAAACAATTACCACGTCATCGCCATGCGCGATTTGGCCGAATACATTGATATAGACAAAGCGGCGAAACTTCCGCCGACCCAACCGAAGCTAGAGAATCCCGGACCCAAGCTGCTCGTCACAGACGACAAGCCCTTTGTCCCCAAGAAGCGTCAGAGCAGGGGTTATTCCTTCCCTGCCGAATTGACGGCTAAGTGGACAGTGAAAGAGATCTATCGTTTGAATCTCCCGGGGTCCGTTCTTGGAGCGATCAACGGCTCTACTATCACGCTCTACGTCCCCGAGTCCACCGATGTCACAAAGCTTGCTCCGAAATTTGAATTGGCGCGTTTCGCCACCGCGAATCCGGCCTCAGGAATGGTGAGGGACTTCAGCAAGCCGCAGACCTATACCATCACCGCCCAGGACAAATCGACCAGGGACTATAGCGTGCAGGTGGTAAAGACCGCAGCACCCATGCACTTCGCCTGGACGGGTAACGCCGGCAAGTTCGATGAAGCGGCTCTGTGGAAGACCAATCAGGGTACGACTGCGGCACCCGCCGCAGGAGGAGATTCCGATACCATACTTAATTTCTATACGCCCGGCGGCAGGTACGAAGTGACACGAGAAGCCGCTGATTATTTCGTGCTCAATCAACTCAATTTCGGCCACTCTTTCCTGACGCTTACGTCCAAAGGAACACTGGTATTTGCCAAGAGTAAATCGTATGGCTCGTTACCGTACATGAATAGTCAGAATCGCGCCGAGATAACTATCAAAGCACCACTCAGGCTCGATGCGGATTTCACGATCGATGGTCTCGAGGCCGATGATACGCGCGTATTCCTGCCGGGTGCCATCTCTGGTAGCGGTGCTGTAATCAAGAACGGCCCACACACGGTCTACCTAACCAACGCGACCAACACCTACAGCGGCGGAACCATCATTAATGAGGGCCGTCTCTTTTCGGGCCGGCAGGGTTTGGGAACGGGTCTTGTCGTATTGAACAATCGCGGGACCGTCTGTATTGACGGCCCTGCAGTGACGAACTCGCTCGCCTCCAACGGCGGTTGTATTTCCGGCGGCAGCAATGCTCACTGGAACGGGCCCGTGAAGTTAAATGAGACGACCATCGTCCACGCCTACGACTCTCTCGAATTCAATAATACGGAAGGCGGAATCAGCGGGTCTGGCGGCCTCACCGAAACTGGCCACCCTGTCGACCATGGGATCAGAAGCGGAGTCATCAAACTCTACGGCCGCAATACTTACACCGGAGCCACCCGAGTGGAAATGGGTCGCCTTGAGGTCATGTCGACTTTATACAATAATGATTCTACGTACTGGACTCCTGCAAATATCAGCGTGAATGGGGCGGCTGGCGAACTACGGCTGCATGTCGGCGGCGCAGGTGAATTTACTATTGAGCAGGCTGGAACCATGCTCAAGAATATCACCAACGGCATTAACCAAAATGGACTGATGGCCGGCGCCACTTTCGGAATTGATACCACTAAAGCCACGACCGTTCAGGAACTTTCCGGCACGATCACGGACTCTCAGGGTCCAGGTGGCGGCAGTGTGACAATTAAAAAATGCGGTGTCGGAACGCTGAAGATCTCGGGTGCCAATACCTACACTGGACAGACCATCATAACCGGCGGCACCGTGATCATCGATTCGTTCAACAGTGTGGTGAAAGGCAAGCCGAGCAGTAGCTTGGGCGCGCCGAAAAACGAAGCCGATGCTGAAATCATGATCATTGGCGGCAGCACGCTGATATATACTGGCCCGGGCGAGACCACCGATCGGAGCCTGAATCTTTCCGGCGGCAGGGACACTATCACCCTGGATCAATCTGGCACTGGCCTGATAAAACTGACCAGTCCCATGGTGATGTCTGGTTATGCCGAAAGTAAAATTATAAATCTGACGGGGTCGAGCGCAAGCACCGGCGAACTCGCCTTTAATATCGACAACGTATATGATCGCGCCGGCAAGGCCACAACCTCCATCACTAAAACTGGCACCGGCACCTGGGTGCTCTCAGGCACCAACACCTACAGCGGCGAGACGACTGTGAAGCAGGGCACTCTGTCGTTCACGAATGTGCGGGGGCTGAGCGACAAGACTGAGGTTCACCTTGCTGGTGGTGCCGCGCTGGATCTGAACTTCACGGGCGAAATGCACATCGGTAAGTTCTTCGTCGAAGGAAAACTCCAGCCGCCTGGAACGTACAATGCAACGAACACGCCGAAATTCATCATAGGAAAAGGGGCGTTGAAAATTCAGTAACCGTTCACGAGCGAACCTCATAGGTGAGTCATTTCTCCCGAAAGAACGCGCTTGCGAAATGAGCTCACCTATGAGGGTAGCGGGAGAAAGTTTTGAAATTCAACAAAAGGTGCTCGTCACCACTACGAAACCATGATTACACAAAGAAACATGACCATGTTACACATGAAGAAACTATTCGCGCTGATTATCCTGCTCTGCGTGACCATGTCCGCATATGCCGAAGTAGTTCTAAACGGCGTGTTTGCGGATCACATGGTGCTCCAACGGGACATCCCGGTTTCGCTTTATGGAGTAGCTGCTCCTGGTGAGAAGGTGACGGTCGCGTTCGCCGGTCAGGAGAAATCAGCGACCGCCGACAAGGAAGGAGCGTGGAGCGTCAAGCTCGATGCCATGAAGGTGTCGACTACCCCGGCGGCCATGACCGTCTCGGAAAAGAACAAGATCACGCTGAACGATATCGTCATCGGTGACGTATGGATCTGCAGCGGACAGTCCAACATGGAATGGGTACTGGGGGCTTGCAACCGACCGGATGATCTCAAGCAGGCGAATTTCCCGCTGATACGGCTCTTCCAGATGCGGGGCGTGGTGTCGTCCCAACCCCGGACGGAGGTCCGTTGTTTCCCGTGGGCGCCCTGCACACCCCAGTCCGTCGAAAATTTCCCAGCAGTTGGTTTTTATTTTGGACGTAAAGTGCATCAGGAGACAGGCATACCGTTGGGGTTGATCCGAAGTGCCCAGGGCGGCACCGCCATCGAGCCGTGGACCCCATATGCTGGCCTGGCCTTGATTCCCGAGCTCGCCAAGGACAAGGAGCAATTAGATAAGCAGATTAGAAACTATGTCAATGCGCTGGCGGTTCTGCAACCCAAGGTTGCCACTTACGTCGTCGAGGCACAAAAAGCTCTCAGCAATAACGCCGACATGCCCGCCCTCCTTGAATTCCCGGCATATCCTATTTCTAATAATGCTCCGCAAGGTTGGAATTGCCTTTACAACGGCTACATCCATCCGCTCACGCGGTTCGCCATCAAGGGTGTTCTCTGGTATCAGGGCGAATCGAACTGCAACAACGCCGATACTTACTTCGCCAAGCAACGCGCCCTCATCGGCAGTTGGCGCAAGGCATGGAATCAGGGCGACTTTCCATTCTATTTCGTGCAACTCGCCAATTACGGCAATCCCACTGATAATCCGGGTGCCGACGATCGCGGCTGGGCCAAGCTGCGCATGGCACAGTTGAAATCGCTTGCCGTCCCCAATACCGGCATGGCGGTCGCCATCGAACTCGCCGATGTCGGCAATCCTGGCGATGTACACGCCAAGAACAAAAAGGATGTCGGCGAACGGCTGTCGCTGTGGGCGCTGGCCAAGGACTACGGCAAGAAGGACCTTGTCTATAGTGGTCCACTTTATAAAGACATGAAGATCGAAGGCGCCAAAATCCGCATCAGCTTTGACTCGGTCGGTTCAGGCCTGACCATTGCTACGAAAAAGGGCTATGACCCCATGGTCAAAGATCCCCATGGAAAACTGCAGAAGTTCGCCATCGCTGGCGAGGACAAGAAATGGGTGTGGGGTGATGCGGTCATTGATGGCACAAATGTGGTGGTGTCATCGCCCAGCGTGGCCAAGCCGGTAGCGGTCCGTTACGCGTTCTCGTCGAATCCCGACGGCTGCAACCTGTACAACAACGAGGGTCTGCCCGCTTCCCCATTCCGTACCGATGAATGGTAGACTATGTGTATTTCAAACGATTCATACTTAAACGTACGCATGATCAAGTCTTACCATGCGTGGTGAACAGGAAGATTCAAGATGAACAAACTCATGACAACGACAATTCTGATCTGCGTAACCACGCCACCAGACGCGCGGTCGTGGTTGGCATAACTGAAGCGGTCCAGATACGTCATGTAATGCTTACGGTCGCCCGTCTTCCCGCAGTAGTCGAACGACAGACAAGCCCAGCCCTCTTTTACATACTGCATATTGATGCCCGGCCAGCTCATCCACCCGCGCACATTCAGCAGCCCCGGCGCGTTCGTGATGCCTGTCTTCACGCTGTATGTGCAGTAAACGCGAACATCTTCCCCCAGCACATAAGCGCTGATGTAAAACACGCGATGGGTAATCCCGTCCTTGGTTTCTTCCGAGATGATCTCCTCTTTGAAGTCACCCTTATTCGGATCGTAATCCGCCCAAACTTGTATGGGAGATTGCGACACAGCGGCAGCATGCAGCATAGCCAGCGGTGCGAAAAGCAGGGCGATGAGGAATGGGAGCGTGGTTCTCATGATATTGACCATAGTTAGTTATTCCAGCACGTCGAAAGTTACACCGCCTTTGTTGCGATTTCCGTCCTGAATGTTTCGAGTCAAGCTTATTGATTGGTCCTGGTGTAGATAAACCTTCACGTCAGTCAGAGTACAGGCCTCGGTGCGCGACGTCAGATGCAAGGCAACGTTATCAAGGTTCAGCGGAACTTTATAAACGATCCGGACAACATGATGCGTAGGTAAATGCGTGAGCACCACCGCGCTTCCTTTTAGCGGCAGGCTCTGGTGTGTCAGCGATACTACCATTTCGTCAATAGAGCCAGATGTTACGCCGGTCAATTCAATGACCGAACCCGCTCGCAACGGCGGCAATTCACACACGTTGGTTCCTTCAACCGGGACCGTGAATGTCGGTGCAGATTTCAACGTGGTCACCGCAACGTGGGCGTGGAACGGCGTCACATAAACCGTGCCTTCGAAACTTCCATCCGCGCGCAGACTTTTGATTAATCCGGTATTCTCCGCCTGCACGCCTAACTCGGCGATATCGAATGCAGCCGCCTTGCCTTTGTAAGGTCGGACCTCGCCGATCCCGCCAGCGTAACCAGGCCTCGGGATGTCGCTCTCCTTGACGAGTCGGTGCAAGGCGGCTTCCTGCGACACATTCGATTCCGCGCCGCCCTTCATGTAAGTCGGCCACCACATGACATGCAAACTCGCCACGCCGTGTGAACGCAAATAGAGCAGCTGTTCGTAGGCGTCTTCCTTGGAAGGAGTCAGCGAAGCGTATTCGCCGATCAACATTCCATCGAAACCCGAGCTGTGTGCGGCCAGATGGATGTTGCGCGGCTTTTTGTAATCGGTGCCGTATCGGGAAAAGCCGAACCCGGTGCCTGCGGTGAAGAACCAATCAATCGGCGTAATACGCGGCTCGCCATCGCCCGTGCCAATGTTGTTCACGGCGAACGTGTCAGGAATCTGGTGGCTCTTAATCAACTCAGGCGGAAAGCCAGCCAGCAGCGTCTCGCGTTGGGCCAAGGCGACATGCCGATAGACGACAGTCCTCCCATACTCCACCCAAGCCTCAAAGAAAGGATTCTGCGGCGAATAGGCGTCCCATTTCCCACGGAACAATCCGCGCGGAGCATCAAAGAATGATTCCGTAAAGGTCGTACCGAACACGCGGTTGATCGCAGACACATCGCCATAGAGTCCCAGTAAGTACTGATAAAAGTCTTCGATACTTTTGGGATTGTAATCACCGACGGATCGTGGTCCTGAAACGATTTCATTCTCGTGACTGGGTTCGACAGCGATGGCTTGTTCCGGGTTCGCGCGGTATCGCGGGGCCAGCCGTTTGTAAAAATCGCGCTGGACGTTGTGATAGAACGCGGTGAGGGATTCCTGTTCGAAATTCTGACTGCCATACGTGAAGAGTGGCTTGCCGAAATAGCCGCTGTCATGTGATTTGTTGGCGCGGTCCAAGGCCAGATAACGGGGCAATCCTGTGGCAGGGTCTTTGGGCAACATCAGATTATTCATAGCCCGCAGGTTCCAGCGATGAGTGAACATCAGCGCCCACACGGCAGGCTCGCCCGTGTCGTATTGCCCGATCTGCCGTCGATGCTTGTTTAGATTCTTTGGTGGAAGATTGGCGGTTTCATACCAATTGATACCGCCCACCCATTCCGCGTACGTTTTGTTTTCAATATCGCCTTTGGCGGGCAGCGAGCTGCGTCCCATGGCTTCGCCCAGAAAATTATACATCCCGTTCTTCACGTACTTACCATCCGGAATCACGCCCCAGCCAGCCGTTTCGCCTCCGTGCTCCGGTTGTTTGCAGAACCAGAAAATGTTTTCCATGCGGCCCGCGTCGAGCGGCTGAGGCCGGCCTTGTGCATCTACTCGGTAAAGCGTCGAGACAATCTTTTCCGCTCCGCCGGCATTCCACGCGCGATCCTCATACACGCTTGGAAACAACTTCATCGTGGACGTTGGCTGAAACGGCACCGGGCTAAATACTCCGTCGGCATTCATGCTGAAATACGTGTGCCGCTCGGGATATTGGACCAGAAGCATGTCGGTCGCGCCGAATCGCTTTACCGCAAGAGCACATTCTCCTCCAGAGTTGCTTGGCGCGGGAATCTCCTTCAACAGCGTGCCCTCGGCGCTGTAGATCATGATTGCAGGCGCTGGTCCTGTCGAACGGCGTGATGTGACGGCCAGTTGTTCGCCATCCAAACCGGGGACAAACTTTCCGGCACAAACAGTAAAAGGAGGGGGAACCGTCTTTGCAACGTTGATGGAGCCTTCGAGTCCGCCAGCGTGATTAAAAACGCGGATGTCGGTGGTCTGATCTGAAGCCAGCGGCCACGCCGCGAAATGTGGACGGTTATCCGCTCGCTTCAATGCCGCGACACCCACGCCACCGGTGATCTCGGGCGGGTATGCCAGGAACTGCGTCTCCACCACTTGATACGGCGAAAGAATCCGCACCACCGTGTGGTTGTCAATATGTTCCCCTTCGCCGCAAACCAACGCCGGCGCAAGCGGCACCAGCGCAGCAGCCGAAGGATCGTTGCGCATGTCTTTGGTCAAGACGTCCATATCCAGCGGAGGATAGAGACTCGCCACGATATTGGTGCTTTCTTTCGTGCTGAGTCGGACCGTTTCGCGCGCAGAATATTTTGGTTTCAGCCCTCCGATGTGAATTCCAAACGTCGGCAGGAGGCCGGTCGTAGCTCCCAGAGCGACACGTACACGGAGTTCATCATTCGCTTCCAGAAGGCGTACGTTTTTCAAAGAAATATGTTTAGCGTCGGGGCCACCGCGAAAGCCCAGCCGAAACCATTCCATGGCACCGCGGCTGTTGCCATCCAGCGTCAGATCAAACCAAAGCGTTGTCCATTCAGCCGACTTTTTAAGTTGCACAATTGGCACGTAGTGGGTCGTTCCTCCGGACTGGTAATACGCATTCAATCCCGTATCCGCATCAGTCTTGTAGTCGAGTGCGAGAACATAACCACGCGCTGGATTGTACGCGGCGACCAAATTCGCAGCGAAGATAAACGCGTCATTACCAGAGGTGCTGACAGAGTATTCTCCAGCGGCCTCTTTGCACGACATATCATGTACGCGAGCACAGTTAAGCGTGAGCGCGGCGCCTTTCCAGACTGCGCTAGGACGGTCCGGAGCGGGTTTCGTCTCATCCGCGGCGTGCAACTCGGCCAGCGATGCGAGCAGCAGGGCAGTGAGGAGTGTGAGTGAGAGCTTCATCGAATAGGGTTCCTTATTTCCATAAGGGAGCGATTTGTTCAGCGTTCCACTTATCCCATAGCGCTGACATGTGCTGCACGCGGGCGGGTTCTTGGGTGGCGAGATTTCGGGTCTCGCTGATGTCATGCGTGAGATCGTAGAGTTGCCACTCCTTGCCATCGCGAATGAGTTTCCAGTCGCCGAGACGCAGGGCGTTCTTTTTGCCAACGCGCCAGAACAAGGGACGTTCGGGCAGTTGCGTGGTCTTGCCGGTGAGCAAGGGCATGAGGTTGACGCCGTCCAAATTTGCTTCGGCTTTAGTCGAATGCTCGGGAGCTAAAGCACCAGCCACTTTCAGCGCTGTCGCGGTGGCGTCGATTGATGCGACGGGTGCATCGATCACCTGACCTACGTTGATGTGATTCTTCCACGACACGATGAAGGGCACACGGATGCCGCCATCCCAGAGTTCGCCTTTGCCACCGCGCAACGGAGCATTGCTGGAGGTGAGTTCTTTGGTGGGGCCGCCGTTGTCGCTGAGGAAAACGACGAGCGTGTTCTCTTCGATGCCGCTGTCACGGAGTTGAGCGAGCACCTTGCCCACGCCATCATCAAGATGGGCGAGCATCGCGGCAAAGATGCGGCGCTGGATGTCCTTGATGTGCAGGAACTTCTTCATGTAGTCGTCCGTGGCCTGCATGGGGCTGTGGACGGCGTTGTAGGCGAGATAAAGAAAGAATGGCTGCGCGCGGTGCCGCCCAATGAAGTCGCAGGCTTCACGCGTGAAGGCATCCGTGAGGTTCGCCTTTTCATCCACGGGCTGACTGCTGCGTAGCACTGGATTGTCCGTGTCGTATTCGTGCTCGTTAGTATTGAGATGCGTGCTCCACACGATGCGGCCATCGGATGACGTCCACCGCCCCTGACCGCCATCAGGCAGGGTCTTGCGACGCAGCCAAGTCGTCACACCTTGCCACGGAGGCGGCACATAAAAATGCCCCTCATGCAGAAAGCCGAAAAACTCATCAAAGCCACGCCGCTGCGGATGAAACTCCGCCGTGCCTCCGAGATGCCACTTGCCCACCAATCCCGTCGCATAGCCTGAGTCACGCAGTCGATCCGCCACGGTCTTCTCTGCGACCGGCAAGCCAATGCCCGGCGCAGCGTTCTTCGCGCCAATGGGATTGAACTCAAAACCGAACCGCGTCTGGTAGCGGCCGGTCATCAAAGCCGCACGCGAGGCCGCGCAAAACGGTGCGGTGACATAGCCGTTCGTGAATCGCGCCCCACTCGCCGCGAGTGCATCGATGTGCGGTGTCGGGATGTCTTTCCCGCCGTAGCAGCCGAGTTCGCCGTAACCGAGATCGTCGGCGACGATGAAAATGACGTTGGGACGTTGCTCGGCCGACGCGGAAACTCCTGCGAGTGTCAGGGCAGCGATGACTGCTGTGAGTAAGTGGCGTATTTGTCTCATCGGTTCGTTCTTGGTTAGGTTGTCAAGAGGCAGCATTACTGCCCCGAAGCAGGCACGCGGCCCACGGGGCGGCGGTTCTTGCCCTTCTGGTTGGTGGCGGAGTCACCCATGTCGTCGCGCATCCGCTGCGCTAACGCACGCAGACGTTGCGCGACTTCAGGGTATTGTCCGATCAAGTCTTTCGTCTCGCCTACGTCCGCCGCGAGATCGTAGAGCGCCTCGGGCAGAAGTGCAGGCTTCGCGGCTCCCTTCTTCCCCTCATACGGGGTGTCGGCCATTTCAGAGCGCGGGAAGACGAGCTTCCAGTTCGCGCTGCGGACCGCCTCTAGTTTCTCCCGGTAGTAGTAGAAGAACGCGTCGTGAGGACTCGGCGCACCGGGCTTGGTCATCAGCGGGAGAATGTCCTTTCCATCGATGATCCGGTCCTGCGGAGGCTGCGCTCCGGCGATACCGGCCACGGTGGGCAGGATGTCCATCGCGGAGGCGATCTCGCGGCAGACTAGGCCGCCGGGGATCCGGCCCGGCCAACGCATAAGGCAAGGAACACGCACGCCTCCCTCCCGCGTGGTCGCCTTGGCCGCCCGCAGGGGGAAGGCCTGGCCGCG
>JBAXUS010000420.1:0-2741 GCA_037129555.1 Planctomycetota bacterium
CCGTGATCAACATGACGCCGTTGGGCTTGCGGATCAAGTTGCGGAAAATCTTCATGTCGTCGCCATGGAAGCCGAGCTGCTCAAGTCCAAAGCTAATCGACGCTTTATCCAGGATACGCATCACGACTGATTCGCCGTGTGACGCGGGCAGCGTGGACACGCGCAAATCGAGATTGCGGCCGAGGCACTTCAACGGAATCTTGCCGTCCTGCGGCCGGCGCTTTTCGGCCATATCGAGCGAGGCCATAATCTTAATGCGCGCGATGATCGAACCTTGCAGATGTTTCGGCGGGCTGTCCATTTCATAACAATTACCGTCGATGCGGTAGCGGATGCGCAGACGGTCCATCATCGGTTCGATGTGAATGTCGCTGGCGCGTGCTTTCACGGCTTCGGTGATGATGATCTGGACGAGCTTGATGACCGGCGCGTCGTCTTCCGCCAGCTTCTCGGCGTCCTCGCGCATCTTGTCGATGTCGATGTGTTTGACATCATCATCGTTCATGTCCGTCATCATTTTTTTGAAGCCGTCTGACGATGCTGCGTAGTAGCGGTTGATGGCTGCGTCGATGGCTTCGCGTGTCGCCAGCACCGGTTGGACCTGACAATTGATGACGAAGCGAATATTGTCGAGCGCCTGCAAATCCAGCGGATCGGAAATCGCAACCGTCAGGATGCCATCGAACATGTCGATGGGCATGACGTGATTTTCGTGGCACTGTTCCTGCGGCACCATCGCGACCACGGATTGCGCAATGTCGATGCCTTCGAGATCAACGATCTCCATCCCGAATTGCTCGGCCAGCGCACTGGTCACATCGCCCGACGAGCACAGTCCTTCCGCAACGAGAATCTCGCCGATCTTCGCCTTCTCGCCATTGATCTGACGTTCCAGCGCGGCCTCGATGTCGTCCTGGGTGATGCAACCCATGTCCATCAGAATTTCGCCGATACATCGTCGTGCGTCGGACATAAAATGGAGCCTCCAAAATTGTTTCGATACAGCGATTGAGCGCGGGAGAGTTTATCGGTCTTTCGCGCAGGAAAAAAGCGCAAAAAATGCGCGTGCATTGTCCGCGCTATCCATTCCAACAGTGCAAGTGAAAATTAGACACTTTTTTTGCATTCGATCCGAAATGTAACGCACCAGTCCCTTGATCTGGATCACTCATTATATTATTCGTTTTTTCTCATTTATGCGATTGTTTAGGACGATACTTAAAGTCAGCGTGTTTTTGATGTCTTTGAATTTCCGTATTCCAAGACTGATTCGTATCGTCTTTACATAGGTGAAAACAGACGCGCGCACCAAACGCAGTTCAGCTTTCGGAAATCTCCGCACATGGCCGACCCGGAGCATTTGACATACGCGCAACAGGGATCCGACGCGTGGAACACGTGGCGGCGCGCGAATCCCGGCATCAAGCCCGACCTCACCGGCGCATCGCTCTGCGACCACCAGTGGGGCAACGCTCGCATGGCCTACGTGGATCTCAGCCTCTCGACGCTGACAAAGACCAATTTGCGCGGCGGCGATTTTTGGCGCACCGACCTTAATCATTCCGATCTCAGTCATTCAGATTTATCGCGTTCTTACTTCGGTCGAGCGCAATTGCATTCAGCCAACTTGAGTGGTGCGGACCTTTCGACCGCGCGGTTCGTCGGTTCGGACCTGAGCGGCGCGAATCTGACACACACCAAAATTTTCCATTCGCATTTCTACGACACCGATTTGAGCGGCACCGACTTCAGCCACGCATGGGTCAAGGAAACCACCTTTGCGAACGTGGACCTCAGCAAAGCGAAAGGCCTCGACAGCGTCAAATTCATCGGCCCGTCCAGCCTCGGCGTCGATTCGATCTACCGCTCTCACGGCCTGATTCCAACGCTGTTCTTGCGCGGCTGCGGCGTCCCCGAGGAATTCATCCGCACCATCCCGACGCTGGAATTTGGCTCGAACCTCGAGTTCTCCTGCTTCCTCTGTCACAGCGGGATGGATCGTGTTTTTTGCGAAAAGTTGTTCAGCGACTTGCAGGCAAACGGCGTCCGCTGCTGGCTCCTTCCCGACGATTTTGCGAAGGGTCGAGGTGCGCAGTTCAAGGCGCACAACCCTGAACTTATTTACGATAAACTGCTCGTGATCTGTTCCAAATACGCCTTGGCAAGCGACCCAGTAATCCGGGAAATTGAACGCGCATTAGAAAGCCAAGACCGAGGCGAGCGCACCCGGTTGCTGAGCATCACGCGCGACGATTTTCTGGCCGAGAAATGGACGCATCCGAATAAAGAGCGCGTCGTCGAAACCCTGTGCAGCGACTTCCGCCATTGGGAAAAGCCTGAAAGTTACGAGCGTGCGCTGGGCAAACTGTTAGCCGCTCTGAAGGCATTTTAGAAATTGAATCCATGAAAAGTAGGACGGGCTTATAGACCGGCCTATTTTACGTTTTCCGGCTCTTCAGCCTCGTCAGGTTCGGATGCAGGCGCGTCTGTTTCCGATACGGTCAACGCAATCTCGTTCGGAGATCCGAGCGGCGGAACGGATGCCGCTTCTGGAATAATTCGCCGCGCTTTCTCCAACAACCGCTGCGCCATTTTCGGACGTTTGCCGGCTTCAGCCATCGACACTGCAGCCTGCGTCACCCCCAGTAATTTGGCCAATTCAAGCTGCTGCATTTTCAATCCCTGGCGCACGTGTTTCAAGCGTTCGCCAGCACTGGGCGGACGGCCCACCGGTCCAAAAT
>JBAXUS010000421.1:0-2717 GCA_037129555.1 Planctomycetota bacterium
GAAACCCGTTCTTCATTGGAACATCACGATCTCCCACGCCGTGCTGACGTTCGCGCTTGTGCAGTTGATCTTCGCGTACAACTTCATTTACTCGATTTTCAAAGGCAAGATCGCACCGATCAATCCGTGGGAAGCGACGTCGCTTGAATGGGGTGTCCCGTCACCGCCGCCGCATGGCAACTTCGGTGAGAAGTTGCCGGTCGTCACGCGCGGACCGCATGAATTCAGTCTGCCGGGACAAGAAGACGATTGGGCGATGCAGACTCAAGCGTGATGTGATCCTAATACAAGAGCCGCGCACGTCGGTAAGTGGCATACACTGGCCGCTTACTGACGTGCGCGGCTCTTGCGATTCGATTACGGCTTCTGCGCGCCGGAGACATTGAGCTTGATCGAATACAAACTCGTCTTGGCACAGATGAACAGCGTCTTCTTGTCCGCACCGCCGAAGCACAAATTCGCGGGTGATTCCGGGACAAGGATTTTACCGATGAGTTTTCCGTCCGTCCCAAAAATCTGAATCCCGACCGCAGCACTCGAATAGAAACGCCCCTGCGCATCACAGCGAATTCCGTCGGGTGCGCCTTTATCGATCTTGCAGAAGACTTGACCGTTCGCCAGCGAACCATCGGCGTTCACATCAAAAACGCGGACGTGTTTCGGCTTGCCCGAATCGGCAATGTAGACCTTCTTTTCGTCCGGTGAAAAACAGATTCCGTTGGGCATGTCGAAGTCATCAGCGACTGATGTGATCTGTTTCGTCTTGGGATCGAAACGATAAACGCGGTTCTTCTCTTGCTCCTTCTTTTCTGTTTTCGGAACGCCATACGACGGGTCGGTGAAATAAATCACGCCGTCTGATTTCACAGCAAGATCGTTTGGCGAACTCAATTTCTTTCCGTCAAAACTATCCACGAGCGATTCGACTTTTCCGTCCTTTTGCGTGATTGAAATCCGGCGGCCTGAATGTTCGCACGAGACGAGCAATCCATCCAGCGTCAAGTAGTGGCCGTTTGTGTTGTTGCTCGGATCGCGGAAGACCGTCACGCCATCTTTCGCAGTCCATTTCTTGATGTGGTTGGTCGGAATGTCGCTGAACAATAAATAGCCGCCATCGTTCGGAACCCAGACCGGGCCTTCCAAAAATTTCATGCCGCTGGCGAGCTTTTCAACCTTCGCATCCTTGGGCACAATCTCGTCGAACGCCGCTTGATTCACCGCTTCGAATTCGCCCGCGAACACATTCAATACCATTGCACATCCCAGCGCAAACGCACACGTCCATTTCATATTTCCATCTCCCTGTTCAAATCATTTTCCCAACGCGATCATTGCGTCGGATCCCAGAAATTGGAACTCATCACCAGCAGGCACTGCAACGTCACACTGTCCTCGTAATAATCTTCATGCGATGTCCGAACACTGTCGTAAACCGCGTTCAAAAAAGTCTGGCTGCCCGGATCAAGCATCGCGGCGACTCCAACCGGCGCGACGAAAAACGTTGTGAAATAATTGCTGTTCGGCAGCGGCTTGCCTCGAAGTGAATACCCCGCTCGAATCTTTTGCGGATCGCCACCACTCGCTTTTTTAAAGAACAGTGCCATCTTCAATACCTCCGATTTTGACGTCGCATCGGCGTTCAATAACGCGTCCGTTCCAATCCGCCACGGGTCGCGGCCCGCGTTGTAATAGTAGCCACCGTCGCGGGCACCCTCTAAAAATTTGGCAGGGGCGGGGAGCGGGACTTTATTCGTCTTCACAATAAAATCCGGTAGCAACCCGGAAGGTGCGCTGGAGCGGGCTTGTATCGAATCGATTACTTTTTGACTCTTCGCTACTACATCATTCCACACCGGATCCGATGTGAAGCGCCCGTAAGCGCGAAAGTGTCCGGGCATAAAATCCGAGGAGCGTGGCGTGTATTGGTTGTATTTTTTTCCGCCAGGGCCATCCACCCAATCACCCAGCATCGGCAGATGACTGTCCTTCCCAATCGTCGCCGCGAGTATCCCGGCGATGCGCGCGTTCGCCGCCATCGCATAATTCACCGTCCCGGCACTGCCCCATTGTTTATCCGCCAGCATCAATCCGTACGCAATATCCGCGTCGCCGTCGAAGGCGCTGTCCACCTCCGCCTGCTCTGGGATTTCGTACGACATCAAACGCGGTTCGATGTGACTTGGATGAGCGATTGCAAATTCGTACAGCCCGTCAAAAATCTGCTGCGCGTTCGGATCGTGCCCGGCCATCAGTGCCACAATCACCATGCCGTAGCCCTGCCCTTCCGAGACCGTGCGGTTGGGATCGGTTTTGCCAAATGAAATGCGATAACGCGTCCGACTGTCTGCCGTCATCCCAGCTGCGATGAGGTACTTGCTTTTCCAATCGTCATAGAACGCGCGGACATCATCATCGAGCTGCGTTTGGCTGCGATGATTTGGAAGTATGGATCCGGGCGCATACGTCGTGTGATGCGGAAACGGACGCGAGGCCGCAGCCTGCGCCATAGCACTCACACAGCCCAACACAACCGCGACGATCACGAGCATCCTCGTCTGCATGTCCAACCCTCACTATCGCGAGTAAATTGCCCGAAAGAAAACATGTTGGTGCTGGGATTGAATTATGACGACTTGTTGCTCGGAAGGCAAAGCAGAAAAGTAATCTGGCCCGGCAAATTCGTGGATCTATTACCCAGATCAATAATTGTCCGTCAA
>JBAXUS010000422.1:0-2713 GCA_037129555.1 Planctomycetota bacterium
TTGTTGATCTCACCGATCACGCGCTTCTCCTGCTCCTCACCCTTCGCGATGAACGTCACGCTGAAGCGCACATACGAACCGGCGTCGTCCCAGGGCACGGTGCTGATCAACGCATTCGTGATCAACCACTGCGAGAATTCTTCCGCTTTCGTGAATTCGATGCGTTTTCCATCGGCGCTCGTCGCGGCTTTCGGCGCGGGGACGTAGAGGAAGAAGCTGCCCTTCGGCTTCTTGGCTTTGAAGCCGTGCGAATTCAACACGCCGACGAGATTGTCCATGCGGCGGCTGTACTTCGCCGAAATCTCGCGCGTGATCTCCGGATGTCCCAGCGCAAACGCACACGCCTTCTGAATCCCGAGGAACTGACCCGAGTCGCTGTTGTCCTTCACGTCGCCGTACGCTTTGACGATCAGCGCATTGCCGACCACAAAGCCCAAGCGCCAGCCCGTCATGTTGAACGCCTTGCTCATCGAATGCAATTCAACGCCGACATCCTTCGCGCCAGGCGTGGCGAGGAACGACAACGGCTTGCCTTCGAACACCAGCGCCGCATACGCGCTGTCGTGGATCACGATGATGTTGTTCTTCTTCGCAAACGCCACGACCTTTTCGAAGAACTCCGGCGTCGCCGAAGCGCCCGTCGGGTTGTTCGGATAATTGATGACGAGCGACTTCGCCTTCTTCAACACGTCCGCCGGAATGCTGTCGAGGTCTGGGAGGAAATTGTTCGCCGCCGTCAACGGTAAGTTGTAGACGCTGCCGCCCAAGTACTTCGAGTGCGTACCGTAGACCGGGTAGCCGGGCGTGGTCATCAAGGCCACGTCGCCGGGGTTGATGAAGCAATGCGGCAACACCGTCAGCGCGCCTTTGCTACCGATCGAGTGCATGACTTCGGTTTCGGGATCGATGCCGGCAACGCCGCACACATCGTTCATCCACTTCGCGGCCGCAACCTTGTAATCCGATCCGCCGTTGTCCGCGTAACCACGATTCTCCGGCTTGGCTGCTTCGTCGGCGAGCGCCTGCACACAGCTCGCATACGCCATTTCGTCGGGTTCGCCAACACCCATGTCGATGAGTTCGACGCCGGGATTCGCAGCCGTGGCGGCTCGCTTGGCGCGCTTGATTTTCTCGAATTTGTAAATGGCCGTGTCTTTACCGTACTTGATGCCGCCGATGCGTTCGGCGAAGAGATTCTGAATGTACGACTCGCTCATGAACTGCTCCTTCGTTCGTCCAAAAAAATGTGAAACAACATGACTATATTAACGGAGCGGGAACAAGAATCAAATGACGGTGCGAGCAAGTTTTTTGGGCAGTTGATTACAGTTTCAACCGAAAACACGATCCGCCTAATTGCGACGCGTACAGAATGTTGTTCGCCGCGTCCCAGCCGAAGTACATAAACGATCCGAACGCGTCGATCTTTTTCGCGTAACCATCAGGTACGAGAAAAAGCGGCGCAACATTCGTCCATGTCTTCGCACCGTCGCGCGTGATGAAAAAACCTTTTTCGGTGACGACCATCATCTCCGATTCGCTGTTCCCAAAAAACGGACCAAAGAACGCTTGCGGCATTTCGCTGCCGATGCGCTTCCAGTCCTTACCGTTTTCAGACATGATCACGCCGTCGCTGGTGGTCCAATAGATGTTCTTTCCGAAGTGCGACGGACGCCGTCCCAACAATTTGAATTTAGGCCCATCGTTCCACGTCTTGCCAGCATCGGTGCTCGTTGCGATGACGCCCGCGTCCGGATGGTAGCGAAGCAACGTGTCCGCATCGAAGAGTCCGAAGCGATATTGCTTGGTCGTTTTCTGAACTGCGTTCGGCGCTTCTGCCTCCTTATAGATCTGCTGAAACGCCCGCCCGCCGTTGGTGCTGAGAACCGTGAAATACGGTTCGTGCGCCAGGCCTAAGATCGTCTGCGGGTCTTTGGTGCTCCAATCAATATCCGCGAAATCAAAGTTGCGGACAATCCGCGCAAACGGTCGCCATGTCTGGCCAGCATCAAGCGTCACGCCGCCCGTACCATCAATCGTGAAGAAGGCGACGCGCCCATCATATGGATACGCAATCGTGGAACCGAAACCCGTTTCGCATCGGCCTGTGATTTTGTTATCAGGGACGACGGACCATGTTTTGCCGTGATCTTTACTGGCACAAATCCCGGGGCCGGTGGTGAGGACGAAGACGTCGCCGGTGGGTGCGACAGCCATGCCGACAGTCCGACGCATGAATGCCGATTTCATGTCGTAGACGCCGATGCTCTTGTAGAATTCGTTGGAGACATTTTCCCATTGCGGAGCGTTGGGCGCGGACAGTTTTTCTTCGCAGCATGCGTGAAGCGCAATGGCAACGATGCAGAGGCAGATGAGCGAGTGGCGAGTCGGCATGGTGTTTCTCCGGCGAAAATGTGGCGCGAAGGCAGCGATTAAGTGTAGATAGAGTGGATTACACCACCGCGATTTGTCCGGCATCGTTTCCATCTCAGAATAATGGAGAAGCAATTATGGGCTGGTTCGGACTCGATCCTTACTCGATCACTCAACGCGTTCTCGCGTCCAACAAGAAGGTGGCGGTGCCAACGCTGGCGCGGTCGGTATTGCATGGCGTAATCGGCTTCACCGTTGTCAGCGTGGCCGGATTTTCGCCGTGGGTTTTGGCCGGGAAATGGTTTTACAAAAATCCGGGCGAGCTGGTGATGTATGCGAG
>JBAXUS010000423.1:0-2688 GCA_037129555.1 Planctomycetota bacterium
CCTCACCCCTAACCCCTCTCCCCCAAGGGGCGAGGGGAACAAAACCGCAGTCCTACAGTAAATCACTGCGTTTACGCAGCAGCCATTCGGTGCCCATGAACAGCGTGAACAACAGCAGCAACAGCGGCGAACTCCACAACGGGCTTTCGCGGCGAACCGGCGGAACATCCTTCTGTGCTTCCTGAATATCCTTCACAAGTTCACCAGCTTGATCAGCGAGATACATGCGCACCGGGTTCTTTTCATCCACCGCTGTCTTCGTAGAGACAGCTGAAGCCTTGGCGATGTTTTCCAAAAGGTCTTTGCGCATGTCCGGATTCTCCATTTCGATTTGCGGAATCTGGACACTGAAATCAGTGTGCGCACCGTCTTCGACATCGTCGCGAAGCGTGATGCGGAAACGACCAATCGCGTTGGCTGGGACTTCAGCACGGAAGATGCCCCGCGCACCAGGTTCGGGCGTCAATTCGAAATCGACTTTAGACGTCTCATCGGCGAGGTTCGTAAAGACCGCCGCGAGTTTCTCAGCCTTGGAGTAATCGAGCGTACCTTTCTCGAGGACGCGAGCGTTGATGCGAATCCGGTCGCCAGCGAAATATTCTTCGCGGTCGGTCGTGATTTCAGTTCGCGCAGTGCGGCCCAGCAACTTCGGCATACCGAGGTATTGAACCACGTGGCCGTGGAATCGTTCAAGCGCGTCGGGTCCGAGTTCTGTCGGAAAACGCATGCGCCAGAGATCAGCGAAGCCCTGATAAAGCACGTGCCCACGACCAACCTGCGACGTCACCAACAAAGGCGTCGGCGAGTCGCGGCGCGATGCCGGGCCACTCTTGCCGAAACCTTGAACGATCAACGCGGCAGCACCGAGTTTGGGACGGATCGCTTTGTGGTACCAATACATTTCCGGAACAGCATCCCAAAGCGCGGCGTTCGTTTCCTCGCTGTTCTCCGCGTTGGACATTTCCAGGCGAGTCAACGAATGCGTTCGACCTTCGCTGGTCAGGACGAGACGATACGGATCCGTCATCGGATTGTTCTGTTCGTCTTCAGCCGTAACGGGTGGGCTGTTGGCGTCAAGTTCGACGGGCAGCAAGACACTCAACGGCGAATCGCGGAACGTGTCGGGCATGTTATTCTTGCCAGCGATAAACCACATGCCGCCCCCTTCGTCGAGGACAAAGCGGCGCAGGTTATCAATGTCGTGCTCCGTAAAAAATCCATCCGTGGCGGACATGTTTCCGAAGACAATGACGTGGAATTTAAAGAGCTCTTCGCGCGTCGGAAATTCTTTCAGGTAGTTCGATCCGGGCTTGGCGAGTTCGGCCATGTCCGGTCCGCGCAAAAGTACTTTAAGATTCACGCGCTTGTCACGCCCCAGCGAATTCTTGAGGTAGCGGTACTCCCAGCGCGGATCGGTTTCGACCATCAGGACGTTGATCTTTTGGTCGATGACTTCGACTTCGCGCAGCTTCGAATTGTTCGATGGTTCAATATCCTCGGACGCGTTGCGGTCGGGTTGAATCTCGATCTTGTACGTGAATCGACCGGCAATTTTGGGCTTGATGCGGATCGTCTCAGCTTGCTCGCCAGTCTCTTTCAGGATCACGTTCATCGAAGCGATTTCAGTACCGTCGCTCGTGACAGTCAACTTCGCTGGTTCATTATTATAACCGTGTTGTTTGATGCGAACCGTAATGGGAGCAAGGTCGTCTACGAAGACTTTGTTCTCCATGAACACATGCGCCAGCGCGACATCTTGCGATTCAGGAACGCCAATACCAACGGGGAAAATGCGGACGGGCGATTCGCCAGCAACGGTGACCGGGTCCTCGCCTTTGTTGCTTCCGCCGTCAGTGAGCAGAACGATGCCGGAGAGCGGCTGACCTTTATAGCGCTTCAGCGTGGCGCGCAACGCATTTCCCATTTCTGTGACGGAACCTTCTGTTTTCAAATCGTCGAACGCAGCGGCTGTGAGCACCGGCATGTCGGACCCAAGGCGGCGCATTTCAGCTTCGTTGCCCTTCGAAAAACTCCATGCTTCAATCGCGAATTTTTCCTGGAGCTTTTCGAGCAATGCAATGTCCTTGTTTTTCAACATGCCGCGCGCGATGTCGATGCGGGATGTGGACGTGACTGACTTTTCAACGTCAACAGCGAGGCGCGTCGCATCGGAGACATTCAACGGCAATTTTCCGAGCGCATGCGCAGCGATGACTTTGTCTTCAGACTTTTTGAATTTATCGACGCGTGACATCGAGTTCGAATCGTCAACGAGAACGATCACTTTACCCTTGGCTGAACCTTTGACAAAGACGGCGAGGACGGGGTTGGCTACGATCAACAAAAGAATGAAAACACCGGCCATGCGACAGGCGGCCATGACACGCTTTTTCGCGGTCGAGCAGTAGTCGGGTTCGCGGGTGTAAATCCACCAAATGCCGAATCCCAGGGCAAGCGACAGCAGGACGAAAATCAATCGCTGAAAGTTGGTCTTCATGTTGGCAAAATTAATCTGCCAATTAGAGACCGACGTTCCATCGAAGGCGTCGATGCCGATAAGTTTGAAAAGATACTCTTTCATTCCGTGTCTTTCATTCGCACAGTGAATTCAAAAACAGCGACAACCTTATACCTTAAACTTTGCGCGTATTCGGTTCCCCTCTCCCCTTGGGGGAGAGGGGTTAGGGG
>JBAXUS010000424.1:0-2688 GCA_037129555.1 Planctomycetota bacterium
TTGCGCCGCCTCGGCGCTGGGTCTATTTTGTGTTCGACGATTGCAGGCTCTTCCGCTCGAACTGAGAGTAAACATACCCCATCGCCAGCGCACTCGTGATCACGCAGAAACCAATGTAATAGGGCCACACGGATGTGTCGCCGGAAATCTTGGCATCTTTCGGCACGACCGTATGAATCGCGTAAAACGGGCTCGTCATCAGTGCGTAGAAAAATTCCGACTGCTTCATTTGCGTAAACGCGATCAGCAATTGGTTCGCCGCGACCGGCACCGCGAAGAGCACCAGCACAACCGCGTACGTCGTGATCATGCTCCGGACGGTGCTTTGCAACAGCAGCGAAAAGAACATCGCCAGCGACGTTTCAAACATGATCGTCACGAGCAGAATGGCGAAGTAAATCGACAGATAAATCGCGCGGTCCACGAAGCCTTCGTTGCCTGCATTAATAAACAAATAAAAGCACAGCGTCACGCCGACCAGCCCAGTTAAAAACAACGACAGGCGGATGCACGACAGAAATTTTCCGAACACAATCTGGCTCGGACGGATCAAAGTTGTGAGCAACAAATCGAGCGTCCCGCGCTCTCGTTCTTGCGTGAATGTATTGCACGCGAACGCGGGTGCGATCAGCATCGTGAAGATCACGAGGAAATCGACGAAGACGAACTCTTTTCCGAGAAACAAAAACGTCAACGCGACCACGGACATGAACATGCTGATTTGAATGATCAATCGCAAAAACAATGTACCGCGCCCGAAGATTTCGCTGCGGATTTCTTTCTGATACATCGGATTGACATTGTCCGGCAGCAGCTCATTCGCGTTCGCCGGGGCGAGAAGATTATCCGGAAAACGGTCGCGAACCAGGACGAGTCCCGTCTGCGTGGTCACGTCTTCTTCTTCTTGCGCTTTGAAGACCGGATCAAACGGCTGGCGCAGGCGCACGAGGCAGGACTGATACAAAATAATCGCGAGCGCAACTAGCGCGGCCGACGGCCACACGGCCCACGCGAGCAGAAAAAATCCGTCGAATGAATGCGCAAGGATAAACAAAATTAGTGCGAGCGGCAGGACGATCATATACGTGATCGAGAGGCTCGTCTGGCTGCGGTGGAAGAAAACCGAGCACGTCAACCCGATCATGCCGAACGCACACGCAACTGCGATCAACATCACATACAGCCCCGCGACTTCATCAACGCCCGTCCCCGGCATCCACATCACGACTGAAATAACCGGCGCGGACGACACAACCAGGAGCAGCAGATACACAACCGACGACATGTATTTTCCCATCAGAATCGTGCTGGGGCGAATCGGCGACGTAAGCAGCAAATCCATGCAGCGGCGTTCTTTTTCAATCGTCATCGCGCTGGCTGAAAACGCCGGCGACATGATCGAGAGCAACACCAGTTGGCTTTCGCCGAACGTCTTAAACAGCTTGCGGGCGAGTTCTGATTTCGCAGCGACCAGCCCTTCAGGCCAAGCGAGGTACACGATCAATCCCAGGATCGACAGGTAAATGAATTGAAGCACAAACGATTTATTCGAACGCAACGCGGTGAGCAGCTCCCGCCGCAGTACCGGGTTTTCGATGGCAAGGAAGAGCCGGTCCGTGATCGACAGGTCTTCGCGCGGCGACCGGATGCGCTCTTGATTGAGCGGCGGCGGTTCGACGGGTTGCGCGGCGGCATTGGCGTTGGACATGAAATTCCACCGTGACAAAGTTTTCTGTCTCGGCGGGAAACACTCCCGCCGAGAAACAATTTGCTTGAGACATGTAGAGCCGATTTTTAATCGGCTTTATCGAGTCTCGAATCAACCAGAGCCGAATAAAATTCGGCTCTACTTAAATTTACGCGACCAACCCCTTCGTGATTTTCATGAAGGCCTCTTCCAAATCCGCCTGGATTTCGTTGAACCAGACGACTTGAATATCGAGACGCATCAGATGCTGGTGCAGCGCGATCACGTCGTCGTCGTTCCCGGCGAATTCGAATTTGTAACGGCATTCGGTCGCGGTCAGATTTCGGACGTGTTCGTGGTGCGCCAGCGTGACTTCACAAATTTCAGACGGCTTCGCGAGCACGACTTCGACGATGCGGTTCATGCGGATCGAGCGGATCACGTCCTGCACCGCGCCCGACGCCAGCAGCTTGCCGCGTTCGATGATCCCGATCTTGTTACAGAAATCAGCCAGCTCCGGAAGGATGTGCGAACTCACCAGAATCGTCTTGCCCATCTTCTGCAATTCTTTAAGCAGCGCTTTCATTTCGACGCGCGCGCGCGGATCGAGACCGGAGGCCGGTTCGTCGAGGATCAGCACTGGCGGATCATGGACCAGCGTCTTTGCGAGGCACAGCCGCTGCTGCATGCCGCGCGACAAACCGTTGACCAGCGCGTCGCGTTTGGACGTCAGGTCCACCAGATTCAGCACGTCATCAATCAGCGATTTGCGTTTGCTGCGCAGGAGGCCGTACGCCGTCGCGAAGAAGTCGAGAAATTCCCACACCTTCATGCCGTCGTACACGCCGAATGTGTCCGGCATAAACCCGATCGAGCGCTTGACGTCGTCCACCTGCCGCGTCACTTCGTAACCGTTAACCCACGCGCTGCCACTGGTCGGTTTCAGCAGCGTCGTGAGGAAGCGGATGGTGGTGGTCTTGCCCGCGCCATTCGGGCCGATG
>JBAXUS010000425.1:0-2680 GCA_037129555.1 Planctomycetota bacterium
TTCCACTCCTTAATTAGTTTAGATAGCCGCTTTGGCTGTGCGCGAGTCAATAAGATTCCGTCCTTTTTTGGACGTACCCTTAGCCCGTATAATGGATGAATGGTACTGATGAAAGCTATTCGTCCTGCGGTTTTCCAAGCGTTTTAAGGTCGGTTGCGCGGGCCTTCAATTTCTCGGCTTGCTCAATGAGTTTGTCGGCTTGATCGGTGAGTTTGTCGGCTTCTTCTAGCAGTTTGTCGGCTTCTGCATTGCGCTTCTCGGCATCATTTTTATCTTTTTTGGGCTCATCTTTAGGAGCGTCTTTTGTTCCGGTGCCGATTTTGAAATCGACCGGTGGCGGGTCAACTTTTTTTGAAGCGGGTGGAGGAACGGGAGTAGGAGCTGCAGGTGCGCGTTCTTCTTTTGTCATCTCTGGATGCTTGTCTGAACTAACAATAGTGACGACAATGTTGTCGAACAATGCAATCGTTTCGGAGAGTTCGACGCACGGACCGACCGTGACGGAACTGACTTTGCCGGGAACAATAAACCGGCCTTCAAGCGTGGCCCACTCGGTCGTGCCGTTCTTGATCGTGAAGTTACCGTAGACCGTTTTGCCACCATCAGCAGGCTTGGCCGTACATTTG
Organism: Planctomycetota bacterium; assembly: GCA_037129555.1. Lineage (GTDB taxonomy): Bacteria > Planctomycetota > SZUA-567 > H5-PLA8 > H5-PLA8 > JANXLS01. The sequence continues at coordinate 627 of JBAXUS010000425.1, forward strand.
AATTTCGGCCCGGCATAAAACTTTCCAGATATTTTTTCATACGTCGCGAGGAGCTTGGCATCGAATTTAATATCGAGGATTTTTCCTGCGACGATGCGCGGATCAAGTTTAAGATCGAGGCCCGAGGTCTGCCCGGATTTGTTGACGATTTTCAAGACCCGGCCACGGCCCTTCTCGTCGATCAGCGACAGGTTCTGCCCTTCCTCTTTATGCCATCCGGAAGAAAGCGCACTGATGTCGACCGCGTCGAAATTCTCTTTTACCAACGCCGGCAACTCCGCAGCGCCGATCCCACACGCCATCAAACCACAGAGGACAATACGATCAATAAAACGTGACATGAAGAGTTCCTGAAAATGAAAGATGAATGATCAACCCGGACTGCTGTTGCCACGCGGCGAGGGACGGCGGCGGGCGTTTGTTCCCAGCGTACGGAGCTGAATCAGCGGGCTTGCGTCTCCAAGCGCCATCGCGCATGACCATGACACATGACTGCTATGAACAGGCGCTATCGGTGCAGCGACAATCAATTGATGTACGTTTAACGCGTCGATAAAAGCGCGGACTTCGTGCTCAGCGCGTGCTCGGCTCCAGCCCAATACGTTCACAGCCGCGTTTGAAAGGTGCGCAACTGATGGTGTCGATTCAATAAACGACCAGAGAAATGCGGCTGGGGCGTTCAGAGTCCATGCGGTCCCGTCGGCGGGGCGGACCAGCAGCGCGCCCTTATCCATGGGACTCCAGACAATGTCATTCGAACACGTGAGATTCATTGTGTCTCCAGCTAGTTTCCATCGTTCTCAATTCCGCCATTGCATCCGGCGGACGAATGAGCGGAATATTACGATAACTTTATTAAGGGAGTTTGGAGCGGGGTTGAATCTGTGTTGTTGGATATGTGAAGATTTGACACACATGTGCCGCGTATTTTTCATCTTCACCTGAGATTCAAGGTTCCTTAATCAGCAGGTTATCATCAATTCACAGTGCTCGTCTAAGCTAGAGGACATGCAAAGAAAACGATGTGACAATTGCCGCCCGCGCGGCGTGACATTGATCATGGTGGCCGGCGTGTTGACGATTCTCGCGGCGATGAGCGCAGGATTCTACACACTGACAATCAGCCAATCGAAGTCTGCCAGTCGCTACACGGAATCCGTGCGTGCGGCGCTCCTCGCTCATGCAGGTCTTGCAGACTCGGTTGCACGATTGCGCGAGCAGGCGTTGGTGAAGACCGAAGATCCGACAGACAGTTGGTATGGAGTGGATTGGCGCAACGGCGCAACCCGGCGCATTTCGTATGCAGAGCGCGATTTCAGCAAAGCGGGTCAATACAATTCCTACACGCGCGCCATCGGTTCGAGTCTTGAATCTAACAGCGACCGGTACGTTATGAACATTGTTGATGCGTCGTCCAAAATCAACGTGAACGCCGGTGACAACCTGGGTGTGTTGCTCGACAATCTCTGCCGTGTGATCGGTCCGCCATTGGTTGCTGCGGAAATAGAGATGATCCAACCCGCGCGCTGGGATTTGGAAGGAGCCGTCGGCTATGGCAAAAACAAAGACGATTCGCCAACCAACAAAGACATTTACTATGGGACGGATTCCCAGGGCCGTCCGATGAAACTCCGCCCGAGTGGCGCGGCCCAATATGGAGACGGTTATGCCATTGCCGCGTATCGATCAAAATTGAAGACCGGGCGTTTCGCGTCGATTGAGGACGTTCGCGATGCATTGACAGTGGTCAAAAATGTCGCTCATCCGGAGTTGGAAACGCTTGAACGCGAGGTGAAATTCAATGCGCTGCGTGAGTACATTACAGTGGATTCGTGGGTCGATACCAACACCGTTTGTGTTGGGAAATTTGAGTGGATCAGCCGTTCAATTGCCCTTGATCGCGACAAGAGCTGGGTGGCCGACGATCCGGTGAACGATCCATTGAATCATCGCGGATCGTTGCGCGGTTGCTATGTGTCCATTATTTACGGGCATGGTGCGGGTCAGTTGCGCAGAATTAAAACCAATGGAATTGATTGGATTCAGCTCGACGA
>JBAXUS010000426.1:0-2675 GCA_037129555.1 Planctomycetota bacterium
AAAGCGAAGGAGCCGGTTTCGTTTTTTATTGTACCGATTTATTCCGAAGCCAAAAAGCTGCTCATTCCAGCATTGGTTCACGCTCTGCCGCTGCACAGCGACCAGAAGGAGACGGACGAAAATGGCGTACTTGTGATCGAAGACGTGACGCCTGGTACCTATCAATTGGTCGCCAATGCTGAAACCGACGGCGACAAAACGCCTGAGTCCGAAGTCACGTTGTTACGCACTGAAATCGTCGTCAAAGCAGGTGAAACAGTGCGGCCAGTACAACTGCCTCAGAGCATCGCAACAAAAGCTGGCACCCTCAAAGGTCGGATTTTAAATGGCAGCAGTAAACCGGCGAAGAACATCTCCGTGAAGTTGATGACGGAAAAAGATTTCGTCGCCGAACAGAACGGCCAGACAAACGCAAACGGAAATCAGATGCAGATTGAAGTCCGCACAGATAGAAAGGGGCAGTATCAATTTGAAACAGTCGGAGCTGGGAAATACGTTCTGATCGTCGGCGCGCACAGCCGCTCAAACGATGACGATGCGCTGCCCAGTGCTTATGTATTCGGCCTTGAAGTCTCAGGCGAAAAACAGACGACAGTTCCCGACGTGATCGTCAAATCGGGCGCGGCCACGTTCGAACTCACTCCATTTAAAGGGCGCGTGTTCATGCCTGACGGTTCACCAGCCACCGCGCCGTTCATCCGTTATTACACTGGATCGGACATGCGGGACGCTCAAGTGGAAACCAATGACGATGGAAATCCAAACGGCGCATTTACAGTCGAAATTCCGAAAGCGAATGCCAAAGACGGTACCAAGATCGAAGGCTCGCTCCTGATCAATCATGCCGGTTGCAAGCCGTTGTTAGTGGAAGGCCCATTGGAGTCCGGGCGCAGGTACACGCTGCAAGCGCAAGAGTACGGAACGCTGCGAGTGACCGTTACAGATCCCACCGGCAAGGCGCTCGTAGGAGTGAAGGTCGCGCGATACAAGAATTCGGATCAGTACTTCCGCAATGAGGATCCCGAGGGAAATCAACCGCAACAGCACCACGCATTCACCAACGCGAAAGGCGTCGTTCGATTGACCGGCCTCGCAGCGGGCGAACGCGAATTGGGCGCACTGCTCGATGGTTATTATCTGCCGCATCGCGCGGGCAACGCCACCGTCAAGGCGAACGCAGATACAGACGTGACGATTGTCATGCAACCGGGTGTCCGTATTGCCGGGCGCGTACGCGTGCCGGATGGTTTTTCAGCAGGCGCGTCTGTCGCAGCATTGGATGGAACGTGTTACGAAATCGTGCAGACGAACGGTGAGTTCGCGTTCTCCAAAGTACTCCCAGGAATTCACATGCTGGAGTTTATTTCGCCCGGATTGGTGCAGAAGAATCAGATCCGATTCACACTACCTGAAGACCCCGTTACAATTCAGGCAGCCGTTCCGCAGAATCTCGTCGCCGAGATGGTCCGACCCGGCGGCATTGTGATTGACTGCGGTAAAGAATTCGCCGGGTGCAGCGTAAGACTCACACCGTTCGAAGATCACACGACTAATCAGTTTTTCTCAGACGAAGAAGGGTATGTAGATGCATCGGGACGAGCTGAATTTTTCGGATTCAAACCCGGACGTTACCGTCTCATTGTGACCGAACTGCAACGCTTTATACATGAACCGCTACCGAACAGCCTGACTGCAAATCCGTCCGCCGGTCCGTTCGACGTCAAGGCGGTTGAGTCTCGCGCAGCCTTGGTGACTCTCGCCGCCGTACCCGCCGACTTGAAACACGGGACCGGGAGAGCGTCGGGGCGCATTTCGTTTACTGCCGCACCATTCAAAGCCATCAACGCGCAAGAATGCACGATCTCGGTAAGCGCGCGCGGCCCTCACTCGCTGGCATCCGGCAATGTGCAGATACCGCGAACGTCCTCCACCCCGCGAGTACCCATGACGATCATCGGCACACCGCCGAAAGAATTCAAACAACGCGAACCCGGCGCTTTTGAAATCGAAAACCTACTCCCGGGCGATTACACAGTGTTTGTCAATTTCAACTATTATCAATTTATTGAGGACACAGCGGAAGCGGAATTGGCCGGCGAGAAACCCGATCTCCAAGTCGCCACGTTCACCATAAAAGCCGGCGAACATGTCAAATTGGATGAGATCAAACTTGACCCGTTTGACGCGAAATCGAAAGACTCATCGAAGGAGGAGCTGAAAAAACTACTCCGCCCTATTGATAAGCCGCAGGAGTTTGAGCCGTAATTTTTTCGATGCCAGTGACGCGGGTTCGACATCAAAATTTCAGTCGCGTCTCAAATTCGTCGAAGCGAATTTATCGCTCCTCCTTTATAGTAATATGTAGCGATTTTGTCCTACCCTAGTCCTTTTGATTTACGCGGCTGCCCGGCCACGAGGGGCCGTATTTTGATTTGTGAGGAGTTTTGGAATGGCTTTGCTCGACGATTTGAATGCTCTGGTTCTGGACGCGAAAACGGCGTTCGAAGCGACAACAGATGCGGCCACGCTGGAAGCGGCGCGCGTGGAATTTTTGGGAACGCGCGGGCGTTTGAAGCAGGTGCTTGGCCGCATGGGTGAAGTGCCGAAAGATCAGAAGCCCGTCGTCGGCAAGCGCGCGAACGAAGCAGGCGCGGAGATTCAAGCGTCCTTTGATG
>JBAXUS010000427.1:0-2644 GCA_037129555.1 Planctomycetota bacterium
CACATCGACCCCGCGCTTGCGGCTGCGGGTTGGGGTGTCGTCGAGGGCAGTCGCATTCGGCGCGAGTATCGCATTACGCCTGGTCGTATCGAAGGGCGCGGACGACGAGCCAATCCGCTCACGGCTGACTACGTTCTCGAATTCCGCAACATGCGCTTGGCGGTGATCGAGGCCAAGGCGTTCGATCAAGAAGTGTCTGAAGGCGTGGGACAGGCCAAGGATTACGCCGGGAAGCTGGCGCTTCGATTCGCGTACTCCACGAACGGGCGCGGCATTTACTGCATCGATATGGAGACGGGCCGGGAGCAAGACACTCTTGATCGGTATCCCGCGCCAGACGAGCTGTGGAATCTGACGTTCGCAACCGCCAACGTCTGGCGAGACCGATTCGCGGCTGTTTCCTTTCCAGACAAAGGCGGCGGCTGGTCGATTCATTACTACCAGCAAATCGCGGTTGAACGGGTGCTCGCGCAAGTCGCTGAAAACAACAAACGCATTTTGCTGACCATGAGCACGGGTACGGGCAAGACGAGTACCGCGTTTCAAATCGCGTGGAAGCTCTTCTCTGCTCGATGGAGTTTGAGCGGAGAAGCGTTGCGCCGTCCGCGCATTCTGTTTCTGGCTGACCGAAACATTCTGGCCAATCAGGCGTTCAACGATTTCACGTCGTTCGCTTCGTTTGAAGACAACGCGCTGGTCCGAATTTCGCCGGACGATATTCGAAAAAAAGGCCGCGTCCCGAAAAACGGAAGCCTCTTTTTCACGATCTTCCAGACATTCATGAGTGGCCCGCCGAAGGATGGCCAGCCGTCTCCGTACTTCGGCGATTACCCACCGGACTTTTTTGATTTCATCATCATTGACGAGTGTCACCGGGGCGGGGCCAACGACGAAAGCACGTGGCGCGGCATCCTTGACTACTTCGCTCCCGCCGTGCAGCTTGGCTTGACGGCCACGCCGAAGCGCCGGGACAACGTGGACACCTATGCTTATTTTGGCGAGCCGGTTTTTACCTATTCGTTGAAAGACGCAATCAACGACGGATTCTTGTCGCCGTTCCGGGTGAAGCAGATACAAACCACGCTGGACGAATACATGTTCACGGCAGACGACACCGTGATCGAAGGCGAGATTGACGAGCGCAAACGCTATGAAGAAAAAGACTTCAACAAGATCATCGAAATTCGGAAGCGCGAAGAGTACCGCGTGAAGCTCTTCATGGACATGATCGACCAGAACGAGAAGACGCTGGTGTTCTGTGCTACGCAAGCACACGCACTGGTTGTGCGAGACTTAATCAATCAAATGAAACGCAGCACGGACCCGAACTATTGCCAACGGGTCACGGCCAACGACGGCGCGTTGGGTGAGCAGCATTTGCGCGATTTTCAGGACAACGAAAAAACGATTCCAACGATTCTCACTACGTCGCAAAAACTTTCGACCGGCGTGGACGCCCGCAACATCCGAAACATCGTGCTCATGCGCCCGGTCAATTCGATGATCGAGTTCAAACAAATTATCGGTCGTGGTACCCGGCTATTCGAGGGCAAAGACTATTTCACGATTTACGATTTCGTGAAAGCGCATCAACATTTCAACGACCCAGAATGGGACGGCGAACCGCTTGACCCAGAGCCGTGTCCAACATGCGGCCACCGCCCGTGCGAGTGTGGCGGAATTGAACAGATTTGCCCGGACTGTGGGAAGCAGCCCTGCACGTGCCCGCAAGAGCCGTGCGAAGTCTGCGGAATGGTCCGATGCGTGTGCGAACGTGCGCGAAAAGCGAAAGTCAAACTCGCGGATGGAAAAGAACGCAGCATCCAGCACATGAGCATGACTACGTTCTGGCATCCGAACGGTTCACCCATGTCCGCGCAACAATTCATGGAACAACTCTTCGGCAAGCTCCCGGAATTCTTCAAGAACGAAACAGAACTCCGCGAAATCTGGGGCGACCCAAAAACGCGCCGCAAGCTGCTGAATGGACTGTCTGAAAAGGGCTTCGGCCCAGCGCAATTAGCTGAAATGCAAAAGATCATCGAGGCCGAAAAGAGCGATTTGTTCGACGTGCTGGCACACGTGGCATACGCCATGCAGCCGCTCAGCCGCGAAGATCGAGCCGCGAGCGCCAAGCGCGAAATCAGTGTCCATTTCAACAACAAACAACAAGCCTTCCTCGACTTCGTGCTCTCGCACTATGTGAGCCAAGGCGTGGAAGAACTGGACCCGGAAAAGCTGACGCCGCTGCTGCGATTGAAGTATCACAACTCGATTGCCGACGCCGTGGCCGATTTGGGTAACCCGGACGAAATCGGGAAGGTGTTCGCCGGGTTTCAAAAGTATTTGTATCAACAGGGTGTGGCGTGAGCGCCGCACTGTTCGTGAAGAAGCCGAATTGGCCCGACACGAAGGTTGAAGCTACGAATCCGCCGCTGACTTGTTAAAGTGCATTCAAACACAGGCGGAAACGCCACGCCCCGCAAAAGCGCGGGGAAATTTGCGTTGACATAGTGTCAAGCGTTCGGATTGGACTCGATTGCACACCGTGCATGGCCAAAATGGGGAAAACGGGCATCGGAACGACCACAACCGGCTTTTATTTGCGTTACAGGGGCCACAGCGATGCGTTTTGACCGCAAAA
>JBAXUS010000428.1:0-2579 GCA_037129555.1 Planctomycetota bacterium
CGCTTGCTCGTGACAACAACTGGCTGGTCATTCAAGGTTCGCATCTGCCACAAAATCGCGCACAGCTTTTGTTTGCCGATTCACAAAAAAAAGCGCGGGATTTGAGGGTATGCGACTAAAGTAAGAATAGATGGACCACTTGGGAGTCTATCCTGTAAACTAAATATCGATTGAAACGAGTTCCTATGACTGCTTCCGCTGAATTTGTCGCGCATATCACTCAATCGCAACAGCAGTTGCATGCCTTCATTCTTTCGATCATCTGGAATCCGACAGATGCGGATGACGTTTTGCAGGAAACCAACCTCGTGTTGTGGGGGAAGGCAGCGGAGTTTGATGCCAACCGCCCTTTTCTGCCGTGGGCGATGCGTTTCGCGCAGTGGCAGGCGCGGGCTTGGCTCAAGCGGCACCGACGGCAGCAATTGCGGGACGTTTTCGATGAGGAACTCATTCAGTTGCTCGCGGACGAAGCAGTGGCAGAGGAACAGGTATTCGAAGCCCGTCGGCACGCTTTGGCTTCGTGTTTGCAAAAAATCAGGCCTGAGCAACGCGAACTGATCGCTCGGCGCTACTCACCGGATGCATCGGTCGATTCCATGGCGAAGGCGGGTCGAACTACACCCAAGGCCGTTTCCGACAAACTTCGGCGAATCCGCCATGGGTTGTTGGAGTGCATACAGAAGTCGCTCGTCGAGGAGTCACACGCATGAACTGGACAAAGGAAGAACTAGAAGCGCTCTTTAATCGCTGCGCCGATGGCATCGCTTCGGAAGCGGACGAACAGCAGCTTGGCGATTTGCTGCGATCGAATCCCGAAACGCGGCGGGCATTTCGGGAATTCATGGCCCTCCACACTGTACTGCAGTGGAACTACGTGGCGGCTGTGTCGAAGGAGCGATCGGCCCGAATGTCGTTGATCGCTCCGGTCCGTGCGTCGCGCACGAGATGGTTTGTGGCCTTCGCGGCGGGAGTGGCGGCGGCCAGCATCATGGTCATTGCAGTGCTGAAGATGTTCGATCCTGCAGACTCCAGCAAGTCGCACAGCCCCACAACCAGCCTGGTTCCGAAGACGGATTCGGTGGCGGCATTGCTGGTCAGTGAAGCCGCAGCGGAGTTCGCTTCGGGACGAACGCCGAATGGCGTGCAATTCGCTCCCGGCGAGTACGAGTTGCTCAAGGGCGTCGTGCATTTGCGGTTTGCACAGGGCGCCGAGATGGTTCTGAGTGCTCCGGCCAGATTCGTTGTGACGGATTCTCAGCATGTGCGGCTGGCGTATGGAAAACTTCGGGTCACTGTTCCGCCGACCGCCAAAGGGTTCACCATTGCGACTCCGGCTGCCGACTACGTAGTCCTCGGTACCGAATTCGGCCTGAGTGTGGATCCTGGCAGCAGCGCGAGCGACCTATATGTCTTCGATGGCCAGGTCAATATCGCCGATCCCAAGTCGGGAAAGGTATTGTCGGAGATCAAGCAAGGCAAGTCTTCACGGTATGTTGATGGCGTGATCGGTGTGGCGCCGACGCTAAAACAAAGCGACTTTCCGCCCCCCGGCTCGATCGGATTTCAGCGCTGGGAGCAACACGAACGGGAACTGCAGAAAAGTAGCGGGTTGCTGGCGTTCTTTCCGTTTCGCAAGACAGCGGACGAGTCCGTGCTAACGAATGCAAACGGCGGACAAGCCATCGCTGACGGCCGGATTGCAGGCGCACGTTGGGTTTCGGGACGATGGCCGGGGAAAGAAGCGTTGCTTTTTGATCGCGACACCGATTTCGTGCAACTCGAAATTCCGGGTGAGTATCAGGAACTGACAATCGCAACGTGGTTGAAGATCGACCGGTTGGACTTCGAACTCAATTCGATATTGAACTCTGATGGGTATGACCCCGGCGACATCCACTTCCAATTGAACAGGCAGGGGTTTCCACGCGGTGGGGTGGTGTTCGAGGGCAGCTACAAAGACAAGGTCCTCAATTGCTCGGTTCCTGTCGGAAGATGGACTCATGTCGCTTCCGTTTTGTCGACGCGAACTCGCTCGCAACAGATCTACGTAAATGGAGTCCTTTCTCGCGAGCGTCAATGGCCGAAAGACGAAGCCTTGCGTCCTGGTTCGTGCCGGCTTGGCAATTGGCTGTCCGATACGAAAATCGATCCGTCGAATCGCGCACTGCGAGGCCGGGTGGATGAACTTGCGATTTGGGGCCGCGCATTGTCAGCGGACGAGGTGCTGCGCCTCGCCGAAACAGGAATGTCCGGCATCACTCAGGAGCGAAAATTAAGTCCATGCGAAGCCTCGCCACCTCGTTTGCGCTGATTTTCGGAAGCCTCCTCGGCTGCGCTCCGGCGCTCGCCGCAGAGAAACCCGCCACCTCCAGCGTCGCCACGGTGCGGCCGGTTGCGTCCTTGGCGCTGCATGCCGGCCCGGACAGCGCGACCTCCGTAACCCTCCGAGGTCCCGACGCGCGGCAGCAATTGCTCGTCACCGCCAAGTACGCAGACGGCGCGACCGACGACGCCACGCGTGATGTAAAGTACTCCGTACAACCGCCCGAAGTCGCGCTCGTGACGGTCGATGGATTGGT
>JBAXUS010000429.1:0-2555 GCA_037129555.1 Planctomycetota bacterium
GAATCCTCGCAGAAACGCGCGTGGGTTTCGACGGGCTGCTAACGGAATGGGTTTAAGGTTTAAAGTTGAATGGTGAGACAGGGGAGCGCAGTGGCGCTCCCCTTTTTCATAGTTGTTTCAAGAAGTTCTGATAACCGTTCCTGCCCGCGACACATTCGTTCGATACAGAGCTTTGGACTGACGAACCCTCACCTTGCGGACGCTTCACGATGATCACGATGACTCGACTTCAATTCACATGCATTTTATTGACTAGCGCGGCGCTGTGTTTGTGCACGAATGCGTCGGATTGGTTACAATTCCGGGGCGCAAATGGAGCCGGGATCGCAGCGCCGGATGCGGCTCCTGTGACGGAGTGGAGCGAGTCGAAGAATCTGAAGTGGAAGACCGCGTTGCCCGGGCCGGGGTCGTCCTGCCCGATTGTGCTCGGCGAACGCGTGTATGTGACGTGCTACTCGGGTTACGGCGATGGGACTGCGGGGGGCGGAAGTGCGGAGACATTGAAGCGGCATCTCGTCTGCCTGGAGAAGAAAACCGGCGCGATTGTCTGGGACAAAGCCGTCGCCGCAGAACTCCCTGAAGATCCGTACCTCGGAGGCTTGACCGAACATGGTTACGCCAGCAGCACGCCTGCGACGGACGGGGAACGCATCTATGTTTTCTATGGCAAAACCGGAGCGCTCGCGTTTGATCTGAACGGCAATCAACTCTGGAAAGTGAATCTTGGGAAGCAGTCCAGCAATCGCCGCTGGGGCTCGTGCGCGAGTCCGATTGTTTATAAGAACACCGTCATCGTCAATGCGGCCGAGGAAGCGCGGACGCTTTTTGCCCTCGACAAAATGACCGGCAAAGAACTGTGGAAAGTTGAAGCCCGGAATTTGGAATTGTGCTACGCGACGCCAGCCATCGTCGAGGCCGCAGATGGAAAGACGGATCTCGTGCTGGCTCTTCCGGGCGAAATGTGGGGCCTGGATATCGAGACGGGAAAACGCCGCTGGTTTGTGACGACCGGCATCACTGGAAATGTTTCGCCGACAGTGGTCGCGTCGAACGGAATCGTCTTCGCGACGGGCGGCTATCCGCGCCAGGGATCGATTGCCGTGCGCGCGGGCGGAGATGGCGATGTGACCGCGACGGCCATCGTCTGGACGAGCCAGGACGCGTCATATGTCCCGTCGCCGGTCGTGAACGGCGAGCATCTTTATTTCATCAACGATCAAGGCTCAGCGATGTGCATGGAAACAAAGACGGGAAAACTGATCTTCAAAGAACGTCTTCCGGGCATGCAAGCAGGCGGCGGCAATCGAGAAGGCGGCCCCGGCGGAGCAGGTGGACCTCCACCTCGCCCGGGGCCAGGAGGAGGCGGCTCAGGCGGCGGTCCCGGCGGACGCGGTCCGGGGCGGGGTGGCAGCAAACCTTTTTACGGATCGCCGGTGCTTGTGAACGGGAAGATCTATGTGTCGAGCCGCCGGAATGGAGCATTTATTCTGGAGGCGAAACCCGAATTTAAAGTCCTCGCTCAAAACAAAATCGCCGGCGACGATTCAGATTTTAATGCGACACCAGCGGTGGTTGGGAGCCAGATATTCCTGCGCTCGAACAAGATGATGTATTGCATTGAGGGGAATTGATGGCTTGAATTCTTGGTACTCTTTCAAATGGCGCCAGCCAGTGAAGCGAATGCGGGTTAGAAGAGCAGAGGGTGAAGGTGGGGCGTCGGGGCATTATGAAAATTTCTCGCGCATTTCTAATGCTTGGCGTTCCGGCAGTACTGACAATGGTCCCATTTGCCGAGTCAACGTGAACACTCGCTGATCACGATACTGACCTGTTGGCACGCAATGTGTTCCTGCTCATGGTTTCCGTTGGCATCGCCATACGATGTGAGAAAATTCCACATTGAACCGTGTGATTTGACGACACATTCGCCATGAATGTGTGGTGAGATCACGCGCTTATGTGGGCGATTCAGTCTGAACATCAGGATTACACTATGAACAAAATCATCAGTGGACTGGTCGTCCTCAGTTTCTTGATTTGTCTGCCCGTCACAGCGGCGACAGCAGAGAAGCCGAACATTGTCTTTCTGCTGGCCGACGATCTCGGATGCGGCGATCTGCATTGCTACGGGCATCCCTACGCACGCACGCCGAATATTGATTCGCTCGCGCGCGACGGGACGCGATTTATGCAGTACCACGCTACGGGTTGCACCTGTTGCCCGGCGCGCACAGGGTTGATGTCGTCGAAGTTTCCGGCGACGTATCCGACCTATCCGGCGAACGGAGGTTTTGCGAATCATGTCACGATCACGGAGTTGCTGAAGAAGCAGGGATATGTCACGGGGCACTTCGGTAAATGGCACATCGGACCGGATCAAAAGCCCGGCACGTATGGCATTGATGTCATCGGCGCGGGCGAGGATGAAGTGGGCGGAAAGAAAAAGAAGAAGTCGGATGATCGAGGGCGCGACGCACATATTTACGATGAGGCGATCAAGTTCATCGAGCAGCACAAAGGCAGTCCGTTTTATGTGAATGTCTGGGGACACATCC
>JBAXUS010000043.1:0-38132 GCA_037129555.1 Planctomycetota bacterium
ACACCCCGAGGGAGAGTTTGTTCCGCCATCAGCGTTCCGGAAAACGAGTCTTTTCCCAACGGAAAACGACTGAATAGCAGGCTGCACGATCAACGGCTTCAGTACTTTTATTTCGAGATTTGGCTTGCAACCGTGTTACATAGCAGGGCGGACGAGCGTACTCGCTCGCCGGGTGAGGGGTGGGCGTGGATTAAATAAAACGCGTTGGGATTAATCAACGTTTACCCCTCACCCCGCGAGCCGAACAACTGGCTCGTCGGCCCTCTCCGTCAAGGGGAGAGGGAACAACGGGTCACGTTCAGTGATGTTACCGCTTGCACCACGATAACCGCATTCGGCCCCATGATTGCTTCCCTTGATATTCTACCCAAAGCGCTTAACTTTTGGGCGGATTGATACAGGTTAAGGCAATTAAATTGATCAAAAACGCCCACACTGGGCAAACTGTTGACGCTGACGGTCGTGCCCTGATCGACTTTTTTTTGAAAGACCAGCAAACCCTCACCGCCGTCGAGCGGTTCTCGAGGTCGCACGACGCTCACACACCTCCGCTGCAAGAGAAGTATTACCGCGACTTGATTCCGCTGACCAAGCCCGCACCCGGCGAACAATACGCTTTTGAAGTTGATCTCGACGCCTGCACCGGCTGTAAAGCCTGTGTCACAGCCTGCCATTCCATGAACGGATTGGACGAAGACGAAGTTTGGCGCACCGTCGGCCTGTTGCAAGGCGGCAACGATTCCGCTCCATTTTTTCAGATGGTCACCTCGGCTTGCCATCATTGCGCGCACCCCGCCTGCATGGACGGTTGCCCGGTCAAAGCCTACGCAAAAGATGAATTCACCGGCATCGTCCGCCACTTGGATGACCAGTGCATCGGTTGCCAATACTGCGTCTTGAAATGCCCATACGACGTGCCCAAATACAGCCCCAAACGCGGCATCGTTCGCAAGTGCGACATGTGCTCGAATCGCCTCGCCGCAGACGAAGCGCCCGCGTGTGTCCAAGCCTGTCCCAGCACCGCCATCAAAATCACGCTCGTCAAACTCGATGACGTCGCCGAGCGCGCGATCAACAACGACTTCCTCCCCGGCACGCCCGACGCCGATTACACACAACCCACGACGCGCTACAAAAAGAAAAACGCGCTCCCCTACAACGCCATCCCAGCCGATCTGCACCGCGCCGCACCCGAGCCCAGTCACATGCCGCTCGTCGTCATGCTCGTGCTCACGCAACTCTCAGTCGGAGCGTTCACCATCGACTGGCTGATGTCCTTGCTCACCGCAAGCGACCCACTCGGATCAGTGCGCGGAGTCTCCATGGCCGCCGCATTCGGCATCGGATTCCTGGGACTCAATTGCGCACTGCTCCATCTCGGCCGCCCGCTCTACGCCTTCCGAGCCGTGCTGGGATTCCGAACGTCGTGGATGAGCCGTGAAATCGTCGCCTTCGGAGCGTACCTCGGAGCCTCCAGCGGGTACGCTGCGTCGTTCTGGTTGCCCAAAATCGGCATTGAAATACCGCCGGGAATCGTCGGAATCTTGCGCGTCTTTACCGTCATGACCGGCCTGCTCGGCGTATTCTGCTCCATGATGATTTACATCGACACCCGCCGCGAATTCTGGCGCACGTCCTTCACTGCCGTCAAATTTGGATTGAGCACCGTGTTGCTGGGTCTCGCTGGCTGCTTGATTTTTGTAAGTCTCCAAGCCTATCATTCCGGAAGTCCCGCGGCCTACCTTCCGCAATTGAGCGGAGCCATCATGGGTGTAGCATTGATTAAGATGGCGCACGAATCTGCGATCTTCAACCGCCTTCGAAAATTCGCGCCGTTGCACCCGCTCAGAAAATCAGCCCTGTTGATGGTGCGTGAATTGGCCGTCCCAACGAAACTGCGTTTTCTCCTGGGCATCCTGGGTGGCGTGATCCTTCCCGTCGTGACGCTCGCTTTCTCCGTCGATCATGGGACGACCCTTCTCCTCGCGTCGGCCGTTGGTGCGCTGACGTTGGCTGCTGAAGGTCTTGAACGCTATTTGTTCTTCCGCGCCGTCGTCGCTTTGAAGATGCCGGGAGGGCAGGCGGCGTGAGTGCGAAACGAAAATCAAACCGCAAATCCGGACGAAAATCCGCGCCCAGCGAAACGAAATCGCTCTCGGGCACTGTCACAGATCTGATCCGCCAATGGGACGGAAAACTGACGCGTGAATTGACGCTCAGCCCCGGCGGTTTCGGCCTGGGCCAAGTTCCGGAAAAACGTATTCCCGATGACACCACGACGCTCGTCTGCGGCTACTGCTCAACCGGTTGCGGCTTGAATGTCCATCTCAAAGACGGAGCGGCCATCAGCCTGACGCCGACCGCCGATTACCCCGTCAATCTCGGCATGGCCTGCCCAAAAGGCTGGGAAGCTCTGTCCGTTCTCAAAGCCGCTGACCGCGCAACTGCGCCGCTTTTGCGCGGAAAAAACGGTCGCCTCGAACCCGTCGAATGGGATGTCGCACTCACGACTTTCTGCGAGCGTTTCAAAGCTGTCCAAGCCAAACACGGCATGGAATCCGTCGCGTGGATCGGTACTGGTCAGATCGTCACTGAAGAAATGGCGCTGCTCGGAGCCGTCGCAAAATTCGGCATGGGCGTCGTCCACGGTGACGGCAACACGCGCCAATGCATGGCCACCTCCGTCGTCGCATACAAGCAGGCATTTGGATTCGACGCGCCGCCGTTTGCCTACAGCGACTTCGAAGAATCCGACGCGATTTTTCTCGTCGGCAGCAACCTCTGCATCGCCCACCCGATCATGTGGGAACGCGTCATGCGCAACAAACGCAAGCCGCGCATCATCGTCGTCGATCCGCGCGCGACCGAGACTGCCGTCGCCGCGACAGACCATTTACAAATCAATCCCAAATCGGATTTGCAGCTCTTCTACGGCTTGGCTCATCTCTTGATCCGCGAAGGCTGGATCGATCATAAATTCATCGCCGAACACACGTCCGGCTTCGACGACTTCGCCGCTTTCGTCCGGCCTTTCACACCCGCCGTCGTCGCGCAAGCCACCGGCATCGCTCCGTCAAAATTGCTCGACATCGCCATGATCATCCACGAACGCAAACGCGTTTCCTTCTGGTGGACGATGGGCGTAAACCAGAGTCACGAAGGCGTTCGCGTCGCGCAAAGTCTGATCAATCTCGCGCTGATGACCGGCAACATCGGCCGCCCCGGCACCGGAGCGAATTCCATCACCGGCCAATGCAACGCCATGGGCTCGCGCCTCTTCAGCAACACCACCAGCCTCTTCGGTGGCCGCGAATTTACGAAGCAGTCGGATCGCGAAGACGTCTCTAAATTATTGGCCATCGACGTCAACTCCATCCCCACAAAAAACAGTCTCGCGTACAACGAAATCATCGACGGCATTCGCGAGGACCGCATCAAAGGCCTGTGGGTCATCGCGACCAACGCCGCGCATTCATGGATCCATCAAAACGATTTCAAAGCGCTCATAAAAAAGCTCGATTTCTTCGTCGTCCAAGACATGTATTGCACGACCGAAACAGCCGTGATGGCGGACCTGATTCTGCCCGCTGCAGCGTGGGGCGAGAAGGAAGGTTTCTTCATCAATTCCGAGCGCCGTCTCGGCCTGTCGAAGCGCGTGGTCCGAGCGCCCGGCAAAGCGCTCAGCGATTTCGCGATCTTCAAACTCGTCGCGCATTATTGGGGCTGCGGAAAGATGTTTGAGGAGTGGGAATCGCCCGAAGCCGTCTTCCAGATTCTCAAGAAGCTTTCGAAGGACACGCCCTGCGATTTCACCGGCATCGCCGACTACAACGCCATCGACGCGCAAGGCGGTATTCAATGGCCGTACACCGACCCGAAAGAAAAGCGCGTCGAACGCCGCCTCTTCGAAGACGGCAAATTCTTCACGCCTGATCAGCGCGCGAAATTCATCTTCGAAGCCCCACGCGACATGGCCGAACCCGTCGATGAAACATACCCGCTGCTGCTGCTGACCGGTCGAGGTTCCGCGTCGCAATGGCACACGCAAACACGCACCAAAAAATCAGCCGTTCTGCGCACGCTTTATCCGCAAAACATCTACGTCGAAATCAGCGCCGTCGACGCGAAAGCGCTGCGCATCAAAACCAATCAACTTGTCAAAGTGTCCTCGCGCCGAGGCGACATCACCGCGAACGCGATCATCTCCAATTCCGTCAAACCCGGCCAAATCTTCGTCCCGATGCACTACGAAACCGCGAACCAACTGACGTACCCGTCCTTCGATCCGTACTCGAAGCAGCCGAGCTACAAGGCGTGCGCGGTTAAGGTTGAGTTGTTGGAGGAGTAACGGCTTTGTTTCGGGTTTGTTGAAATCGGATGGCGATTTCGAGGAGGATAGCGGTTAGGACGACAATTGCAATGACAACGACTATGTCCCAGGCAAGTGAAAGAAAATCAACATGAGTCCTAAGTGGGCGTAATGATTCGTCCTCAACTTCCATACTTCCGTCATATAATCGAAATATAAAAGTAGCTGGCCACCCATACCCTTCGCCTGCCAGATACTTTACTCGGGATTTAAATTGATCGAGTAATATCGGTTGTGCAATCGTATTTAGACCCACAACCGTGCTGGCAACGATCATACAGGCAAATGCCGTCGAGAGATGAAACCGGAAGCCTTTGAACCAGCGCATGAGGGGTGCGCTCCCATAAATTTAGCCCCGAAGGGGCGGCATAATGTAGCCCAGGGCGTAAGCCCTGGGTCGAGAAGTGTAGCATTCATAGCCCTGTAAGGGCGACATAAAGATGAGTACGATTAGCCCATCATTTATGCCGCCCTTTCAGGGCTATCACAAATCCCGTACTGATTCCCAGGCCTTACGGCCTGGGCTACATTATATTGCCCCTTTGGGGCATACAACCAGTGCAGGACTCGCGACGCTCCGTCGAATTTCAAAATGCTCTTTCGGAATTACATTCGCCGATGAACGGGTGCGGTTTGAAACGCCATTGTGCGCCGCGAGTTCAGCCCATGTACTTCACTTCTTCTCAGGAGCGACGACTTCCACCGTTCGCGGCTGGGCATCCGGAAAATAGATGTACCAGGCGTTTTCCTTCTCATCCGTGATCAGCCACGGGTGAGTCAGGTACGTTGTCGATACCTCGTAGGTCTCCCCGTCTTTGACCGTCTTGCGCGTTTCCCGTTCGCCTTCGAAGTTGATCCAGTAGACCTTGATCGTTTGCTTGCTCTTGTTGACGAACTTGATCGACGTCTCGATTTCGGATTCGCCGGACTTGAGGCCCGCAGTTTCGGCCGGATGTTTTTCTTCGGCCTGAACCGAGGGTACCCATGAAAGGAAAAGTGTCATACAGATGAACGAAAGCACCAGCCGGTAACAAGGTGTGAACATGACAAACTACCTCCTGATTAAAAAGTAATCCTGCCGCATCCATGCGGACAATCGTAAGGCCCTCAAGCACTTTCCTTGCCGTTCTTTGCGCCTCTGCGGTTCTCTGCGCCTTGGCGAGAAAAATAAAGCGTGGAGTCTACGGCATCACGTTAATCGTATTGCAAATTTCCTGACTGATCCGCGTCCCGTCAGCCGCCTTGATTTTGAAGCGGATGATCATGTTGTCCACCGGCTTCAACCCTGGGATTTCAAGCCGAACAGTCTTCCCGTCATCAGAGACTTTCGCCGATCGAATCTCAATCGATTCGCCCGGATTTTCGACCGCGCTTGAGTCCCAACGTCCGCCTGAATTTGTCGGTGAAAATCGCGCCGATCCCGATGACGGTCCCCACTTGATCATCCACCACCACGCTGAATAATTCGACACATCCGTCGCGTCTTCTTTATCTACTGCGTCCGTGAAAACAATCTCCACGCCGGTCTTCGTGATGTGGAATTTCGCCGGGAGGTTCACGTTTTTGCCCGTGTAGCGCACCCGCTGAAACGTCCCGTCATTCGCCGCGTTCGTCTGCCACGCTTTGAGGCCGCAGACGTACAATTGCCCATCGACCGGATTGAATTTCCCGCGCAGAATTCCGCTTTGGAATTGCAGCGGAAACTTCGACACGCCGCCTTGAATTTGCCCATTGATGCGCTCGGTCATGACATGGAACAAGGCCGATTTTCCGTACGACATGTGCAGCATTTCGTTTTCAAATGGCCCCCATTGCTTGCTGTTCACAAACAACTGCCCGCCCGACGAGTTATCCACGCTCCACGGCAGCCAGCAGATTGGAGGATCGCGCTTCGTCGGAGTCGGTTTGCTGGGATCGGCGGCGGGAGTGATGCCGAGAAAATAGCCAGGCTTGATTTCATTGATCGGACATTCCGGCATCCAATACCCTTCGTTGTCCGAGCTCGTCATCTCGCCGTTCGGCCCAATCGCCAGACCAGTCGGTGCGCGCAATCCGCGCGCAATGATCTCAAGTTTCTTACCGTCTTTGGATAGTTTTAAAAAACAGCCGCTGTGAATCGAAGGCTTGTCGTATCCGCCTTCAACCGGGCCGCAGGATTTGGCGTAATAAAAGTTACCATCTTTATCGGTCTGTAAATCCAATGTGAATTCGTGGTAGTTCGGCATGACGATGCAATCGTTGTTAAAATTCTCGTAGTAATCCGCCTCGCCATCATTGTTCACATCATGCAGCTTGACGATCTGGTCCCGGCACGTGCAGTAGATTTTCTCATCAACTATCTTCAATCCAAGCGGCTGATACAACCCCGCCGCGAAGCGTTTCCATGTGAGTTTTTCGAGCCTTAAATCCAAACCCGAAACGATCCACACATCGCCGCTCCAGGTACACAGTGCGGCGCGTTTTCCGTCCGCGAAAAAATCGATCCCGGCGAAGCGCATCCAGGAGCCCCAGGGATTGGAATCCGGCGACGTGATCGTATCGACAACATACGCCCCAGGCCCCTGCCCGATGGTTCCGCGCGTCGTGACCTCTTCCGTCCAAATCGGAGCGCTGCCCTTAGTCAGCGGAGTCAGATCACGCGGCAGCGAATCAGTCGCGCCGCAGCGGGTACCGTCCCGAGCGGCGATACAGCGCAGCGTGAAAAGCAACGGCGCGTCATGCGGTGGAATCTTCACGATGACGCGTCCATTGACAGTCTCCCACGACGAACCATTGGGTGCGCCGACGGTCTGATACGTCATCGAAAGCGTGTTGCCTGGAACGCGAACCGAGGAACAATCCGCGCAATTCGACGCTTCACCGTTGCGAATGACTTCCGGGTTTCCGAAGTCGACTTCACACGCCAGAACCGAGAGCGTTTTCTTCGACGGTCCGAGATTGAACACGCGAGCGAATTCGATCACGCCCAAATCGTAAACGCGGTTGCCGCGCGGTAATTCAAGAATGTCACAATCGCCGACTGAGTACGACAACACGACGTCACGCCCGGAGCGGTAAAGTCCTTTGTACGTCATCCAATCGTGGGGAAGGGAGCCGACTTTGCCCGGGCGCGGGTCCGAGAAATTCCCGTCAATGCCCCAGCCTGGCGTTGCTTTTGTGGTGAAATACGTCGTGCCTCTGGCTTTCGGTTGGCAGCCGTGATCGCCGTTCAACGCGATGCCTTTGAAATCAATAAATCCGCCCGCCCAAGCCTGCGACACGCGCATCAATTCCGTGTCGTATGCGAAACAAATCGAATTGTCTGATTTTCCAAAGCGAACGACCGTCGCCTTCATTGTCCCTTTGTCGCGCCCACTTTGTTCGTTGCCTTGGTTCAATGTCATCGACAGGAACGGGCCGTAGTCCATCGACTCGGCGCGACCTCCGCCAAATTCACCTTCATATGCAACTACCGCGCCGAATAAGGGCGCGACGAGACAGGCGATAACGAGCAGGTGCCGCATTAAATAAATCCAGTCGCGCACGCTGTCTCCAGCGCGCTTAAAAACATTCCACCGTCCATACAGTCGGACGTGGCCAGAGCGAGTGCATACCACTTTTCAATAGGGCCGTAAAGATACGTAAATTCAGACGCTTAGCAACCGTCTTTTAACGAAGATTTTAGATGAAAATAGTATTGCAAGAATCCACTTGCATTTATGCGAACGCAATTGACAAATATAGTTATTTCGGAAGCGCATGAATCGTGTTGCAGATCTCCTGTTGGATCGTTGTCCCATCGGCCGCTTTGAGTTTTACATCCAGCACCATGTTGGTCACCGGTTTGAATCCAGGCATCTCCAGCCGCACCGTTTTGCCGTCCGGTAACAGCGTCGCCGACGTGATCGCCAGCGATTCGCCCGGTGGATTCGACGCGCCTTTCTCCCATTTCTTGGTCGGATTCGTCGGCGACCAGCGGTCTGAGCCATACTCTTTTCGCCAGATCACATTGAACCACCACGCAGCATAATTTCCGAGGTCTTCAGCCGATTCTTTATTCAGCGCTGCGGTGAACGTCACCGTCACGCCCGTCGGAGTCGTGTGCAACGCGGCCGGCAAATTCACCGCTTTGCCCGTGTAGCGAACGCGCTGAAAAACGCCGTCGCGAGCGGCGGTTGTCTGCCAGCCTTTCAAACCGGTGACGTATAATTGGCCATCGACCGGATTGAAGCGCGCGCGATTGATGCCGCTGGCGAATTGCAGCGGCAGCTTTGCCACGCCACCTTGCAGAATGCCATCGACGCGTTCGGTCAGCACATGAAAGAGCGACGATTTTCCATAGGATAAATGCAGCATCTCGTTCTCGAACGGCCCCCACTTTTTGCTCGTCACCCACACCTGGCATCCCGCCGAATTGTCGACATGCCACGGAATCCAGCAGATCGGCGGATCGCGTTTAACAGGCACCGGTTGGCCCGGCCAGCTTTCCGGAACGACACCGATAAATCCGTCCTGCTTGACCTCGTTGATCGGACACACCGGCACCCACGACCCCTCGTTATCGCCGCTGGTCAACTCGCCGTGCGGCCCGACGCCGATGCCATTGGGCGCTCGCAATCCGCGCGCGACGATGTCGAGTTTTGTGCCGTCTTTTGAGAGCTTGAAGAAGCAGCCGTTGTGCGGCGTAACGACATCGAAATTCGGCCCGCCGACGCCGGGCGTGCCGCCTTTCGCGAAGTAGAAATTACCCTCCGCATCGGTCTGCAAATCCATCATGAATTCGTGAAAGTGATACGAGAGAATAAAATCGTTGTTGAAGTTCTCATAAAAATCCGCTTCGCCGTCGCCATTGACATCATGGAGCTTGACGATCTGGTCCCGGCACGTGCAATAAATTTTCTCGTCAACGATCTTCAATCCAAGCGGCTGATACAGTCCCGACGCGAAGCGCTTCCACGTCAGATTTCCGAGCGCATCGTCAATGCCGGAGACGATCCAGACATCACCGCTCCACGTACACAGCGCGGCGCGTTTGCCATCGGCGAAGAAGTCGAAACCGCCGATACGCATCCACGAATTCCACGGATTCTTCTCCGGGATGGTGAGCGTATCGATGGCGTAGGGCCCGTCTTCTTTTCCGAGGATGCCTTGAGTGGGGATGGTTTCTTGCCAGAGGGCGGGGCCGCCTTGCATCAGCGGAGACAAATCTTTTGCAAATTGAACGGCCCCGTTCCCGTCCGTATGGCCGGGATTCGTGAGAATCCAAAACTTAATTTTAATTGGATGATCGTGCGCAGGCACATAGACGGAGATCCGCCCCTTGTCGTTTCTGAATTCTGCCTTCGTGTCGCGAAACACGCTGTGCCCTTGCCACTTATGCGTCGCATCGGTCGCGCTAAAAAATGTCGCATTGGCCGGTTCTTTATTAGTAAAGCTCGGATTTTCGTCGTGATCCAACACTACAAGTGAAAGCGGTTTCGCGCAGGGACTCAGATTGAATTCACGTACAATTCCGCCGCGCCAATCAAGCGACGGCGTTTCAAGGATGTTGCAATCGCCTACTGAGTACGACAGCACCACCGAATTCCCGCTTCGATACAGTCCTTTGTAATGAATCAATTCCTTCGGCATTGGTCCTGTTTGGTTCGCTCGCGGGTCATCGAATTTTCCATCGATTCCCCATCCCGGTCCATTATGAGTCGAGAACAGAATCGTCCCCGCCGGATGCGGTTGAGCGTGGTGATTGCCGTTGAAGATCGTCCCTTTCCAATCGATGAATCCGTCCTTCCACACCGCTGCGACGCGCATCGTATCGGTGTCGTACGCGATGTAGGCGGGATGGTCTTTGTCGCCGAGTTTGATGACGGTGGCTTTGAGCACGGAGTTATCGCTGCCGTTGAGCTTCGTGCCAAGGTTCAACGTCATCGAAAGAAACGGACCGTAGTCCATCGCCTCCCATTGTTTTTTGGAGACGTCGCCACACCACGCGGCGAGAGTTGACAGGGTGGCGGCTAGCAGAAGGAGTCGAGTTTTCATGCCTCTGTTTAACCCGCCTCATGCACAGAGTCACTCGGAAAATAAGGGACGTTTTCACCTCGGCGATTTTTGTGGAATGTGCCGAGATATCGGTTATTTTCAAAGGTGGAGGTTTTTATGGCAAATGAATCAGATGCGGATGGAGCGGATCGTGTGAGCGAAGAAGCGCCGACATACGGCGCAAGAAATCGCGTTGTCACCTATGAATTCCCGCCACGAACCGCACTCGCGCCTGATGGCCTGCCGTGGCCGGAAGGTTATTTCGATAGCAAGCTGCGCGTGACGTTGGATGACGCCATTGCTCGAAGCGGTGTTCGCCCGAGCAAATACATGTTCGGTCGTCCGCTCTACACGCAGGAAGATCGGGACAATCCAAACTACATTGATCGCTACAAACCGGATCCGGAATGGATCGCAGAAATACTTGCGGAGGCGGATCGGCGTGAAAAAGCGAGGGAGCAATGACGCCTTCGTTATTGGACATTTATTGGGTTCAAATTCAACTTCGAAAATGCAATGATGTAAGACCTTGCGTTGTCGTTCATGTTGGGAGCAATGGCAAAATAGAAGTGGCGAGCATTTCAAGCCAGAATCTATCTCATCATTCGTATCGCGATTTTGTCATCGACAGTGGGCACTCGAATTTTGCAACAACCGGGCTGCATCGAACGAGCTATGTGGTGAGTGGAACAGTTGATGAAGTGGAACGAACTGATCTGAAACGCCGTCTCGGTCGCCTCGAAGGCGACCTCGCCCGTGATTTTAAAGACTGGTACGGATTGTAATCTCGTTTTCATCGTTATCACGTAATCCTCTCGCCGCTCCTCACTCACTACCCTCCCGGCGTCCAATTGCACTTGTTCTTTTAAGATACGCAATATTCACTGAATTCACCTTGCCGCACTCGGTGAAAAAATGGTATCTTGCACGTGGCGCATATCGCGAGTTGCACTCTTGTCGAGGATTTGAACTATGGCCGTAACGTGGAATCTGGAAAACGCCGCACACCTCCTTCGCCGAGCAGCGTTTGGAGGCACCCCAACAGAAATTCAAGCCTTCTTCTCTCGAAACAGCTCTGTGACCAGTGCTGTTAACGAACTGCTCAGTTTTAAACCGTCCAAACGTAAACCGCCCTACACCAAAGACCCCTCCGATGTCGCGCCGTTGCATCGTTGGTGGTACCACGAAATGATCGCGTCAAAAAAGCCGTCCGACGGCGTCCGCGAAAAGCTCACTCTCTTCTGGCACGGCCATCTCGTCAGCGGCATCACCAAGCAGCGCGACGGCAAAGCGCTCTCCAATCAGAACCTGCTCTTCCGACTCAACGCCAAGGGCAATTTTAAAGACTTGGTCCGCGCCTTCCACAGCGATCCGGCGAATCTGTATTACCTCGACGGCATCGTCAATCAAGCCTCATCTGACTACGACACCAGTCACGTTATAAAGGCCGAGCCGAATGAAAACTTTGGCCGCGAAATCATGGAGCTCTTCACTCTCGGAGTCTTCCAACTCGCCTCAGATGGTTCGTTCGATGAAGCGCATCCGAACTATACCGAAGCTGATGTTCACCAACTCGCCCGAGCGTTGACTGGCTGGGTATCGATCGACAAAAAAGGCATCGCGCAGTGGTACAGTAATCTGCCCAACTGGGACGGCGGCCGTTGCGATGACAACGGCGACGGCCAGCCCGACGACGTGACCATCTTAGGCGTGACGAACAACAATTTCCGCATCGACCCCGCCGTCGCCGGGACCGATAACGACGTGCTGAAACTCCTGTTTTCCCGCGTGGATTTCGAAGGCAACAACGCCGTCGCGATGCACATGGCAAGCCGGTTCTGGACGTACTACGCGTACCCATCCCCGTCGACGGGATTGAAGGCCATCCTCGCGCCCTTCGCGCAGACATTTGCCTCCAATAATTTCGAAGTCGAACCGATGCTTCGAGCGATGTGGTCCAGCGACGAATTTTACTCTGACCAAGCCAAGTCGCGCACCGTCAAGAGCCCTGTCGATTACATTGTCGGCTCCATGAAAACGTTCGGCATCGTCAACACGGATGCCAAGCAGGTTTACAACAGCCCCGAACTCGGCGACGCCGCCGCGAACATGGGCCAGCGTCTGTTCGATGCGCCGAATGTCGCCGGCTGGAAGGGTGGCCTCACCTGGATCAACAGCGGGACGCTGCTCGAACGCCTCGATTTCGGCAAGAACCTCGCCGCGTCGGATGGCAAGAAGAACAGCTATAAGCTCGACATCATTCCCAACTTGCCGAAGAGCGCGACTGCGAGTCCGACGATGATCCTTGACGCGGTCCTGACGTTCCTGAATTTGAACTCAGGCCCGAAGGCCATTATCGCGTCTGAGCGTCAAAAGCTTCTCGATTACTTGACGACTAATGGCACCGTGACGACCCTCGATCTCTCGTCCACAACGACGAACGACGCGCGCGTCAAAGTGCGTGGCGTGATCTCGCTGGCGCTGCAATTGCCGGAATACCTGGTCTTCTAAACCGCGCGCCCCTAAGCCCGCGTGTGAAACGTATCGTCATTCTGTCTGGCGGCAAACCTGCCGCCGCCCCAGTATCCGGATTCAGACACTTGGAGTCATCACCATGAATTGCTGCTCTCGTCGCGACTTTATCAAAGGCATGGGTGCGTCATTCGCCGGCGGCTTGTTGGGCCGAAACGGATTCAACACGCTGCCCGGCACAAACGTCAGTTACTCCGCAGGCTCACGTGCCGTCAGCGGAAACATTGTTGTCTTCGTACAGATGTCCGGCGGAAATGACGGACTTAACATGGTCTATCCCGTGTCCGGCGCTCAACGCAGCCTGTACACAACCGCTCGTCCGACATTGGGCTTGCCCGCATCCAGCGGGAACCTTCAACCGTGGATCGACAAGAACATCAGCACCGGTTCAATCCTCGACATTGGTGTCAACACCGACAACTCGACGTATGCCCTCAACCCCGGCATGGGCGCGCTCCACAGCATTTACAATTCGGGTAAAATGGCGGTCCTCCCAGGCGTCCACTACCCGGCCCCGAATCACTCACATTTTGAAAGTTCGAATTACTATACAAGCGCCGACCCGAGTGGTAGCGACTTGACTGGCTGGTTCGGAAAATACCTGAGCACCGCCGGAGCAGGATTCCAGTCCTCCGACGTTCCGTCTGTCGTCATGGGCTACAACCAGACGCCGCTCTTCTCGCCGTCAACCCCGGGCATTTTCACCTTCAACGACCTCGACGTCCTCCAATTCCCGGCGGTCAACGACGGCGTTTTGAAAGCGCAGATTTATCAAGCTTACTGCAATTTTGCGAGCGGCCGCAATGCCACGCAATTCCCGGAATTGGTCAAGATCGCCCAAGCCGGTGGCGCGACGGTGGCGCATCTCAATGATTACTTTAATGCCGACAACGGTGGCCCATCAATGCCCGCGAAAGTTCAGGCGCTACTCGTCGATGCCAACGGAAACTACAATCGTGGCAACTCGCTGGTTTATTCCTCACCGATCAATCCGGACACCAATCTCAAAGTCGCGAACAACGATTTGGCCACCGATTTGAAACACGTCGCCGCCGTCATCCGCGCCGATGTCGGAGCGCGTTTCTTCCACGTCACCATCAACGGTTTCGACACCCATTCGCAGCAGGAACAGGACTTGTATCACTCGTCATTGCTGAACCAATTAAGCGAAGCACTCGCCGCGTTCTACAATGAAATGACCCAGGCCGTCTCGCTCCCGAGTGGCTTGACCGGCTATCAGACCGGCAATCTCAGCAACCAGGTCTTGATCGTTTCCTTCTCCGAATTCGGCCGAACGATCCGCCAAAACGCAACGGACCCGTTCAAAGCCGGAACCGATCACGCCGCCAGTGCGCCGCAAATCGTCATGGGCGGACAAGTGCTAGGCGGCCAATACGGAGCCTACCCAGCCCTCGACAATCCAGGCTCGGAAGCGGACGACGATTTGAGATTGACGACCGATTTCCGCGACGTCTTCGGCACAATTTTAAACCGTTGGTTGAGTGTGCCAGTCGGAGAGATCGGCCCCGGCCAAGGCAAGATTCTCGCCACCACCGCCACCGCCGACGGCGACGGCAAAGACTACACGGCCTTCACTCCGCTGGGCTTCCTGCCGTAAACACGCCGTTTAGGAGCGGCGGCACTCCTGCCGCCGTGTCGCGTGTTAAATCGCGTATCTCCTCGCGATTTCGTTGCAGCAAACGCATCACTGTTCCGTCAGGATTCACCAGAGGTGCAAATCGGTTTCGCATTTCGTGTCGAAATTTTGCCGACACGACACCGATTGCAGAGTATATAGTGATGCGCGCTAGACGCGTTCAGAGGCCATTTACGACTTTTAGGGGAGACCGGGTTCATGAAGAAGATTTTCGCTGCACTGTGTATGTTGTTCGCGCTGGGATTGTGCACATCATCCATGGCGGCCGATGCAAAGAAGGAAGAGAAAAAAGAAGACAAGAAGATGAAGAAGGAAGCCCCGGCCGACGGCTCAACGATTACCGTCACGGGCATGATGGCTGTCAAAGCCACCGGCGCGAAGAGCGATGTCGTTTGTCGCATCACCACGGGCCGCCAGAAGAACGATCCTCTTTATAACCTGATCGCCTCCGGTGACCTTGCCAGTCAGATTGAAAAGTTCCGCCAGGAAGGCGATAAAGTCAAAGTCGTCGGCGTCATCAACGGCGAGAATTTGACCGTGAAGTCAGTCGAAAAACAAGTCTACATGAAGAAGTAGTCGGTCCGGATTGGTGTTGAAATCCGAATGAAACGCGACCTGCGGGGGTCGCGTTTTTTTATGGAACCGATTTCAATTCGCTTTCGCCACTCGCTCCAAGTCGCGTATCCGCGCCTGAAGCCCTTCAATCATCTCCCGCGCCTGTTCCTCCGAAAACCGCCGGTGGATATGCTGCGGACAATTTCCGTCCCAGGCTTCAATCGAAAATAAAATCACCCGCTCGATTTTGCCGGGATACGCCGGGTCGCCCAGTTTCTGCTCCAGCGCTTTATCGCCTTCAACCACGCGCGCGGTGCCCCAGACTTTGACGCGTTGGCGGTTCGCGTAGTCCATCAGAAAAATAAACGCCTTAGGATTTTCGCTCAGATTCCCGAGCGAAATGTACTGCCGGTTTCCGCCGAAATCCGCGAAACCCAGCGTGTGCTCGTCGATCTTTTTCAAGAACCCGCGCGGCCCGCCACGATATTGAATGTACGGCTGTCCGTCTGCTGTGGCGGTGGCCAGATAAAACATGTCGAGCTCCGCGAGAAATGCTTCCAACTCCGGCGTCACGTCACGTTCCCATCCGCCACCCTGTTCCATCCGCGCATAACCCGTCCGCGAACCCCTGCGCTGCTGGATCGCTTTCACGGCGGGCGTGAACGCGATGTCGCTGGTGAACTGCCGCCCGTTTTGATTCATGATGAAGCTCCGAAAAAGTCCGTGTGATCCACTTCGATGACGCGCTATTCCACGTTCGGAATTCCTGGATGATCCGCCGGCCGCGGCCCTGGCGAGGTCCAGAAAAACGTCCGATCCTGCTCGCGAATCGCGACATCATTGATGCTCGCTTCACGCCGCCGCATCAGCCCGCGTTCGTCGAATTCCCACAGCTCGTTGCCATAGCTGCGCTGCCAATTTCCCGAATGATCGCAGCACTCATACCGGAAGCGCACCGCGATGCGATTGTCGCCGAATGCCCAGAGCGATTTGATCAGACGGTAGTCGCGCTCCTTGTCCCATTTGCGCGTTAAAAATGCCCGGATCTGATCGCGCCCGGAGATGAATTCGCTGCGGTTGCGCCAGACCGAATCTTCTGTATACGCCAGTGCAACCCGGTTCGGATCGCGCGAGTTCCACGCGTCTTCAGCCGCACGAACTTTTCGCGTCGCGGTCTCCAACGTAAACGGCGGAACGAGCACGGCGGGTACAGAGGGTGGGGGAGGGGGCGTTGCATTCATGAGAGTGAAGTTCCTGTTGTGTTGAGTCATTTTTAATTAGCCTCAAAGGGGCGGCATAATGTAGCCCAGGGTGTAAGCCCTGGGAATCGATGCGTAAATTAGTTTAGCCCTGAAAGGGCGAAAGGCGATAGCCCAGGGCATCGCCCTGGGAATCCTCAGACAAATCGTGCGCTTACTTCACCAACGGCGCAGCCTTCGGAAAATCAATCTCCGTCGCGGCGACGTGATTGAAATAATTCGTGTAGATGTTCAGCGCGACATTGGCGACGATTTCGGAGATCGCACCATCGTTGAACCCGGCGTCGCGGACATGCTTCACGTCATCGTCGCTCACCAATCCGCGCGCGTCAACCACCTTGCGGGCGAAGCTCAGCAACGCATCGGTCTTCGAATCAACGGCCTTGCTCAAACGGCTGTCGTGAATCTGCTCCGCCGTCAAACCGACCATCTTGCCGATGGCGGAATGCGCTGAGACGCAGTAGTCGCAGGAGTTCGCTTCACCGACCGCGAGCGAAATCTGTTCGCGCTGCTTGGCAGACAAGTCGCCTTTGCCGAGCGTGCCGCTGAACTGCAAGTAGCTCTCCAAGACGACCGGCGCATTGGCCATCACGCGCGTCAAATTCGGGACGAGGCCGAGCTTGCTTTTGACGGCATCCAGCAGTTCTTTTTGTTTTCCAGTGGCAGTTTCGGGATTGATCGTGGCGATGCGGGACATGATAGTTCCTTCCAGTTAAAGTGCGTTTTGCCTCACCGGCCTATCCGGTTCGGACATAGAAGAGTATGACACTTCTCGTGCCACAGTGATAAAAATACCTAAATATAGACCCTAAAAAGAGTTAAAAAATTAGATATTATGATGATAATTAACGAGATTTCGTAAATTAACGAGTTATCGTTAGGCGACTTACGAAATATCGTTAAAACAGGACCGAATTCGCATGAATACTCCCGGCGTAACACCTCTTTTTGTGGATCCCAAGCGCATGTTGATCGACATGGCGTTGGAACACACTCTTCCGACGCTGCTGAACCTGCTCGTCGAGCGCCTTGCCGCCTCGCCGCGCATCGCATTGGCACGTATTTGGCTCGTCCGCCCCGGCGACATTTGCCCCGAGTGCCCGATGCGAACGGAATGCCCGAGCCACGAGCGCTGTCTGCATCTCGTCGCGAGCGCAGGCCGTTCGATCGCCGATCCCAGCGAAGATTGGTCCAAGCTCACCGGCGCGTTCCGGCGCTTCCCCATCGGTGTCCGCAAAGTCGGGCGCATCGCAGCGACGGGCGAACCGCTCGAAGCTCCGGACCTCGCATCCGTCCCCGTCTGGGTCGCGCGCCCGGAGTGGCTGCGCGCTGAGAACGTCGCCGGATTCGGCGGGCAGCCCTTGATGTTCCGAGGCGAGGTGCTCGGCGTGATCGCGATTTTCGCGCGCGGATCCATTGGCGACGAGTGCATGGGCTGGCTGCGCATGATCGCCAATCACGCCGCCGCCTCCATCGCAACAGCCCGGGCGTTTGAAGAAATCGACGTACTGAAGAAACGCGTGGAACTT
The DNA here is from genome assembly GCA_037129555.1 of Planctomycetota bacterium. Taxonomy (GTDB): domain Bacteria; phylum Planctomycetota; class SZUA-567; order H5-PLA8; family H5-PLA8; genus JANXLS01. The sequence continues at coordinate 17,917 of JBAXUS010000043.1, forward strand.
GAGAACGAATACCTGCGCGAAGAGATCGAACACAGCGGCGCGTTCGGCGACGTCATCGGTCAAAGCCCAGCGCTCGACGCCGTCACGCGCCAAATCGAACTCGTCGCCCCGACCGATTCGACCGTCCTGATCCTCGGCGAAAGTGGTACTGGAAAAGAATTGATCGCCCGCGAAATTCACCGCCGCAGCAGCCGCGCCGGGAAGCCGCTGATCAAAGTCAACTGCGCCGCAGTTCCGCGCGAGCTCTATGAAAGTGAATTCTTCGGCCACGTCAAAGGCGCGTTCACCGGAGCGCTGCGCGACCGCGCCGGACGTTTCGAACTCGCCGACGGAGGCACTCTTTTCTTGGATGAAGTCGGTGAAATCCCGCTCGAATTGCAGGCCAAATTATTACGCGTCTTACAGGAAGGAGAACTCGAACGAATCGGCGACGAACGCACCCGCAAAGTCAACGTCCGCATCGTCGCCGCCACCAATCGCGACCTCCGCGCCGAAGCCGACGCAGGCCGTTTTCGCCAGGACCTCTACTACCGTTTCAGCGTCTTCCCAGTGGAACTCCCGCCGCTGCGCAAACGCAAAGAAGACGTCCCGGTCCTCGCCGAACATTTCATCGATCAATCCGCGCGCAAACTCGGCCGCCCAAAACCGGTCCTGACCATCGCCGCCGTTCAGCAATTGCAACACTACGACTGGCCCGGCAACATCCGTGAACTCCAACACGTCATTGAACGCGCACTGATCACGTCCGAACCAGGCCGCTTGAAATTCGACCTCCCAACACCCGATTCAACGCCCGCGCCGAATCTCACAATAGCCCCTCTGCGTGAGACGCTGTCGCGTATTCTGACCGACGCCGAAATGCGCGCTCTTGAAGCCAAAAACATCCGCGCCGCGCTGCGCAAAACCGGCGGAACCGTCTCCGGCCCGGACGGCGCCGCCGCATTGCTGGGACTCAAACCGACGACCCTCGCTTCGCGAATAAAGGCGCTGGAAATGGAAGCGCAGGACCGAAAAGGATAGACGCGAAACGTCGATCGCTCAGCGCTGTTTCACACAACGCGTGCGCACCGCCACGCACCGCCCGGCACACCACACACATCCGAGTAACAGGATCTGTGCCGCCGGAATGGGCAGGTTCCACTCCTCCCACGCATACGACGCCCAAAATCCCGCAAACGCGCAGACCGCTCCCGTGGCTGCAGACAACCAATAAAGTGTCCGAACACTTTTCACAAAAGGCAGGCACGCCAACGGTGGCAGAATCAAGAACGCAAAAACCGTCAGCGGCCCGGCGCACAATCCGCCCAACGCAATCATCCCGGCAATCAGCGCCGTCATCATGGCCTGAAGTAAATCAGCAGGAAGCCCCGACGAGTAACACAACGTCCGGTCAAACATCAAAAATTGAAACGGTCGAGCAAACACAAAAATCGTCAGCATCGCCACCGCGAATCCAGTTGCTTGCAACATCAGCAACGTGTTCGGAACCGCAAGGATTTCGCCTTTGAGCCGATCCAACAATCCCAACTCCGTCACCCGACGGCTCGCCGCCAGAGCCAGCGTCGCCGCCGCCGCTACAGCATAAATCGCGCCCGATTCGGATTCCGCCGACGAATTTAACCGCTTCTCCAACAGCCATTGCCAGCCCAGCGCAGCCGCCATCGCCACCAGCGAACCCAGCAACGCCCACGCGAAAAACGATCCGCCGCCTTCCCCCGATGCAAACTGCACCCCGGCGAAACTGCCCAGCCACACTACCAACGCCACGCCAAGCGTACTCACATGCGGCAGCGTCAGCGCCAAAATCGAACGCCGCCCCAGCACCAGAAACACCCCGACCGGCGGAACCGCCGCGCCAATCAGCAGGCTCGAATACAACGAATTGCGCAGCACAAAACTCGGGCTGAGTATCTCAAAAAATGAATTCATAAAGTCCTTGTTTATTCCAATGCTTTTATGATGGCTTCGAGATTCGCGTCGATCATGCCGATCCACGTTTTCGCCTCAGGCAACCCATCGACCATGATCGCAATTTTCACAACTTTCGCGCCCGTCTGCGCCGCTATGGCAGTCGGCAACGCGTCCGAATACTGTGGCTCGCGCAGAATCAATTTCGTACCGTTGATTTCCTTCAAGCGCGTGATGATCTGAGCCGTATGACTGGCAGATGGAGGAATGCCCGGCTTGGGCTCCAGTGTTCCGACGGACTCCATGCCAAAGTAGTCGGAAAAGTAGACAAAATCCGGATGGTACGTGACGAACTTCACGCCCTTGAGTTTCGCGCCCTTCGCCTTCCACTCCTTCTCTTTGTCCGCCACTTTGGCGAGATACGTTTTGAGATTCGCTTTAAATAGAGATTCATTCCCAGGAGCCAATTCGCACAACCTCGCACAGATATTTTTAGCGAAGCGTTTGCCGGAATCCGGACCGACATTCATGTGCGGATTTCCTTCCGGATGCTGCTCGCCCTCCGCACGTGAAATCACCGTGGGCACGTCTTTCGGAATCATGCCTTCAGAGACAACAATCCGGCCTTCACGCTTCAACTTCGGATTGTTGGCCGCTTCAACCAGCGACGGCAGGAAACTGTGTTCGAGATCCAAACCAATTTCAATCACCGCATCCGCACGCGCCAGTTTCGCCACCAACGACGGCCTCACCGAGACCGCATGAATATCATCGGTTCCTGATACGATGCTCTCCACCGTGATCGCATGGCCCCCGATTTCACGCGCGATGTCGGCCAAATCCGGTATCGTCGTCATGACGTTCAACGCCTTATCAGCGGCAGCCGATGACAACGCGATGGTCAGTAACAGCAGTTCAAGCGGTCGGAATTTGCGTTTCATTTCATGCTCCTTATTTGCTTATAGGTGTCCGAACTTATCGCCCATTGAAATCATGAGCGTGCGCGCCCCAGAACGCGGTCCATTGAATCAGGAATTCATTGCCCTGGCGTCCATTGAAATATTCATGTCGACTAGCTTCGATCCGCAGCCGGCTGAACTCGCTGAACTTGTACGTCGCAAACGCTGTGTATGTCTGATCCGTGCGGGTCGAAGCCAGTGTCGGATCAACGTTCTGGAAAAAGTCCGCGCGCGCACCCATGCTCCAATGCCGCGTGTGGAAGTACTCCGCATACGCGTAACCGCCATAGCCCGTCCGCCGGTCTGCACTCAAAACGCGCGGCGGTCCGGCATCGACTTCAAATTGTGTCCGCACACAATTGCGCATCAGCTCCGCGCCGACGATTAACTTCTCTTTCAACGCGCTCCCGATTTTCGGATGCCATTTGTACGTCACTTCCACATTAGTCAGATCGCGATGAATGCGGTCGCTCGGAACTTCAATCGCCGACGCGCCGAGTTCCACCGTGTGATCATTGCAATAGTCAAAGCTCGTCAGCGCTTTCAAAAAAAACGTCATCTCCGAACCATCGCGATGCTGGCCCGTCGCATTCAGCAGTGGAAACTCACCGCCCAATTTATTGAACGCGCCGCCTGTGATTTGTAGAAAATGCTGGATCGGAATCAGCGCCTGAACCTGCACGCCATCGCCGCCACTTTCAGCACCCACATACGTGTCCAACGAGCGCGGGCGGGTGGTGAAGGGGAGATCATGATCATGAATCGACGACAGCCGCCCGAACGGCGCAAAGAAGCGCCCACCTTTGACCGTCACGTGCGACAACGACGTGGTGTAAATCGCGGCTTCCTCGACGCTGAGCGTCGCCTCGTCGTTATTCTCGCCATCCCCCGACGCGTTCACAACCAGGTACGATTTGAAAAACGGATCGACATCCATCGAGAACACCAACTCCGCCCCACGCATCCGGAAATCTGCCCCGGCCGGGCGGTCATAATCACCCGCTCGGACAGACGTGTAACCAAACGACGTATCCACCGCCGCTCCAATAGCCATGTTCAAATCGCCCGGCTTTTTGCGCGATGCGATCTTGATCGCTTGAGCCGTGCGGTCATCGATTTTTTCTTCCAATACGTCGAATTTTTTAAGAATGTCATCAATGACCGGCTGCGAACCGGGCGACGTTCCCCGCATTGTTTCGAGGTCCTTTCGCTGGTCGTCGATCAGCCGTTTCTGCTCCGCGATAGTTTTGGACTGCATGTCCAACGAGTGGTTCATCTTCTTAATCTGTGCCTGCATTGCCTTGAGCTGGGCTGCAACATCCTCTGCAGTACAGCAACCGAATGCGCAAGCGAGCAAAACGGAGAAGCAAAGAAAACGACGACGAACAGTCATGGGATTCACTCCGCAAGTGTAACAAAACGTATTACCGTATTATCGTGTATGACAATAAGACGACGTAATACCATTGCAAGCGTTTTTATTTGAATTCCCCAAATGGATTGGTGCCCATCGATTATTCGGTCATGTCGGAGACGCCTAACAGGCTCACATTTTCCATGTCATCCGCGCTCAAAACGGATACAAAAGACCGTATGGTTCCTGATTTCAAGAAGTTAATGGCCACGCGATTTCTCTTCATCTTCGCCGTGGAAATGCAGGCCGTGCTGCTCGGCTGGCGCATGTATGAACTCACCCACGATACACTGTTCCTGGGCTTGGTTGGGCTGGTCGAAGCCGTCCCCGCCATCGGACTGTCGCTCTACGCCGGCTACACGGTGGACCACAGCCGTCCGCTGATGATCCTGAGGCTCGTCATGGTCGGCGCACTCGCGTCCGGACTGGTGCTCTTCGGTTCTCAGATTCACGACTTGCGCTTGGACGCCAGCAGCCAGATCGCCGCGCTCCTGATCTCCTCGTTTCTCACCGGCGTCGCGCGCAGCTTTTCGCAACCCGCCATGTACGTGATCCTGCCGCGCCTGGTCGAGCGCTCGCAATTGCCCCACGCCACCGCGCTGATGTCCTCGTTCATGCAATACTCGCGCATCCTGGGACCGGGTTTGGGCGGGCTGATTTTCGGAGCAGTCGGCATGACGCTCGCAGCCGCTGTTGTGTGCCTCGCGCTGGTCGTGTCGCTGGGATTCATCCTGTTGATGCGCACTCAAATCGAACCGACCAACGTCGCGTCGCCTTTCGATTCAACACGCGATGAACTGCTTTCAGGCGCGAGATTCGTCTTCGGTCACCCGATCCTGCTCCCGGCATTATCGCTCGACATGATCTCCGTGCTCTTCGGCGGCGTGACCGGAATGCTCCCGGTTTACGCGTCGGATATTTTACACGTCGGACCGCACGGCTTGGGAATGTTGCGCGCGGCGGCTGCAGTTGGAGCCGGCCTGACGAGCTCCATCGTTGCGCGCTATGGTGTGGGCCGCAACGCGGGGAGAAAGCTTTTCGTGTGCGTAGCAGGGTTCGGAATCTGCACGCTCGTGTTCGCGGTCAGCCAGAATTACGTACTCTCAATGGCCGCGCTGGGATTGAGCGGCGCATTCGACAGCATCAGCGTGATCATCCGTTCGACCGCCGTCCAACTCGCGTCCCCGAACGAATTGCGCGGCCGCATCTCCGCCGTGAATTCGATCTTCATCGGCTCATCCAACGAACTCGGCGAACTCGAATCCGGCGTCGCTGCAAAACTCCTCGGCACCGTTCCGTCGGTCTTGTTCGGCGGCGTGATGTGCCTGCTGACCGCCTGCGTCGTCGCCCTCCGCTTCCCCGAATTGCGCAAAATGGATTTGGAAAAATTGCAGGCGGGACACGCGAAGTAGAGCCGAATTTTATTCGGCTTGTTATGTCATTCCAGCACGATTGAACCGAATGGAATTCAGCTCTACAGGATCTCACAAAAAAAGAAAGTGCCCGGCCTCACTGGCTCCGGGCACTTCACTTCCCACGGTACGAAACTCGTACGCTGTCCTTCTGAAAGTTGCTTACTCGATCACCACTTTTCCGCCCTGGGGCATGAAGTCGTAGAGTTCTTCGACATCCTCGTTATGCATGCGAACGCAGCCTTTGCTTTCGCGGCCCGGGACGCTTTCCGGGATCGCTGTGCCGTGCACACCGAGACCTGCGCCGTTCGCACCAGACGCCGTGTTGGCCATGCCCATCCAGCGTGAGCCCAGAATGTTCTTCGCGTCGCCGAACGGATATTTCTTGCCTTCGTAGAACCAGTCGGGGTTGACCAGTTTGTTTTCAATCGTGAACGTGCCCTTGGGCGTCGCGTTGCCCGGGCCGATGCCCACCGGGAAGCGCTTGATGAAAACGCCGTCGATGTACAGCGTGCCCGTCAGCTTTTCTTTGTCCACTTTGAAGACCGTTTCACCCTGCAGTAATTTCAACGTCTGACCCACGCGCACCGAAAGCTTGTCGTTCAGATGATTGACGCGCTTGATCTGGCCCTGATTGACTTTGAATTTTTTCGCGATCTTTTCGACCACTTCACCCGATTCGACTTTATGAAACTCTGCTTTCGGTTCCGTGCAGATTGCTTTCGGATCGAGAACCAATTTGGCTGTCAGATCGTTCAGGCGAGCGAGGCAGTTTGTTTCCAACGGAACGGGAAGTCGGCCGGATTCGAGCGCTTTTTGATACAGCGCCCGAGCCCGTTCCAGTTTCGCCGGGACGCCCTTGGCGGATTCTTCGAGCTTCTTCGCGCTTTCATAATTCTCACCCGCGTCCATCGACACTTCGACACTGCGCGCGGCGTCGACCGGTTTGCGGTCTGCGGCGGCGGGTGCGACGTCGCTGAGGCGGACGGTAAATTTCGGATTGATTTCGACGGATTCGACACTGAAATCTTCGATGACCGGCGGCAAACGCTTTTTAGCGTCGCTCGTCGGTGTCTTCGCGGGTGCTGCTGCAGTGAAGAGCGGAGCTCCTTCAGCCTTGGGCGCGGTGACCGCTGCAGTCGCCGGGATCGCGACAACCTCTGCGTCGGACAAAGCCGAGTTCTTGCGCTCAATGACCGCCCATGCTGTCAGCCCCAATACGGCTGCCGCGCATCCAGCGATCGCTAAAAATTTGGAGTTATCTTTTTTCAATGGTTGAGGCTGTCTGCCCAAAACTCTGGCTACGATTTGATCGTCTTTAAAAACACCCATGTGTGCGCCCCCCGGCAATTCAACTCACACACGGAGCCCGTCCATCTCCCCCTGAAATGAATCGGGTCCGACTGCTTTGTGAGCCGAAACTGACAGAATAAACATCGGCACAAGTGCGCGGATTCTGAAGCAATTATCGGACAACAACGCACTATGAGGAGTGCATCATTCGAGACAAATTGTAAAAATTATTTTCGCTGGAATTGTTTCAGCGAGCGGGGATTGTGATTGTATGCGTCTGTACCACATAGGCTGTAGCCGTGCGGCGACGGACATCGAGAGAAATTTGATCGCCCGGGCGTTTGGCTTGCAGCGCTTCTTGCCAGTTGGCTACCGGCTGCTTTCCGCCGATTTTTAAAATCACGTCGTCCTTCAATAAGCCTGACCGGTCAGCGAGGCCGCCAATGACGAGGCTCTTGATCAGCAGCCCGTCGCCCGCCGCAGTCGGCACTACTTTGATGCCCAGCACTTCGACGTACGCGGGCGCGGGCGGCAGCGGCATGCGCGGCAACGCGAAATTGATCGGCACTTCCTTGCCTCGGCGCACCACCACTAACGACACTTTCGTCCCTTCCGGATAACTCTGGATGATCCCGCGCAACCGCCAGTAATTCAACACGGGCCGGTCATCGACACGCAGAACTTTGTCGCCCTTTTGAAAATCAAGCAACTCACCTTCACTACCCGGTTCAACCGATTCGACCACTGCCGCCTGGACATCGTCTATGCTGCTCTGCGTGAACACGACACCGTCCGGAATCGTGCCGTGATACACAAATTTCCCCTCAGCTTTTTTCAGCAACGGAATGAACCGGTTGATCTGATCAATCGGAATCGCGTAGCCGATGCCTGTGTTCGCCTTGGCCAAAAAGCGCGACATGATTTGTCCGGTGATGCCGATCAATTTGCCGTCCAGCGTGACCAGCGGCCCGCCCGAATTGCCGGGATTGATCGCCGCGTCAGTTTGAATCGCGTCGCAATAATTCTGCTGAAAGCGGTGCAGTGCGCTGATCGTTCCGATGCTCACCGAAGGCGGAGCGTCCCACGGATCTGCGAGTTTGAACGGATCGCCGATTGTCAAACATTGCTGCCCGACCTTCAACGCGAAAATATCACCCGCTTCAACAAACGGCAGGTTCTCGGCGTTGCGTGCTTTCAACAAGCACAAATCGCCGACCGGATCCGTCCCGACCAAATCGCAGACAAAAAATCGCGCGGTGCCATAGATGCGAACCGTCCATTGCTTGCGTTCGCCCGCGACGTGGTGGTTCGACAGAATATAGCCGTCCGGGCTGATCACGACACCCGAACCGAGGCCGACAAACGCGAACGCATTCGACGCCCGCGCGATAACGCTCGTCAATTCCGATTCGACTTTCAACGCCATGCTCAGCGCCGCAGTCTCCGCTTCTCCTGCCGTGCAGATCCTTCCGGCGCTCAACAGCACGCACACGATCAGCGGCACACAAAAGCAACGTTTCGACATCATCAACATCCATTCCCAAAAGTCGTTCTGCGGCACGACAAGCACATGTCTATTTCTTCGCTTTTTCCGGCATCTTCACCTGCGAGTAGCGTGTCTTACCATTCCGGACAAACGTGATGTCGAGCGAGTCGCCCGGAGCGTGAGCCTTCAGGACTTGAACCAACGTCAACGGGTTGGGCGTGTCCATGCCGTCAATCGCGACGATCACGTCGTCATCAATCAGATTCGCCTCCCACGCCAGCGAGCCCGTCAAACGCTGATCGACTTTCACGCCCTGTAAATCGTACGCGTTCGCTTCAACATGAGTGCCACGGTCGTCGCGCAATGGCTTGCGAATATCCAGCGCCATTTTCAAGTCGTCCATGTACGCCAGGATTTTGTCCGATTGAGCAAAGAATCCCACGCCTGAATTCGGCTGGCTCCAATCGCTGTTCAGTTTTAATTGCGAAGCGATGCCGACGAGGCGTCCGCGCAAATCCACCACCGCTCCGCCCGCGTTTCCGTAGTTGATCAACGCGTCCGTCTGAACCACTCCTCCGTCCAAGCGATCCACCGCGCTGACAATCCCCATCGTCCGCGTCGGCACCGCGCCATCTTCGCTGGCTCCCAACACCGTGATGTAGCGCCCCAGCACCAATTCAGGATCGCGCGCCAATGGAATAAATGGCAGCGTTGTTTTGGGCGGGACGTCAATCTTTAACACGGCCACGTCCTGACCGTTGTGCCGCCCCAATTGTTTGGCCGGAAGCTTCATGCCGTTCGACAACACAACCGTGATTTTGACCAGGTTTTTGGCTTCGTCGCTGTCGTCGCCATCATCGTTTTCGACGTTGAACGCACTGGTCAGAATATAACCCGCCGGATCAAACAGCACGCCGCTGACCGGTGTGTTGGGGCGATTGTTGTTGGGCAGTGGGCGCTTGTCGCCGGGAGCGCGCACAGTCTTGGGCACGGAACTGACAGGGCGCTGGACGATCAATTTGACCATCGCCGCCTGAGCCGTGCGGCTGGAAATCGATAACCCTTCCATCACATCACGCGCTGCACGGGCACCATCCGCCGAGTCCCCTTTGAACGGCACTTTCGGATCGATCATCGGAATTGCGGCGAGCTGTTTTTCGAGACCTTTTTTGACAAAGTGAATCGGAATCGCCGAACCCAGCCAGCGCGATTCACAATACGCCAGACTCAAGATTCCCAGCAAACGTCCGTTGGAATCAAACAGCGGGCCGCCGTCCGATCCGGGGTTCACCGCCGCATCTGTTTCGAACACTAAGCCTTTGTACTTCGCCCATTCGTCCGCGCTTTCAATCGAATAAATACCTGAGACGGTCCCAATGCTCCACGCCACTTGACGATCGCGTCCGATGGTTTGAAAGGGATTGCCCGCCGTGTACGCCAATTCGCCCACACGCGTCTGCGTCGAATCGGCCAGTTCAACAAAATCAAATTTCCGGCTCATACCTTCAAGTTTCAACACGCGCAACAACCGCACTTCAGTCGTCGGATCATACGCGACGAATTCGGCGTTGTGAATCTGTCCGTTTGGAAATGTGACTTTGACTGTCGTGGCAACATCGGGAACGGCTGTGATCGACGTCAACACCAGTCCTTCAGCAGAGATCACCACTCCCGTCCCGTAGCAGGGCCGGTCCACACGAATCTTGTCGCCAAAGCTTTGCACTTCCACGACCGCTGGCGTAACTTGCTCGTGAATCGCAACGTGCCGAATTTGCATCTGATTAAGCAGCGTCAGCTTCCCGCCTTCCGCGCCCGCCAATGAAAAGACTCCGCAGGCGAGGATGATCGCTGCCGATTGACGCATCAGGCTCCAATTCATTGTTGCGTGTGTCTCCCAGTCATACCTGATCGCGCGGCTACTCGCCTTTGGCCTTGTGAAGAATGTCGAGGAATTCTTTCGGATTGACATCTTCCAAACGAGTGTGGCGGCGTTCCAATTCTTCGTTGACCTTGATGACCGTCTCCTGCATCGCTTCATGCGTGTCTTTCGATCCGCCAACCAATTTGAAATTCGCGCCGGTGGTAATACGTGTGTGTCCGTCAGTGCCATCCAGGCCCAATCCAATCATCCCTGCGCGTCGCTCCGGCTCCTTCTTCTTCTTGATCTGCGGCAGCCGATTTTTCTTGCCTGATTCGTCTTTCACATTTAACCCTTGTGTTGTCCGCCTTGTACTGCCGCCGTTCCCCTATCGCCCGGGGAGAGGGCCGACACAGGTACTCCTGTGCGGGGTGAGGGTGGGGCGCTCGATTAATCCACGTGCGTTAGATGAATCGTACGACCACCCTCAGCATTTATCGAGCCTTCAAACGCGGCATGGCCGGAGCGTTGGCTTCGGTCGTGATCACGATCTGATCGAAGCGCGGTCCATCCTGGCGCGTATGCAATTCAATCCGATTCAGGCCTTTGTTCAACTTGACCGGCAGCGGCTTGCCTTCTTTGATCAACGGATGCCACGCCAGTTTGTAATCCTTCTCCGACACGTAACCCAACTGGTCTTTGATGTATTCGTACTTCCCGGCGTCCGGCCCATGTCCGCCCTTTTCTGGACCGTTGACCAGAATCCAAACTGAATTGCCGCACGTGTCCGTCCACTTCGCGCTCACGAAAATATAATACGGAACATCGTCGCGTTCGACGTTGAACGAGTACACGGCCAGCCCGGCGAGCTTCCCGGCTGAACTCGGCTCGTCCTTTTTAATATCGTCCAGATTGCACTTGTTGATCCACTTCGGCGAGCGCAAAAAGGTAATTTTCTCGCCTTCAGTTGATGATCCGATTTCAAACACCGTGTGCGTGACGCCGTCTTTGTCCGTGAATTTGTCTTCCAAATAATCAGGCTTGCCGCAGTCGATGACATGCGTCTCAGGCCGGACAATCACCGCATCCTGCTGCGGCAGAGTCGCCGGCTGCTGGACCGGCACTTCTTTCGGCTGGAGCATCACGATCCCTGCGACAACAACCAACACAACCACCAATGCAATCACCGCCCGCATCATAAGCATCGACTCCTGTTTTGAATGTACAACCTGTCATTGAAACCCGTGGGGTGGGACGCTGTTCCCGCACTTCGATAAAGTGCGTCCCTTCGTTAATATGATACGTTTGGACGAGCGGGAGTCACTAAACAAACTTTAAAATTTCAACACCCCATGCCGAATTCGACGCCATTTTCCGCTACGCGTTCGCCTGCATCGTAGTATACAGAGAATGGAGATAAAGGCGCACCGATGAGCATAATCAGACCCTCACGAAAAGCATTTGAAGATGAAGTCGAGCCGCCCGGACGGCCGTGTTTCAAGGACGCCCTCTTCGTCTTCGAACTTGACACGCTTCCAGAGGATTTGAAAGTCTGCAAACAAATCGTCGCCGAATTCAAACGCACCGCCGAATCTCAAACAACATTCATCGCCACGGCAGGCTCGATCGATGAAGCCGCCGTCTAGATCGACGAATTCAAAAACAAGAATTGCGGCAGCGGTTTCACGCTCTCCGTCTTCAATCTCAACATGCTCGAAAGCGTGGAGGAATTTCAATTCCTGATGCAAAAAAACGTCATGGGTGATCCGCGCACAATTTTCGTCGGAACGATGCGCCATATGGCCGGCCCGGTTTATACGGAAGCGCGAAGCAAGGTTCTGCGCGAGGATGAAGTGCGCCTCGGTGCGCCCAGTTGCATCGACAGCTACGGTGCCTCCAACCGCGACGAGATTTTTGAACGCATCGGAAAACTCACTGCCGCCTACCTACGCGACGCAGAGGAACGCAGCCGCATCGGCAAGACTGGAACAGCCTTATTGCAACGCTCCTCGCCCGCCCTCGAAGAACTCTTCAAAATCCCCACCGCCTTCTATGGAAATCGGTTGAAACGACCGGGGAAATAGCGCGTCATTTCTTCTTCTTCAATTTCTCAGGCAAGTACGCGACGAAGAAAAACACCAACGGACCGATCGGCGGAAGAAACATCGCGACGCGCCACAGCGTTGTCCGTGGGCGGATCCACCATGCGACCGACGCCATCCACACCCAGAATCCGAGCATCGCGCACACCAACATCAACGCTGTCAGCGCTCGCACGAACAACACCATGCCGCCGCTGCGGCGGCCCATGTTGTCGAAGAACGTCGAATTCACGATCGTGAATGTCCCGTTGGGTTCGCGCTGGACGATGAAGTTTTGAAACGTGGTGTTTTCGATGGCTCGACGCGCGTCCGGTGGACGGGCATCATCGCGGTACACGATCTTGACTCGAATCGTCGCGTCCACACTGTGCCGGATGTCCGACAAACTGTCGTCAGCCTTCGGGCGTTCGATCTGAAAATCGACGTAGCTGGCTTCCTGGAATTCGCGTTTCAACGTCGTGATGATGCTGTCGCGCTCGATGCTCTCCGTCAACAGGCCTTTCATGGCCTTCGCATTTCCTTTCAGAAACACGTCGCCCATTTTCGTCAAGACCGTGTGAATAGAGTCTAAATCATCGTCGCTGAGGGCAGGCTGAGCGGGCTTCGGGTCTGGGCGTCGAGTTCCGGCGTGAACCGTCATCGCCGTGCACAGCAGCAGCGACACAACGCACCCAGCCACCACGCGAATCTGCATCCGCTGGATCAGGTCATCGAAACCAAACGGTTGACCGGCGTTTTTCAATGTCCCCCGTTTCTGGCTCATAGAATCGAGCGACACCTTACGCGCGCTGTTTGATGAAGATGTCTTTCACGTCTTTCAACGTGTATCCATTATCGCACATATTTCGAATCAACTTCACCAACGCTTCCGCTCGATCCGAAAACAGCCGCTGGCCGCCCTTGGTCACATCATCCGGTTCAAGCAGTCCCATCAACACATACTGATGCAACGCCTGCCTCGTCAACCCCGTGCGGCGCGACAACTCCCCCGCCTTGTACAACCGCTTCACAGGCACCGGCAATCGAGTCTCCTCAACCGGCGCTCCAACGTCGTTACCAATCATACCAATCCCCCCCGGGAACGTTTGATTCACTAAAATAACAAATCACAAATGACAAATGCCAAATGACAAATGACAAATAAGCCGTTCTAAGCACCCGGCTCTGTCATTGCGCGGACATTCAACAGCGCGTCGAGTTCAGCCTTCGGCATCAGATTCTTCTCCGTCGCCAACTGCCGCACGGTCTTGCCCGTCTTGTACGCTTCCTGCGCCAATTTCGCGGACACGTCATAACCGATCTTCGGGGCCAGCGCGGTGCACATCATCAAGCTCAGTTCAATCAGCTCGCTGCAGCGTTCCACGTTGGCTTCCAATCCGACTACACACTTGTCGGCAAAAGCGCGGCAACCGTTGGCAAGAATCTGCATCGAGAAGAGCAAATTGTGCGCAATCATCGGCTTGAACGTGTTCAACTCAAAGTGCCCCTGCATCCCGCCCGCCGTAATCGCCGCGTCGCAACCGATGACTTGAGCCGCTGCCATCGTCAGCATTTCAGGCATGACCGGATTGACCTTCCCTGGCATGATGCTGCTGCCCGGCTGCAAATCCGGAAGATTGATTTCACCAATGCCGCAGCGCGGGCCGGAACCCAGCAAGCGGATGTCGTTGGCGACTTTCATCAGCGAACACGCAATCGTCTTCAACACGCCCGACGTTTCAACCGCAGCGTCGCGCGCGGCCAGCGCTTCGAACAAATTCGGCGCCTGCTTGAACGGCAGATTCAATTCCTTCGCAATCTTTTCGATTACCAAAGGCGGCAACTTCGGATTCGCATTCAATCCCGTTCCGACAGCTGTGCCGCCGAGCGCGAGTTCCGAGAGATTCTTGATGCACGATTCAGCGCGGCCAATCGAATGTTCGAGCTGCGACGCATACCCGCCGAATTCCTGGCCCAAACGTAACGGCACCGCGTCCATCAAATGAGTGCGGCCAATCTTGACAATACCGTCGAACGCTACGGCCTTGGCGGCCAGCGCGGCATGGAGGTGCTTCAATGCCGGGATCAAATCATGGACGAGTGCATCGAGCGCGGCGACGTGGAGCGCCGTCGGAATGATGTCGTTCGACGATTGGCTCATGTTGACGTGATCGTTCGGATGCACCGGCTTCTTCGAGCCGCGTTCGCCGCCGAGCAGCACGATGGCGCGGTTCGAAATGACTTCGTTCGCGTTCATGTTCGTGGACGTCGCCGAACCCGTTTGGAACACATCGACCGGGAATTGGTCGTTCAATTTACCAGCGGCGATTTCATCGGCAGCGGCAACGATGGCTTTGGCGATCGTCTCGGGGAGCATACCCTGTTCGAGATTCGTCTGAGCCCACGCTTTTTTGATGATGGCCAATGCGCGGACAAACTTCGTCGGCATGTGCAGCCCGCTGATCGGAAAGTTCTCAATCGCGCGCTGCGTCTGAGCGCCCCAATACGCGTCTGCCGCTACTTTGACCGGACCCAAGGAATCCATTTCAGTGCGAAACGAAGACATGATACTCCCATTCATTATGAAAAATGACCGATAAACCGAAACGCAAATCGCGCAGAATTATAGCCGCGGAAAGCTCCAAACAAATTGAATTTTTCACGAATGCTAACGAAAGGGGTACCTAACTGGACTTGCGCCGCCATTCCCCTCTCCTATCGAGGGGAGGGGAACGGCTACGGCAAGTCCGGTGATGTTCCCATGTCTACTTCATACGCGTGCTTTTTTCAAGCCGCCGCTCTGTAATGCCGCTACACTTTTTCGAATCGATCCCGCGTGATCCGTCAGTGCCTTCAGCGCCGTGTTCATATCCACACCCGCTTCGTCCGCAACGATCCGCGCCGCGCGTTCACGCAATTTATCGCATTTGATTTTCAGATCCATCATGCGGTTGCCTTTGACTCGCCCGAGTTGGACCATCACCGACGTCGAAATCATATTCAGCACCAGCTTCTGCGCCGTCCCCGCTTTCATCCGCGTGGACCCCGCGACCACCTCTGCGCCCGTGTCAGCCACGATGGGGACGTCCGCCAACGGGATCAGCGCAGAGTTCCGGTTGCAGGTGATGCACGCCGTAAACGCTCCGCGTTTGGACGCTTCAGTCAGAGCCGCTTGAACATACTTTGCCCGGCCTGACGCCGACAGTCCGATCACCGCATCGCGCGGACCGATGGCGCGCGTTTGCATTTCAGCCGCTCCTTTTACAGCGTCGTCCTCAGCGCCCTCAATGCTCCGCCTCAGCGCGCCGAATCCACCCGCGATGATGCCTTGAACAAGTTTCGATGACACACCATACGTCGGCGGCATTTCGCTGGCGTCCACACATCCCAGCCGCCCGCTCGTCCCGGCGCCGATGTAAAAAAGCCGTCCGCCATTTTTCAATAAGGGCACGATCCGTTCAACTGCTTGCGCGATCTGCGGAATCGCTTTCGCAACCGCGCCCGGAACCGTGGCATCCTCGCGATTGATCGCCGTCAGCATCGCGCGCGTGGACATCGCATCCAGCGTACGCGTGCGCGGATTGGAACGCTCAGTCGCAAGCGTCGTCAAATCATCGATAGTAGGTGCATGGCGCTTCACGAAATCGTCTCCAGTAAGAACGATAATTTGAGGAACTGACGAACAATTCAAAACGATTATATCGCAGTGCGCAAAGCATCCAAGGCCGCTATTTCCGCACGTAGAATGTGTTGGCAAGTACCCGTCACCTTACATGTGTAGAGCCGATTTTTAATCGGCTCATTCTCGCTCCTGCTAAGCCGATTAAAAATCGGCTCTACTTTCCGCGATGCCGCATAAGACTCACACGATTCTGGACAAGCGCCGATGGGAGTGTAAGATGCCACGCATTCAATTCGGAGCGCAATTCCATGAATCGTTTATACGGCGTGATCGTTGTTGACATCCTCTGCTTTGCGATCTTCATCGCTCTGGCTCTGGCTGGTAAGAAGGCGATGGTTGACACTCCCGAAGCGCCCCCGACAACGGTCAAAGCGAGCACCGCAGGCAAAGCTGTGACGTTGGGTAAATTGAAACCGCGCAAGCCCGGAAATGAATTGCGGTTGGCGCTCGATACTCAGCCGCCGACACTGGATCCGATCTCCGTCGCCGACACGTTTTCTGATGGCGTCGCGTGCAAAGTTTTCAACCGGCTCGTGCGTTTGAAATTGATGGAAAACCATGAGTTGAAGATCATCCCCGATTTGTCCGAATCGTTCTCCCTTTCAAGCGACAACCTGACCTACACGTTCAAGCTCCGCAAAAATGTTCACTTCCATAACGGGCGCGAAATGAAAGCGTCCGACGTGGTCTACAGTTTGAAACGATTGATGAGTCCCACGAGCAAGCGCGCGGATTTGATGTTTCCGTTCGTGAAGGGATCGGAGACGTATTACAAATCAAACAAGGCCGACGAAGTCACACACGACGATCCGAATCTCGGCATCCGGGCCGTGGACGACTACACAGTCGAGATCGAATTGGGAGCGCCGTTTGCACCGTTCCTGCATCATCTGAGCACAATCAGTTGCGCGGTCGTTCCAAAAGAAGCGGCCGAAAGCAAGACGTCGATTTTCTCGCGGTCACCGGTCGGAACGGGGCCGTTCAAGCTTATGGAATGGGCTTCGAACCAACACCTGCTTTTCGAACGCAATAACGATTATTTCGCGGGGAAACCGAAGCTCGAGCGCCTGCGCTTCATGATCTTCAAAGACCGCGTGTTGCAACTCCAAAACTTCATGGCCGGGGAATTGGACGCGTCCGTCATTCCCAATGGACATGTCAAAACATCAGAAGCCGCAGTGGGTCCGGAGAATGTGCTCGAATCCGACGCCATGCGCACGAACTACGTAGGCATCGGTTGCCCGAATGGAAAATTCGCCAACAAGCCGGACTTGACACCGTTTGGAACCAATAAATTGCTGCGTCAAGCGATGAGCTACGCGCTGGATAGGGACTATTTGTGCACGAAATTAGCAGAAGGGCGTTCCATTCCGGCATATGGCGTTCTGCCGCCCGGAATGCAGGGATTTAACAAGAACCGAAAGCCTATGGTCAAAGATTTGGACAAGGCCCGCGCGTTGATGACTCAAGCGGGTTATCCAGGCGGCAAAGGCCTCCCGCCGATCAGCATGTTGTACCGCAACGATGAAGACACCAAAAATGTCTGCCAGGCGATTCAACATGATTTCAAAGAGATCGGAATTCGCGTCGAATTGAATCCGCTCGAATGGAGCCGGTTTTTAGAAAACGTCGAGAACGAACCTCAGGCGATGTTTTATTTGGGCTGGGTCGCCGACTATCCCGATCCGGACAATTTCCTGTTTGTGCTTTTTAATTCCAAACAATGGGGCTCGGCCGGCAATCACACCTGGTACTCGAACAAGGAAGTCGACGCGTTGACTCAACAGGCGCGCCAAGTCGCCGACATGTCCGAACGTGCAAAAATTTACGCGCGCGCTGAAGACATCATCCTGGATGAAGCCCCATGGATCTGTACGGTCCATCTCGTCAACAAAGTACTTCTTCGAAAAGAAATCAAAGGCATTCGCGAACGAGTCACGCCGCTCGACACCGGGACCGAATTTCCGCAGGTGGATTTCAAAGATGTTGAGATTGAATAGAGACACGGAACGCTTGATAGTTGAAGGGTGGCCCGTCTCGAAGAGGCGGGTTCCGCAGGAACAAGAAGCAACACCCTGACCGCGAGTTTTACTAAGTGCAAACGATTTTAGAGAGGCTTCCTGTCGCTTTCGCGACCCACCCCGCTGGGGTGGGCCACCCTGAATTTAGAGATGACATTCGCTTATGGGTACTTACATTCTGCGCCGTATTCTGCAAACGATTCCCGTGCTCATCGGCGTGGCGTTGATTGCATTTTTGTTGACGGATCTCAGCGGCGATCCCGTGCGCCAAATGCTGGGACCGAAGGCCAATCCAGTGATGGTCGCGCGAGTCAAAGAGCACTTGGGACTCGACAAGCCGTTTCTGACGCGATTCTCCAAACACATCATCAACATGTCCCAGGGCGAGCTGGGCTTTTCGCTGGCGAACGATGGAAAACCGGTGCGCGACATGATTCGGGACGGCTTCAAAGTCACGATCAAAGTCACGATGGGCGCGATTTTCATCGCCATGACGCTCGGGCTTTTGCTGGGAATTTTGTCAGCGCGTTTTCCCGGCACGATCATTGATTACGCATCATCCGCATTTGCCGCGCTGGGAATTTCGTTCCCGGCGTTTTTCATGGGCATGCTTCTGCTGCTCGTCTTTGCCGTAACGCTCGAATGGGTTCCAATCGGCGGGTATCAGCCGGGAAGTATCAAGCACCTGATTCTTCCGTGCGTTACGCTGGGCCTATTAAGCACGGCATCGATCTCGCGACTGACTCGCAATTGTCTTCTCGAATCGTTGAGCATGGATTACATCCGCAGTGCGCGGGCGAAAGGCCAGGGCGTCTGGCGTGTGATGCTGGGCCACGCGTTTCCGAATGCTCTGGTGCCGGTCGTCACGGTGATGGGCAATGATTTTGCTGCACTCCTGGCTGGTGCGGTGCTGACCGAAACCGTGATGCAAATTCCGGGCATTGGTTCAGTGATATATGAAGCCATCGGTCAACGCGATCTTCCGGTCGTGACGGGCTGCTGCGTTGTGTTTGCATTGATTTTGGTCACGGTCAACATTTTCGTTGACGTGCTTTACGCCTTCCTCGATCCGCGGATACGCCATGCCGAGTAACACTGCCGCAGTTCCATTAAACGTCCGAACCGCAGACGGCGAGACGATGCAACGCGCCCCGAACGTATGGGACCGACTGCTGAAGAACTCGCGTTCGCTGACGGCCATCGCGATCCTGTTCTTCATGCTGCTGCTGGCGCTCGCCGCCGGGACACTCGCGCCATACGATTTCGCGGAGCAGTTGCGCGGACGCGAACATCTCACGCCGAGTTCCGGGCATTTCTTTGGAACGGACGTGCTGGGCCGCGACATTCTGTCGCGCGTGATGTACGGCGCGCGCGTGTCGTTGATGATCGGACTCAGCGCCACGGTGTTGTCGTTGGTGATTGGTGTGACGCTCGGATTGTGCGCGGGCTATTTCGGTGGACGAATTGACGACGTAATCATGCGCTTCACCGACACGATTTCAGCCTTCCCGACGCTGCTGCTGGCTGTCGCGATCACAGCCTTGTACAAGCCGTCCCCATCAGATGGAGCCGATGTGTTGGTGCTAAACGCATCGTTCTGGAAAGTCTTCATCGCGCTGGGAGTCGTCGGCTGGACCAGCATCGCACGCGTGGTCCGGGCGCAAGTGCTGACGATCAAAACGCTGGACTACGTCACGGCCGCGCGAGCCTTGGGCGGGGACAGCATCCGCATCATGTTCCTGCACGTGCTGCCGAATTGCTGGTCCCCGATCATCGTATTGGCGACGCTATCAATTGGTGGAAATATTCTGGGCGAAGCGGGCTTGTCGTTCCTTGGTCTCGGAATCAAAGACCCCTTCCCAAGCTGGGGCGGAATGCTTTCGGATTCGAAGAGCTATTTCAAAGACCACTGGTGGCTGGCAGTCTTCCCAGGCATGGCGATTGTGCTGACGGTGCTGTCCTTCAATCTGCTGGGCGACGGACTGCGGGACGCGTTGGATCCGAAGGCGAGGAAATAGCAGTACGTTTTTTTCAGCCCCGAAGGGGCGGCATAATGTAGCCCAGGGCGTAAGCCCTGGGAATCGATTCGCGAATTACATAAG
>JBAXUS010000430.1:0-2518 GCA_037129555.1 Planctomycetota bacterium
CACGCTGCTGAAGGGCGTTGGCGTTGCGCTCGCAAAAGCCGCTTCTGGATTGCATGGGCTGGGTCGACGCGGCCAAGGGCGATAGACGGGAAATCATTTCATCCGCAGTACAATCTCAGCGGCGACGGTGGTGTAATAGGTGTATTAAACGCTACGACTTTCTTTTCTGGTAACACACCGAAGACATAGGTAGCCCTCGATCATGAAACTAGTTGCTATTATCAGTTTGATGTGCTGCCTGTTTAATGCCGCGCTCCACGCAGCCGAAGCGCCGACGAAGCCCAACGTCGTCCTCATTCTCATCGACGATTTCGGCTACGAGTGCGTGACCGCCAATGGCGGCGAGAGCTACAAGACGCCGGTGATGGACAGCCTTGCGGCGACGGGTGTGCTGTTCGAGCAGGTGCATGTGCAACCGCTCTGCACGCCGACGCGCGCGGCGCTCATGACGGGCATCATTAACAAGCGCAATTACACGCACTTCGGCCACCTCGACTTTTCGCAGAAGACCTTCGGCAACCTGTTCCGCGACGCGGGCTATGCGACGTGCATCACGGGCAAGTGGCAGCTCAGCGGCGACTACGCGGGGCCGGGGCATTTCGGCTTCGACGAGTACGCGCTCTGGCAGCTCAACCGCCGCCCCGGCCGGTACAAAAATCCCGGCCTCGAGATCAACGGCAAGCAGCACGACTACACAAAGAACGAATACGGCCCGGATATTGTGAGCGACTACGCGCTCGATTTCATCCAGCGGAAAAAGGATGCGCCGTTTTTCCTTTATTACCCGATGATGCTCACACATGATCCTTATGACGCGACGCCGGACAGTCCGGACTACCTCGAGTCGAAAAGCGGGAAGGGCAAGACGCAGGGCAAGGTGGGGCATTTCCCCGACATGGTCCCTTATGCGGACAAGCTCATCGGCAAGCTGATCGCGAAACTCGAAGAACTGAAGCTGCGCGACAACACTGTGGTGATCGTTCTTGGCGACAACGGCACGGGCCGCGGCACGCCGTCGCGGTTTAAGGGTCTCGACGTGAAGGGCGGAAAAGGCACGAGCACCACATGGGGCACGCACGTCCCCGCTATTGGCAACTGGCCCGGCCATTTCGCGAGCGGGAAGGTCTGCATGGACATGATTGATGCGACGGACTTCCTGCCGACGATTTGCGAGGCCGCCGGTGTGAAGGTGCCTGTTGAATTGAAGATTGATGGCCGCAGTATTCTCCCGCAACTGCGCGGCGAGAAAGGCAACCCGCGCGATGGACTCTACGTTTGGTACAATCCGAGCGGGGGTCCTGCGGCGAAGTTCGAGTTTGCGCACGACCAGAACTATAAGCTCTACGCCGATGGAAAATTCTACAACGTCGTGAAGGACAACCTCGAAAAATCCCCGCTCGCGGACAGCGCGCTTGACGACACGGCGAAGGCTTCAAAGGCTAAACTTGCGGCGCTGTTGAAAAGCCATGCGGGGCCGCGCGATGCCTCGTTTGTGAAGCAGTCGAAGAACTTCGGTGGCGAGACTGGAGAGGATGCCGAGGGCAACAAGCTCCCCGAGCCGGCAACGAAAAAGGCTGCGGAACCCGCCGCGCCTGCCACGCCCAATGCCGACCCCGCGGCACCCAAGGCGGATCCGCAGACGGCACGCTTCAACGAGCGCGATCTCAACCACGACGGCAAACTGAGTCGTGATGAGTTCATGACGACTGCCTCCAACAAGGCCAACGCGAAAGACAGATTCGAGAAATTTGACACCGACAAAGACGGCTTCATTTCGCGCGAGGAATTCATGAAGGGCGTACAGAAGTAAGCGCGGAGGCATCCAACAGTTCACGACGAGATAAGAAAACATCATGAAACGAGTCCTTATAGCCTTCCTTTTACTCTGCATCCACGCTTTAACTGTCGCGGCGGAGAAACCCAACATCGTATTCATTCTTGCCGACGATCTTGGGTTCGCTGAAATCGGCGCAAACGGAGCGGACCGTTACAAAACTCCCAACATCGATTCGCTCGCCAAGACTGGCATCCGCTTCAATCACTTTTACACGGCACCGCTCTGTGGGCCTTCCCGCGCGATGATTCTCACCGGGCGCTATGCCTTCCGCTCGGGCGCGGTCACGCAGGACGCGTGCGGCTCCATCATCCGCACCGGCGAGAAAGCTGAAGTCATGGTGCCTACGGTTTTGAAGAAGGCTGGCTATACCACGGCCATGATTGGCAAATGGGGCCAGCTTCTGCCCTCGGGCGATGCGGCCGAATGGGGCTTTGACCACATGCTGAGTTTCAAGGCCAGCGGCATTTATTGGAACAAAGCCGCCGCGGCGAGTTGGGTCAAGAAGTACGGGCTCGATGGCGACAAATTTGGCGAAAACGGAGTCCGCGCAAATCCCGGCCCTTACAACATCGACGCGAAAAAGCTGATGCTGACGGACGACGAGTACATGCCCGATTTGATGCACAAGGATGCGGTCGCGTTCCTCAACGAACACAAAGACAAACCGTTCTGCCTCTATTA
>JBAXUS010000431.1:0-2507 GCA_037129555.1 Planctomycetota bacterium
GATTTTTCTGGATTTACTAAATTATTCTGTATAGCACCGTATAGGGTTGTTTCGATATAAAAAATATCCGATCCGTCTTTGCAGCGGAGCAGTGAATGTCTGGGTACTGTAATAAAATCGCAATGCAACCCTACTTTCTCCGCCAAACAAGCATAGAGTTGCGAAAGGCCGAAACAATTTCCCGCTTTTTGGAAAACGACGTTCGCTAATGTCCTGTCTTTCAGGGGCCCGAGGAGCATGGATCGAGGTTCGAAGCCTGTATCAAAGAAAAGATACTGGCTGATGATGGCCGCCCGTTCGCGGTTAGTCGTCGCACTTTTAATTCGGTCTCGAATGACCTCCGCATAACCATCCAGTGTCTTCTCTATATTGGCGATATCAAACTTAGGATCTGCCAGCTTCGATACAAGAAGTAACGCTTTGGTATAATTGTGGCTGCTGCCACTTTTTATGTAATTTTCAAGCGCATTCAACGCATCGCGGTCCAGTTCCTCCGCCGCCAGTTCAAAAGGAAGGATGACGGCGAGCGCCAAACACAAATATCTCAGAGTTTTTAAAATCATTTTCAAACCTCTCAAAATTTGAGGTCGAACTCAAAGATCAGGCGACAGCGTGCTCTACGCTAGCGCACATATCCAGTGGGTGCACGTCCTGCGAGTGGCCGATGGTATTGGCTCATGGCTACGATCCCTACGGGACGTGTTACTGCCCTTTAGCTTTCAACACCGCCTGCTTCAACTCGACTTCGGTCGGCGGATGTTTATACATCGCGTTTTCAATTCCGGTGACGAAGACCAGCGGCGTCGGCAGGTGGTCGAAGGCGTCGTGTTCTTGGCTGTCGAGATCGGCTTTGAATTCCGTCGTGATTTTCTTCAGCACACCGTCTTTGAATTCAGCGCAAAAGTGGCAGTCTTTGCGGGCGAAATAGTCGATGCGAGCGCGGCCTTTTGGCACGGGGTGCGCGGCGCGGTCGGCGTCGATTTTGGCGATGGCTTTGGCGTATGCGGTTACCGTGAGATGCTCAGCTCGATGTTCAAGAAAGAGCAAGCCGAGGCCGGAGCAGGCGAAGACGACGGCGATCAGGATCGACATGCGGATGAGTTGTGCGCGCGATGTTGGGAGTAGAAACGCCATCGCCAGGAATGCGGATGTCGCTGTGATGCAGCATGGAGGGCACATCGTTTGTCCGTAGATTAATGCGGAGACCAGCGCGAGGTGTACGCCGGTCGCGAAGGCGAAGCCCCAGGACAAGAGCGTCTGTTTTTTCAGAATCGCCAGGACGAGCAGCGTGGGATAAAAAATCAATCCCGCCACGCCCAAATTGATTCCGCCCAGCATCGACGTGGCCCATTGGCAGGCGTCGCATTCGGTGAAGAATGTCGAGTACGCTGCGCCTCCAATGCAGATAAAAATGAACGTTAAGACGGCGGCCATTTTTCGCGGAGGGAAGAGTGAGGCTGGAGTGTCGGTCATGGTATTCCGATGGGGAATGCGAGCGACGAGGAACAGGGCGGCCAGCGAAGGCCGCCCGGAGCGAAGCGAGATTTAGATCTTCGTATGAGTCCCGGAATTGAAGAGCGCTGAGCGGCCTTCTTTGCGTTTGGTTTCGACAATGTCTTCGTGTGCAATCGCAGCTTTGACTTCGCGGTCGATGTTGAGGAGCAGTTTTGCAAGCGCCGGGAGGTCGTCGATGCGGAGCATGTTCGGGCCATCGCTGAGCGCTTTTTCGGGATCGGGATGGACTTCGAGGAAGACGCAATCGACGCCGGTCGCGACGGCTGCGCGGGCGAGCGGCGCGACGAATTGGCGTTCACCGCCGGACTTCGTGCCGAGGCCGCCCGGAGTCTGGACAGAGTGAGTGGCGTCGAAGACGACGGGGTAGCCGAGCAGGCGCATCGACGGCAACGCGCGCATGTCGCTGATCAGATAATGGTAGCCGAAACTGGTGCCGCGTTCGGTCAGGAGAATGTCGGAGTTGTCGGTCGCGAGCAATTTCTCGACGACGTTGCGCATGTCACTGGGCGCGAGGAACTGGCCCTTCTTGACGTTGACTGCTTTGCCCGTTTTACCCGCGGCGTGAATCAGGTCGGTCTGACGGCAGAGCAGCGCCGGGATTTGCAGAATGTCTACGACTTCCGCGACCGCTTCGCATTGCTCGGGCGTGTGAACATCGGTAATCACGGGCAGGCCCAATTCTTTTTTGATTGCCGCAAGAATTTCAAGGCCTTCTTTCATGCCCGGCCCGCGAAAACTCATACCAGACGTGCGGTTGGCCTTGTCGAAAGACGCTTTGAAAATGAGCGAGATGCCAGCTTCTTTGGCGGCGGCTTGAACGAGCCGCGCTTGATCCATGCAGGCCTCCGCGCCTTCGATGGCGCACGGTCCGGCGATCAGCGCCAGTGGATTGCCTCCGCCGATTTTCACCCCAGCCACGTTGACTTCGCGCGTTTGCACAATCATTCTCCTTGACAGCGTTGGTTCGTCGAAATGAGTTCTATATTTATTAT
>JBAXUS010000432.1:0-2500 GCA_037129555.1 Planctomycetota bacterium
TCACCCAGTCCACTCCGAGACCTTCGCGCGCCAGACGAGCCGAGCGGATCGCGTCGTGCGCGGTGAAGCAGCCAGCGGTGTTGGGAAGGATCAGATATTTTTTCGGATCGATGTAGTCAAGAATGCCTTCGGCGTCTTTCTGCCCCATCTCGACGCGCCGAACTGCGACCGTGACGACGTGGCAGCCGGACGCATCCAGCGCGTCACGCATCTGTCCCAGCGACGCGTATTTTCCGGTGCCGACGAGCAGGCGTGAGCGCAGCGTGTAGTTGCCGATTTTGAATGAGTTGAGTGAATCCATGATGAATGCTCCGAAAAACGAACGATGTTATCCGCCACCGACGAAGCTGACGATTTCGACTTTGTCGTTGGCATGAAGGACGTGAGTGGGCCAGGCATTTTTGATGACGAGTTCGGTATTGACTTCGATCGCCACGCGTTTTTCGCCGATGCCGAGCTGCTCAATCAACTGCTGCAGCGTCGCGTTGTCACCCGCTTCGGTTTCTTTTGAATTGACGTAAATGCGCACGCGCGATTCGGCTCCTTTTCAAAAACGTTGAATGCCACTATAACGGTTGAAGCGGGTGTGACAAGGAACGGGAATTCGAGACAGGGAGTTGCCATGATACGCTGGAGTGTACTGATCGTTGCGTTCGCGTTGTGGCTGGGCAGCCTTGCGCTCGTGTACCAGCATTGCAAACCCATCAAGGTCGAAGGCGCGGAGACGGCGTCGCAGATGGCGTTGTTGCGGATGTTTTCCGAGAACGAAGTTGAGAACCGGCTCTGGACTATTTTCGTCGATCCCAACGATCTTGAAGCCGCTCAGAAAATGTTCGCGGGCGGTGGTGCCGTGCAGACTCAACCGAAATCGGATCACGTGAAAATCGAGTGGAACGGGCTGAACGAAAATGCGCTGACGAAAGTCGGGCGGTTGGAGACGCGCGTGAAAAATAAACAGGCCACGAGTCTTGATGAAGAGACGACGCTGCGTCTGGATTTGCCGGGAACAGGCGTCTTCGCGGATTACAAAGGCACGACGCATTTGACGCTGGACAATGGGATCGAAAACTGTTCGATGAAGATGAAGCTGGGATTGCCGGGATTCGAATTTGACGCACTCGGAATCGGGACGCGTGAAGGTGACAACCTCCTACTTACAACGAACGTGTCGCAGAAAAATCAAGTGCTAATGAACGATAAACGCGTCGCAAAAATCGGCGGCAATACGGCGCTCAATACCGAGCTGGTGCCGTTCCAATTCAACCCCGACGTGCTGACTGGATTCGAGTGGACGATTGTGATGCTGGATATGAATCTCGGCATGGGTGGCGATACTCAAGGTCCGAAGCCGATTCGCGTCAAATGCACGGGCAATACGACGATCTGGATGAATGGTTCCGCGGTGCGCGCGTTCAGTGTGCGGAGCCTGGATGGAACCGCGCGCGCGTGGTATTCGCCTGACGGTACGGTGTTGAAACAAACGTTTCGATTCGCCGGAGTCTTGGATGTTGTGCTCGTTCGGAACACGAAATAGTTTCGAGTTGCCAAACTCGACGCTATTTCTTACATCCCGAATGGGTGCCGCAGCCGCCGCACGGAGAGGCGGGCTCTTTCGTTTTTCGGAACGCGCTCACGATCGGGCGCAAGACGGTCCAAGCGGCCCACAGTCCGGCGGCGATGGCGATTCCTACGGTGGCCCAGCGTTGCCAGTCCATAGTCGTGACTCCTTTTAAAACGAACGCCTGTCTTCACATGTTCATTGTACCATAAGTCGTCGAATTCCGACCGTTTTTAATCTCCACATACATAAATGGATACTCATTCCAAAATAGAAACGGCTCCCATAATTAGGAGCCGTTTCGTTGAACACAATTTAAATCGAAAGAGTCGGTTTAGCTTCGGCGCGGACCGCGGTCGCCGCCGCGTCCACCACCACCGCCGCCACCTTCGCGACGGGGAGGACGATCACCGCCACTGCCGCCACCGCCGCCCTGAGGCGCAGCGTTTTCAGATCCCGGGGCAATCACTGCGCGGCGCGACAACTTCATGCGGCCGAGGTCATCGACGGCCAGCAACTTGACTTCCATCTTGTCGCCGATTTTGCAGAACTCCGACGGATTCTTGACGTACGTCACGTCCAATTCGGAGACGTGGCACATGCCGTCGGTGCCCGGAAGGATTTCGAAGAAGACGCCGAATTCCTTGATGTTGACGACTTCGCCCATATAGATCTTGCCGACTTCGGCAGTCCCGGCGATGCCTTCGACTTCGCGCTGACACGCTTCGGCCAAATCGCGCTTGTTGCTCGCGATGTTGACTTTGCCGTCGTCGGCGACTTCGATCTTCACCTTATACTTTTCTTCGAGGGCTCGGATCATTTTGCCGCCCGGTCCGATCAGCTTGCCGATCTTGTCAACGGCGATCTGCAAGGAGACAATCTTCGGCGCGTGGATGCTGATGTTCGCGCGCGGAGTGGCGAGAACGGACGCCATTTCCTTGA
>JBAXUS010000433.1:0-2499 GCA_037129555.1 Planctomycetota bacterium
CTTGTTGGAAAAGTACATTGCGGCAGCCGCAGCGCAACCCAATCCCATTCCCATCGATTCAGACGAAGGCAAGTGCATGTACAAAGCGCTGGCCCAGCACGTGTGGCGCGAGCGGCAGCGGCCGGTTGTGGCCAGTGATGTGCGCGATTTGTGGGAGCAGATCGATTCGATGAAGCGCGGCGGATCGGTGCATTACGCGATCGAGGGGATTCATTTTTGGGCGGCGGATTTTGTGAATTCGCTCTGCACGGCAGCGGTGGACGTGGACCCGGACTGTGTGCGTCGATTGGCCGCGTGGTTGGATGACTGGCCGAATGTGTGTGTGCTGGGACATTCCGGTCGCGGAAAATCATCGACGATCAACCGGCTCTTTGGTGTGAAAGTAGCTGAGACCAGCCATCACGATTCGTGCACGAGCAGTGTCACGGATTACCGCCTTGTGACCGGAACGTTCCTGAATCGTCCGACCGGCATTACGCTCTGGGACGTCCCGGGCTATGGCGACGAACGCTTGCCGTTCGAGCATTACGTGCAGTTGTACAAGCGCCTCGCCCGGAAGTGCGATGTCGTCGTCTTCATGCTGGACAATGAATGGGGCGCGCATCTGGATTTGAAGATGTTCCGGAAGTTGAAGGATCGTGTGCGCGGACTGTCGAAGAAGCTGGTCGTGGCGGTGAACAAAGCCGATTTATTTTATCCGCACGATTGGGACGACACGCGGAATTGTCCGAGCGAAAAGATGATGGCGAGCATTCAACGCCGTCTCGATGCCGCCGCGAGCCGACTTGAATTGGCTGACAACGCTCGCGTCGTGGCGATCTCAGCGTTAAAAGATTGGAACGCTTACGGTCTGGTCACCGCGATGGTCGATGCTGCGGGCGAAAGCAAAGGCGCGAAGATGCTGCGCGCGGTGAAGCACGAAGAAGTGGAACCGGGCGAATTGTTGGAAGGCGACGAATAAGCCCGTCCTACTTTTTGTCTGCAAACGCCCGAACGTCTTTCTCGTTTACCGGTCCCGACAGATTCAACGCAAGAGCGACAGCAGCGAGATCAACGCCCAATTCTTTCGCGACGCGGCGGGCGGCGGGCGTGGCTCGGACTGCAGTCGCAGTTCCGGCAGCGCTGGCATCAATGGCTGCAGTCGGTCCAACTCCCACGGCGGTGACCATGCCTTTATGCGCGGCGACGAGGGCGTCGTTTTTAGCGTCGAGGTCCCCAGGCAGTGCTTCGCCGGACTGGCCGATCACACACATGACATAACCAACGGGAAGCACCGAACGCTCGGGTGCGCAGCGTTTCAACACGGTTCCTGTGGCAGGCGACGGCATCTCAAATTTCGCTTTATCCGTGATGATGTCGCAGAGCGATTGATGCTCTGTGACAACTGCGCCCTCCTCGACCAACCAGCGGTCGAGCGTGGCTTCCGTCAGATTTTCGTTGGCCTTCGGCATTTCGACGAGCGTCATAAAACGGGGCCTTTCTTGATGCTTAAAACTGCTCCAGGAATTTGCGGCCGATGGTGATCGATGACATGACATTGGCCTCGCGGCTTTCGTCTTCGAGCATGTACCAGCCTTGATAACCGATTTGTTTGAGTGCGTTGAGATAATCCTTCCACGGCACGGCTCCCTGTCCGACGGTCGGGCGGCCGGTTTTGGGGTGCTTGTCTTTTGCGTGGGTGTGGACGATGTAGGGCGCGAGGATTTCGACGCCAGCAACGGTGCCGTGGTCGAGCATGTTCGCGGGATCGTAGTTGACTTTTAGGTTCGGACTGCCGACGTCTTCGATGAATTGTCGCAAAACCTGCGCGGACTCCTGACCCGTTTCGAGCGCGAGGATGCCGCCGTGTTTCTCAGCGTCTTTGATGACCGCGATCACGGATTTCAGAAACTTGGCGTAGTGCGCCGAACCGCTGTCTTCCGGGATCGGGCCGATGTGAGTCGTGACGATTGGCGACCCCATTTCGGATGCCATGCGCAACGCCTTGCGGGTTTTGTCGAGACGGGCGTCGTGTTCGGAATCGGATTCGCCAAATCCACCGAGTGTTTCGGGGCCGGCGAGTTGCGCGCAGAATCCGCTGATCGTCAGGCCGCGCTTTTCACACGCTTTACGAACTTTCGTGCGTTGCGGAGGCGTTGCGCAGCGATCCGGATCGAGTGCGCACGTCAGATTCCATTTCGCGACATCCACGCACCACGGCTGCACGGCTTTTAGTCCAGAATCCGCCGCTTTGTCGAGAAGCTTTTCAAAGTCTTCAAATGTTGGCGTGGGTCCCAATGACCACAATGCAACGCCGATTTTTAATGAGCCCATTTTAAGTGACAATCCAAATGATGAGAGTTTGGTTTCTAAAACGATATGTCCAATTTACAGGTACCGATCCCGTTCGTGCTTTCTATATACAACGCTATACTACAGTTGTGTGACGAACTAGACGTGTTCAAAACACAAGTCTTTGAGAAAAATAAAAGGATTCATTTCCAAGAGCCGCGCACGCCA
>JBAXUS010000434.1:0-2483 GCA_037129555.1 Planctomycetota bacterium
TTGACGGACAATTATTGATCTGGGTAATAGATCCACGAATTTGCCGGGCCAGATTGCTTTTCTGCTTTGCCTTCCGTGCAACATGTCGTCATAATTCAATCCCGGCGCCAACAGTTTTCTTTCGGGCTATTTACTCGCGATATTGAGGGTTGGACATGCAGACGAGGATGCGCGTGATCGTCGCGGTAGTGTTGAGCTGTGTGAGTGCGATGGCGCAGGCTGCGTCCTCGCGTCCGTTTCCGCATCACTCGACCTATGCGCCCGGATCCATTCTTCCGAATCATCGCAGCCAAACACAACTCGATGACGATGTCCGTGCGTTCTATGACGATTGGAAAAGTAAGTACGTCATCGCGGCTGGGATGACGGCGGACAATCGGCCGCGGTATCGCATTTCATTCGGCAAGACCGATCCCAACCGCACGGTTTCGGAAGGGCAGGGCTACGGCATGGTGATCGTGGCGTTGATGGCCGGGCACGATCCGAACGCGCAGCAGGTTTTTGACGGGTTGTACGAATTCGCAATCGCTCATCCCAGCCACATTGAGCCGCGTTTGATGTCGTATGAAATCCCAGAGCAGGCGGAGGTGGACAGTGCCTTTGACGGCGACGCGGATATTGCATACGGATTGATGCTGGCTGATAAACAATGGGGCAGTTTCGGGACGGTGAATTATGCGTCGGCTGCGAACGCGCGCATCGCCGGGATACTCGCGGCGACGATTGGGAAGGACAGTCATCTGCCGATGCTGGGCGATTGGGTGGATGGCCCCGGCGGAAAAAAATACAACCAATACACGCCGCGTTCGTCGGATTTTATGCCCGGACACTTTCGCGCATACGGGCGCTTCACATCGGATCCAGTGTGGAGTGATGTCGTCGCGAAGAGTCAAAAAGTAATCGATTCAATTCAAGCTCGTCCCAGTGCGCCTTCTGGTTTACTTCCAGATTTTATCGTCAATACGAACAAAGTCCCGCTCCCCGCCGCCGCCAAATTTCTGGAGGGTGCGCGCGACGGTGGATACTATTACAACGCGGGTCGAGACCCGTGGCGGATTGGGACGGACGCACTTTTAAATAGCGATGCGACGTCAAAATCAGAAGTGCTGAAGATGGCGCAGTTCTTCAAAAAAACGAGTGATGGCGATCCGCAAAAGATTCGCGCGGGGTATTCACTTCGAGGCAAGCCGCTGCCGAACAGCAATTATTTCACGACGTTTTTTGTCGCGCCGGTCGGCGTCGCCGCGATGCTTGATCCGGGCAGCCAGACTTTTTTGAACGCGGTTTACGACAGTGTTCGGACATCGCATGAAGATTATTACGAGGACAGTGTGACGTTGCAGTGCCTGCTGGTGATGAGTTCCAATTTCTGGGATCCGACGCAATGATCGCGTTGGGAAAATGATTTGAACAGGGAGATGGAAATATGAAATGGACGTGTGCGTTTGCGCTGGGATGTGCAATGGTATTGAATGTGTTCGCGGGCGAATTCGAAGCGGTGAATCAAGCGGCGTTCGACGAGATTGTGCCCAAGGATGCGAAGGTTGAAAAGCTCGCCAGCGGCATGAAATTTTTGGAAGGCCCGGTCTGGGTTCCGAACGATGGCGGCTATTTATTGTTCAGCGACATTCCGACCAACCACATCAAGAAATGGACTGCGAAAGATGGCGTGACGGTCTTCCGCGATCCGAGCAACAATACGAACGGCCACTACCTGACGCTCGATGGTTTGCTGGTCTCGTGCGAACATTCCGGTCGCCGGATTTCGATCACGCAAAAAGACGGGAAAGTTGAATCGCTCGTCGATAGCTTTGACGGAAAGAAGCTGAGTTCACCGAATGATCTCGCGGTGAAATCGGACGGCGTGATTTATTTCACGGACCCCTCGTACGGCGTTCCGAAAACGGAAAAAAAGGAGCAGGAGAAAAACCGCGTGTACCGTTTCGATCCCAAGACGAAACAGATCACATCCGTCGCCGATGATTTCGACATGCCCAATGGAATCTGTTTTTCTCCGGACGAAAAGAAGGTCTACATTGCGGATTCAGGCAAGCCGAAACACGTCCGCGTTTTCGATGTGAACGCTGATGGCACACTGGCCAACGGTCAGGTCTTCTGCAAGATCGATAAGGGCGCACCCGACGGAATTCGCTGTGACGCTCAAGGGCGTTTCTATTCGAGTGCTGCAGTCGGGATTCAGATTTTTGGGACGGACGGAAAACTCATCGGCAAAATCCTTGTCCCAGAATCGCCCGCGAATTTATGCTTCGGCGGTGCGGATAAGAAGACGCTGTTCATTTGCGCTCGGACGAGTTTGTATTCGATCAAGCTCAATGTCTCCGGCGCGCAGAAGCCGTAATCGAATCGCAAGAGCCGCGCACGTCAGTAAGCGGCCAGTGTATGCCACTTACCGACGTGCGCGGTTCTTGTATTATTGACTCGCGCACAGTTAAAGCGGTAAGCATGAAGTGCCGATAATATAG
>JBAXUS010000435.1:0-2477 GCA_037129555.1 Planctomycetota bacterium
AAATACACTTTGCGCCGGCGGTCGGTTTGATGCAGGTTTTCGAGCGCGAGGGCCAATTGCGATCCGAGTGCGGAGACGAGCTGCAAATCGCTTTCGTCGAATGCTTCAGTGAGGCTGGAATTGACCGCGTAAATCGCGCCGTGGACATGGCCGGAGTTTGAAACCGGGACGCAGATCAGCGAGCGGATGTTGTGGGTGATAATTGAATCGCCGGATTTGAAGCGGTCGTCCTGCATGGCGTCGGCGGTGAGAATGGCTTTGGATTCGCCGATGACTTTGCGCAGAATAGAGCGCGAAACCGGAGCGGTGTGGCTCTCGGCTTTGCGCTTGATGGCGCGCGGCATCATTTTTCCAGAGTCTTCATCGCGCAGGAAAATGTACGAATGCACCGCCGGAACGTACTCGACCATGAGGTCCAGCATTTTGTCGAGCAGCGTTTTTTCGTCGCGTTCGATTTGCAGAATGCTGGTCGCGCGGCAGATGGCTTTGAAATGGCCGACCTCGCGATCCGAGGCGTTGTCGGTGACGTACAGGTCCTGAATGTTTAATTCGAGCGACGATTTGTAGGTGGCGTTTTCGTCGTATTGAAGTTCGTCTTCGCCTTTGCGATTTTCGCGGACGCTTTGGAATTGAAGCTGCGTGGCACCAACGCGAATGATGTCTCCTTCGCGCAGGAGTTCTTCGGCGACGCGTTCACCGTTGACGAAACTGCCGTTGCGGCTGCCGAGGTCGTGGAGAAAAACCATTTCGCCGACGCGAACGATCTTCGCATGTTCGCGCGAAACGCCTCGGTCGATCACTTGCAACCCGCACGAATTGTCGCGCCCGATCATGATCGGTTGCGCACCGGTGACGGGGACGAGCTTGCCTTTGTTGGGGCCGGTCTTGATGCGAATCTGCATGCACGGCACTCCACGAATCACACGAACACAAAAGGGGCGATATGGCAACTGGGTCAAGCCCAGTGTTGACTACACATCGGGGAGCGGGATTGAGTATAAATTTTATAGCGTGATGACAGCCATTCAAGGACGATAAAAATGGCTGCGAACGCTGGATGGTGAGACAGGCGGTTTCGATCTGTGGAGGTGAGTCAATTGTTCTTTTCTATTTTGACCACGTCGTCGGCACTCAGCGTGTATGAGTCGCCACGATCATCGCGAAAACGGACTTCATTGTTGGCTTTGATCACGCCTGTGACCTGAAGGGTTTTACCGTCTTTTTTATAGAGCGTACTGAAGCCCGGTTTGCGGACGGAGGAAGCGGATTCGACAGTCGTTGCAGTCGCAGGTGATGGTGTGCCCACGTCA
This sequence comes from Planctomycetota bacterium, assembly GCA_037129555.1. Classification (GTDB taxonomy): domain Bacteria; phylum Planctomycetota; class SZUA-567; order H5-PLA8; family H5-PLA8; genus JANXLS01. The sequence continues at coordinate 1,311 of JBAXUS010000435.1, forward strand.
AGCTGCGACGTGTCTGGGAGCTTTCGTTTGATTTCGTCGAGTTTTACTTTGGCTGCTTGCAATTCCCAATCGACCTGGCTCAATTTTCCTTTTTCTTTCGTGTGTTCGTTCCATGCGAAGTTAGCATCGTTGGCGGCTTTATTCATGTTCGCGGAGATTTGTATGGCCTCCGTGTCTTGTACGGCATTAGACACTCCGATTTGTACGTATATTCTTGAATAGGGCACGGCTGAGTACTTGGCTTTCAATGCTTCATAAGCCTGCTTCTTGCCATTGTAAACGACTTCGTCGATCTTTATGTTATTCTCAATCCGTACTTTGACAGCCTCGAGTTTCGTAATGAGCTTCACTTGTTCTTTGTATTCAGCGGAGATATCGGCAATTTCCTTGGAGCGCATTTCGGTCACAGCGCTAAATTCGCGGGCCTGATCCACCTGTTCCTTCTGCTCCCTCTCTTGCTTATTCAATGCCGCAGTTCGCACGACTTCAAGAATCTTCGATTCGTATTCGGCATTATGTTTCGCATCAAGAAGCTGGCGCTCTGCTGCACGTTGCTCGGATTTCACTCGTAGAGCCTCCGCTTCAAGTCGGAGGACTTCTCGATAGGCGCGAGCATCCGCATCTCGTTTGGCCTCGGCGGCGCGAGTATCCAATTCGATTTTCGCACGACGCGCGGCATAAAATTCACGCTCGTCGTCGGCTTTTTTTGCGGCTGCGGCTTCCGACTTCTCCCGTTCGCGCTTTTCCGCTGCGGCGGTTTCCTGTTGATTTCTGTAAATCATGATCATGCCACCCAAACATCCGATCAACAGGACGACGGCAAGGACGCCTTCAATACTGATAATAGATAGGGACGGCGCTTCCGTTTTGACGGGAGGTGAATAGTCACGATGAAAACACGTCTGGCACTTGAGACAGCCGTTTCTTAACACGACGGCGTCGTGCCCGGCGGGGTTGTGACACGTTGAACAGAGCTGTAGTTGATTCATGGCCAAAATCCTGAAGCAATTTTCCAAGAAAGCCTGAGTGAATGCTAGTAGTTCTTCTCGCGTTTGACTTCGTCGTCCGCATTGATTGTGTGCGGCATGCCCCCCTCGTCTTTATAGGTCAGCTTGCCATCGGCTTTCATGATGTTAGTGGCTTGAACCGTTGAACCATCTTTCAAGA
>JBAXUS010000436.1:0-2475 GCA_037129555.1 Planctomycetota bacterium
AAATACACTTTGCGCCGGCGGTCGGTTTGATGCAGGTTTTCGAGCGCGAGGGCCAGTTGCGATCCGAGTGCGGAGACAAGCTGCAAATCGCTTTCGTCGAACGCTTCGGTGAGGCTGGAATTGACCGCGTAAATCGCGCCGTGGACGTGCCCGGAGTTTGAGACCGGGACGCAGATCAGCGAGCGGATGTTGTGAGTGATGATCGAATCACCGGATTTGAAGCGGTCGTCCTGCATGGCGTCGGCAGTGAGAATCGCTTTGGATTCGCCGATGACTTTGCGCAGAATCGAGCGCGAGACCGGGGCGGTGTGGCTCTCGGCTTTGCGCTTGATTGCGCGCGGCATCATTTTTCCTGAGTCTTCATCGCGCAGGAAAATGTACGAATGCACTGCCGGAACGTACTCGACCATGAGGTCCAGCAATTTGTCGAGCAGCGTTTTTTCGTCGCGTTCGATTTGCAGAATGCTGGTCGCGCGGCAGATGGCTTTGAAATGGCCGACCTCGCGATCCGAGGCATTGTCAGTGACATACAGGTCCTGGATATTTAATTCGAGCGACGATTTGTAAGTGGCGTTTTCGTCGTATTGAAGTTCGTCCTCGCCTTTGCGATTTTCACGGATGCTTTGGAATTGAAGCTGCGTGGCCCCGACGCGAATGATGTCGCCTTCGCGCAGGAGTTCTTCGGCGACGCGTTCGCCGTTGACGAAGCTGCCGTTGCGACTGCCGAGGTCGTGGAGAAAAACCATTTCACCGACGCGAACGATCTTCGCATGTTCGCGTGAAACGCCCCGGTCGATCACTTGCAAACCGCACGAATTGTCGCGCCCGATCATGATCGGTTGCGCGCCGGTGACGGGAACGAGCTTGCCTTTGTTGGGGCCGGTCTTGATGCGGATCTGCATGCACGGCACTCCACGAATCACACGAACACAAAAGGGCGATAGAGCGACTGGGTCAAGCCCAGTGTTGACTACACATCGGGGAGCGGGAACGAGTGAAAATTTTATAGCGTGATGACAGCCATTCAAGGACGATAAAAATGGCTGCGAACGTAGGATGGTGAGACAGGCGGTTTCGATCGGTTGCGTCGTTCAATTGTTCTTTTCAATTTTGTCCACGTCGTCGGCGCTCAGCGTGTATGAATCGCCACGATCATCGCGAAAACGGACTTCATTGTTGGCTTTGATCACACCCGTGACTTGGAGGGACTTTCCGTCTTTTTTATAGAGCGTACTGAAGCCCGGTTTGCGGACGGATGAAGCGGATTCGACAGTCGTTGCAGTCGCAGGTGATGGTGTGCCCACGTCAAGCTGCGACGTGTCTGGGAGCTTTCGTTTGATTTCGTCGCGTGTTTTTCTGGCTGCCTCCAAATCCTTCTTGATCTGGTTCAATTTTTCTTTTTCTTTCGTGTACTCGTTCCATGCGTAGTTGGCATCCCGGGCAGCTTTGTTGATGTTCGCAGCGATTTGAGCGGCCTCCGTGTCTTGAACGGCAACAGTATCTCCGATCCGTAAAATGATTCTGGAATAGGGCACATCTGCATATTTGGCATTCAATGCTTCATAAGCCTGCTTCTTGCCATTGTAAACGATTTCGTCGATCTTCATGTTCTTCTCGTGCTGTACTTTTTCTGTTTCGAGTTTCATGATGAGCGTCTCTTGTTCTTTGATTAGAGCGGTGATCTCGGCAATTTCCTTGGCGCGCTTTTGGGTCAAAGCACCAATTTCGCGGGCCTGATCCGCCTGATCTTTCAGGTCCTTCTGTTGCTTCTCCAATGCTGCGGCTCGCACTTCTGCAAGTGTCTTCGCTTCGAATTCGGCGGTTCGACGTTCATTAAGAAGGTGGCGCTCAATTTCATGTTGCTCGGCTTTCGCTCGTTGAGCCTCCGTTTCCAGTCGAATGGCTTCTCGATAAGCGCGCGCATCCGCATCGCGTTTGACTTCGGCAGCCCGGGCTTCGGCTTCGAATTTCGCTCGGCGCTCAGCAGTATAGGCACGCTCATCGTCGGCCTTTTTCGCGGCTGCAGCCTCCGACTTCTCCCGTTCGCGCTTTTCCGCTGAGGCGGTTTCCTGTTGATTTCTGTAAATCATGATCACGCCGCTTATACATCCGATCAACAGGATGACGGCCAGGACGCCTTCATTACTGATAATGGACAGAGACGGCGTTTTCGTTTTGACGGTGGGTGTACAGTCGCGCTGGAAACACGCCTGACACGTGAGGCTGCCGTTTCTTAATACGACGGCGTCATGTCCGGCGGGATTGAGACACTTTGAACAGGGCTGTACTGGGTTCATGGTCAAAGTCCTGAAGCAATTTTCCGAGAAAGCCTGCGTGAAATCTAATAGTTCCTCTCACGCTTCACTTCATCGTCCGCGTTGATGGTGTGCGGCATGCCTCCCTCGTCTTTATAGGTCAGTTTGCCATCGGCTTTCATGATGTTAGTGGCTTGAACCGTTGAACCATCTTTCAAGA
>JBAXUS010000437.1:0-2473 GCA_037129555.1 Planctomycetota bacterium
TGATACAATCCTTCTGCGGACATTCTGATCGCTCCTTTGGAATCGTGTTGCTAGCCCTTAAACAAGCGAGTTCCGTTGCGGATTTGTAGCGATTATTGGCGCGCACGGCGAGCGTTGCCGCGGATGTCGGCTGGTGGTTTGAACGAAGATGGTTGTTTCAGAGATTGTCCTTCGGTTCTCGGAACCGGTGTGCTGGTGATTGAGCGGTGCGCTGCGTAGATCCAGGTACGCGGCTCTTGTGGCAACGGATTTCTCGCGTTGCCCGATGAGAACTCAGCATTTCAGTACGCCCGCCAGACGGAACAATGTCGGGAGTTGTGGATTCCAGTGCAGGACGCGCTGGATGATTCGGCGTCCCCGGCGCACGACCTGACAGGGAACCTTCAGAACTTCGTTCACGAATGTTTTGAACTCCATACGCAACCAGCAGGTGCGTGCCGCTTCGTGTGACTCTCGGTGGCGCGGTGTGACCGGCAACAGCAGCGCCGACCAAGCCTTGAGAGTCCAGGCCAGACTGGTCATCACCATGTAGGCCCAGTTGCTGACAAGGCTGTCGACGGGAGCCGACAGAGCCCGCACGCCGCCAGCAACTTGGGCGATCAAATTTTCCTGATCACAGCGGTCGTTGCAGCCGAAGACGATCTCGGCCGCCGAGGCATCGCGATCATTGGTGATATAGAAGAAGTAGCGAATTTCATCGAACAGCAGTTTTTCGCCCTTTTCATGCGAGATGTTCTTGCGGATCACCACCATCCGATACGGACGTCGGCAGGCTATCGGCTGGTATTCGAACTCGGCAACTTGCTCACTCTGGAGTTGGAGGTGTTCATACTCACGGCGACGGATCACTTGGCGTTTGACGTTGTCTGGCTTGGCACGAGGTTTCGTCTTCACAGCGTAACGCGCCGATCGCGTCAGAGGCTGCCACGCGGATTCGTCGAGTTCCTCGGCTAACTGATTGAGATTCTTCTTTGCGTCATAACCGAATTGGAACCGCACATTTCCCAGGTCGTCCCAACGATCCAGATGCTCCGTCTGGCTGAAGGCCGTATCACCCCGTAACCGGATCCTCTGGAAACCGGATCCTCTGGAAACCGGCTTCTCGACACAGCGCGATCACACGGTCGGCTTCCCCGGCGGCTCCCTCTTCGCTGGGACGATTTCCCGGACGGTTGATGATCGACAACACTTCGCCCGTGTTCGCCAGCGAGACCAGCAGCGGGTGATAACTCCAGCCTCCTTTGTACGAGATGTCCATCCCCTCCTTGCACTCGCCGGTTGTCACGACGAACGTTCCATCCATGTCGACAATGGCTTCCTCAAAGAATTCTGGACGCTGCCGCTTCCAGACATTGAGCCGCGCTCGGTTGATCGCATCCAGCAACTGTCGCACCTTCACATTGTCGAATCGCCGACAGAAATCGCCCGCCGTCGTCGGATCGGGAATCGAATCTGCGCCAATTGCATTCAGGAACGCTTCGTCGTTCCGCCGACGTTCGATGTGCTCCAGGCATGTTCCCTCGCACAGGGCATTCATGGCCAGGTTCAGGACGTGATCAGATTCATAATACGGACACCGCCACTTGAGAATCTGGACGCTCCGGTCGATCTCGTCGATCAGCCCGCTCTCACGCGCCACACGCAGCATCAAAGGCACGCCGCCATAGACAATGGCCTGCGTCTTATCCGCGAGTTCATACTTCAAGCCCGTCGTACTCAACACCGCAGACGCGCCGGACATCATCCGCGCGATTCGCCCTTCTCGGGCCGATTGCAATCGCTTCTCAACTCGCCGCTTGCGACGAGCCAATTTATTTGCCATCCTTCTCGTGTTCAGCTTCACTCGAAATCCCTCCTTGATGCGTGTCTGTGGTCTTGTCAACAACCTTCAAACACCGGAAATCACCGAGGGATTTCGTCTTTTTTCACGTTCTTTCCGAACTCCGCTAAACAGGTTCGCTTACTTGAGGATTAGTGGAAGCTGAAGTCGCTGAAAAATCGCCGCACTGCGCGCATGGGTTTCGCAAAATGGTAGCAACCATGCGATCGTTGGAATGATTCGTCTCAATAGACGAATAACTCTGGGAATGAGCAGGATCGATACAAGGGAGATCTCCTCCTTCGGAGCAAACTTGAGCCTCAGCTTTCGTGCTGCAGCCGAACCGCAGACAATACAACAGTTCGGCAGGGTGTCGCTTCGAGTTATGGAGACGCTCACCATCGTTACAACCCCGTGTGGATGCTTGGCTGGAATGACTGTGGTATTGGGCGCCGAAATCTGCTGGATTGTATTATTTTAGATCACTGCGTCGCCATGTGTCAACTGAGTCGCCTAAAAAAAGCACATCAACAATCAAGTCGCGTCGGCGTCCAGGACTCCGTATTCGATTCGGACGGGCCAAGCCTTTCGATGAGGCGCGATAAACTGGCACCTCATCGCGACTCCTTCGCGAAGAAGACCGTCGCTTTTTTT
>JBAXUS010000438.1:0-2471 GCA_037129555.1 Planctomycetota bacterium
AGCTGTGGATCACATCCTTGGATCGAATCTCGATCATGACCGGCTTGCCGACCGGAATGACGAGGTAGCCTTCAACTTGTATATCATCGGCTTCGGCGGGATCTTTTTCATCGACGCCAAACCAGTTGTCATCCGTAGCCGCTTTTGAATCGACGCGACCAAATTTTCCGTCCGGCCCCGGATAACGGAAGACCCATGCAAATTGCTTGGCGAGCAATTGGACATGCACCGCGTCTTTGTAGTCCGGATGATTTTCCATATCGGCCGAAGCGGCCTTGCTCAACCGGACTGTGTTCATGTCGATTCCGAGAAAGACCATCATCGCGAGTGTGCCCGTCAATGCGGTCGCTTTCCAGCTGTCGCCATGGGTGTAGTACGCTTTCGCTCCGGGTGTCCGGCGGTAGCGAATGCAGAAGAACAGCAGCACGGCGACCACAATTCCAAACACAATAATCGTCGTGTACATCAGCGTGTAAAACAGCGTGTCCACTTTGTCGGCAAATGTTGTAATACCTTCGGGCAGCATCCAGGACAGGCCGCTTTTTTCCGCCGCAAATCCCTGCGCACACGCCATGAGCGCGAGGGCGTAGGCCGCCAGCCGGAGCACCGTCTTTTTACCCATAATCATCTCCATTAATCTCCAAGCACACATCGAAATTGAGTACCGTGTCCGCACACAAAAACGTCCGGACTATTTCACTGTATCGAGGCCCACGCCGAAGCCGGGGCGCTCGTTTTTTTCCGGGTTGTAATGGTTCGTCACCAAATCCGGGAGCAGTCCAAAGAACAGTGCTGCAAAGAAGAATGCCGGGATCAAAATCAACGCGAACATCAAGCGCTTCTCATACTTCAAATGCATGAAGAAAAGAGCGACGAGCGATGCTTTGAATGCGGCAACCAACACGGCTAAAACAGTGTTTCCTGTCGCGCCCAAATTGACCCGGGACAGCGCGACCGTGATGACCGTCATCAGCAACAGCGTCCCAAAAATCAAAACATAGTTCGGTCCTGTTTGCGCCGCGTCCTCTGGGGACGGCTCAAACCACTTTTTCACCGGCGCTTTGGGATCGTACGGCGTTCCGAATCCGATGCACAGCAGGCAGATTCCAACCGCCGCACCGATCACCGCGCCGAACGAAAGACCGATTACCACCACCATTGTCGTCAGAAGTTCCATACGTATTCCTCCGAGTTCACATCACGCGTCATGTTAATTAGAGCAAATAAAGGAGCGGGAAAAGGAAGATCCACACCAAGTCAACGAAGTGCCAATACAGCCCCATCAACTCCGCGCCTTCGGCCGTCAGTTTCCCTTGGCGCGCCCAGCGCCATTCGTTCAAAATCGGGATCAATCCACCGATGATATGCAGCGCGTGGCACCCCGTGAGTGTGTAGTACGCGGCAAAAAAGAGATTCGTTTTCGGCAGAATTCCATGCTCGATTTTCATGCCGTATTCAACGCTCTTGAATACGAGGAAGAGCCCGCCAAGCAAAAACGTGAAGAGTAAAAACTTGGCGGCTTCGGGCTGCTTGTTTTCCGCAGTCTTCTTAACGGCGAACGCCATCGTCAAACTACTTGAAATCAGAATGACCGTGTTCAGCGCGGCGAGCGCCCAATTCAGTTTCATGGCTTCTTCATGAAAGACTTGCGGCTGGGCGAAGCGGAGAACGATGTAGCTTCCCAGCATGCCTGTGAAAAACATCATTTCGGATGCCAGGAACAACCACACACCGAACTTCATCGGCGAGACGCCAAGCCGGGTGGCTGGATACTCGCTTTCGGGCGCTACTGCTGACGACATGGGCACCTCCTCTTCGATTCGCGTTAGACTGTTGTTTTAGGTTGAATAGCAAGAGGCGTACCGTTCTGGAACAGCCTTTGCGTTCAGTCAAACAGAACGAATCCGTTGTCCCTTTTAAGAGGAGTTTTAGAATGCTACGTTTCACTCGACGCTGGTTGCCGCTGCTTGTGCTGGGATTGATTATGGTGTGGGCCGTCCCCGTGTTGGGCTGTCCCAATTGCAAAAACTCGCTGCCGGACTCCGACGACGTGGGCATGATCACACGCCTAAGGGACGGATATTTTTGGAGTTACGTTGGCATGTCGAGCATGCCATTCCTCGCAGTCGGCATCATTGGTTACAAGCTTTTCAAGCGAATTCAACAGGCCGAAGCGCTTGAAAACGCAGAAGTGAAATCGAAGTGATGGGACGAAAAATGTTTTTCAATGGGTTCAAAAATAACAGTGGATTAAATGCTCGGATTCGGAGCCGTTTTCCGGACGCTGAGAAACGGATTCGCAGGCTTGAAAATGCCTGAACGAGTTCTTCAGAAAACGGAAATCGCATGAATACGATTTCCAAATCGCTTTGAATCGCGCCGCCGGTTGACTAAACTTTCGAGCTGTTGAATGGTTGTTCGCATCCACCCCGAAACGCATTGAACCGATATGAGCGCATTGCAACCTCTCG
>JBAXUS010000439.1:0-2405 GCA_037129555.1 Planctomycetota bacterium
ACTGCCGGCCGGTTGGACGGCCATCGCCTGCATCAATCCGCAAGAAGACGGTTATGATGTGGCCGAATTGGACAAGGCGTTGATGGCCCGCTTCATGGTCGTGCGCGTTGTTCCAGATGTCACGACCTGGATTAAATGGGCGGAAGCAAACCGTGTGCACCCCGCAGTCTGCGGATTTGTCCGCGCGACACCGAAAATATTCGACGCGCCGAAGAGCAATCCGAGGGCTTGGTTCTATGCCAGCGAAGTCCTCAAGCGGTATGAAGCCGGTCCGTTTCTGAAAAGTTCACTCCTGCCCGGCTTGGCGGGATTCGTCGGTGACACACTGGCACACGCATTTCTTAAAGCATACGCCGCCGGGACTGTTGGAAAATTGCCGACCACCGAAGGGATTTTGCACTCCTACAAACGCCATCGTGGTCAAATTCAAAAATGGAAGTCTGACGGCAACACGTCGCTGTTCGACAGTATTTGCAAGCAACTGCTGCTGTACCTGCAGGACCCTTCAAATCAAGAAGCGGTGCGCGGCGATCCCGCAAAACTGCAGAATCTATTTGATTTCCATACCGATATTCCCGCCGAATTCCGAGCAATGTTCGAACGGCAATTGCGCTGGATGAAAGGCGGTCAAAAATGAGTACTAACAACGAACGCGCCGCGCTGGGATTGTTGAAATTAGGCACCACGCGTTTGCTGACGCGGTATCCGCTGCTGGGTGCACTGGCAGCCAGTTGGGCCGTCAGGGTCGATCCCGGAATTGGGACTATGGGTGTGGGCATGGGTGAAACCGGATTGGAATTGATCATCAATCCGGATTTTGTAACCGGCATCACCATCGACGAACTGGTCGGCGTATTACATCACGAATGCCGCCACGTTGTGTTCAATCACATTTTCATGAACCCCGATGATTTTCCAGATGACCATGCACTGGTTGTCGCGCAGGAAACCGTGGTCAATGAAAACATGAAAGAACCGCTCCCCGGAAAGCCCATCGTTTTGGCGGATTATCCTCAGTTGAAACCCGATGAAGACACGGAAACTCGCTATGCCCGGCTCGCTCGCGCAAAAAAGCCGAAACAAAAATCGTCGAAGCTTGGGAAGCCGTCCGATTCGCCGGCCTCAGCACGGAATCCTGGAGCCGGAGGATCGGGACCGGCAAGCGATACTCGTCAGCAACCCAGCCACGGCCATTGGAAAGAAATCCGCGCGCAGGAATCAATGGCGAAGGCCTCGATCGCCGCTGCAATTCAAAGTGCATTGGCATCTGTCAAATCACTCTCCGCGTACGACAAATGCGTTATCTGCGAAGTGAGCAAGACCTGTGGCGCGGATCCCGGAGAATGGATTTCAACATTGGAGATTTCGGGCGCCAGCGGAAAACTCAACTGGCGAACCTTGCTGCGTCAATTCGTCGGTCAAGTGCTCGACCGAGAGCAGTCGTTCATGGCACCGCCCCGTCGTTTTCCACAATTGATTGGCATCGTGCCCGGCTCGCGGCGCGCTCCAATAAAACCCAAGGTCGCCGCGGTCATCGATACCAGCGGATCCATGAGCGATCCGATGCTCGCGGAAATCTCGAAAGAGCTTGCACACCTGTCGCGAACTTGCGACGTTGTGGTTGTTGAGTGCGATTGCGCCATCCATAGGGTTTATGAATATAAAAAGCCGATCACGGACGTTGTCGGGCGCGGCGGCACCTCGTTTTTTCCGCCTTTGGAGCGTGTGTTTTTGAGGAAAATACATGCAGACGTCATGATCTTCTTCACGGACGGGTATGGTCCCGCCCCTGCAAAAAAACCGCAAATCCCTGTGCTCTGGGTTCTTACAGAGGGAGGCGAATGCCCGGCGACGTGGGGGAAGGTTATCCACATGGGCGAAAAATCGATCTTTGAGTCCCAAATTTAGCGTCTTTTGTACCAAAATTGGGTCAAAACATCGGATTTTCGGTACGCATGGTTCGATTTCCGGTCCACAAAGACGAAATTTCGTGTTTGGCTTCGCTGCTTACAGTCGCGGTTGGGCACCCCATCGCAGTACCTAAATATTTTCAATTATTGGGTTATAATATGATGACAACTATTCGCTTCCCAATCTCTAATTTACTAAATATTTATCAATCCCGCGATTTGCGTTAAATATGAGGCCGGGGTTGCCTCTATCCGCCAGTCGCCGCTTCAAAAAGCTAAATTTCGGACGTTTTTGCGGTATAATACTATGTGGAAACTCTCTGCTTTTCTCCCGTCAGAAGCCTACGCGCATCCCACGGCTCACAAATCTGGGCCGATCTAAAATCTGACCGTTCTTGCGCTACGCGATGGCTTAATTGAGGTTTCGACGGTTGCTACATATGCCGACCTTAATTTCGCCCATTTTTGCGGTATAATACAATGACAGTGATGTCT
>JBAXUS010000044.1:0-36833 GCA_037129555.1 Planctomycetota bacterium
CGTTTTTGTTTCTCGTTGCGGGGATCGCGGAACATCGCATAATAAGTGCCACCGGCGACCTTCTGCCAGAGCGATACGCCGGGGTGCATTTTTTTCGGTTCGGCTTGCATGGACGGGCTCCCAAAACTTGTGATCTTAGGGATGGAAAAAGACCGTTTGTTTTACCCGATGTTTTACCCGAACCCCAATAGAACGCAAATCTATATAGGAGAGAAAACTTAGCCTTCCAAGCTATTTACGCCGGTTCGATCCCGGCTACCCGCTTCAATTCAAGTCGCTTAAAGGTAATGACTTGTAAGTCTAAAATTGGAGCCGACACGAAAAGTGGTCGGCTCTTTTTTTATCGCTTTGTCCTACCTTTTGCTCTACCCTGACTATGAGCGATTTGGGACGCCAAAATTACAAAATTGGACGCTCCTCCGAAAATACTGGAACTGGACTGCCGTACGGTTATGCAAATGGCCATGATTCTTGTCCATTTCCGTAGATAAGTCCATCCGCGTCGTCCCTCGGTGTCAGCGTTGGAGTAAAGATGTTGGGAATCGACCGGTTTGAAAATGTGGGGCAGTTGATGCGGCATCGTTTGCTTGAGTCGATCACCGTTCCAACGCCTTGTCGATCAGCCCCAGCACAAGCGTTGCCGCCTGAAGTGCGGCGGCGGCTTCCGCCCGTTCCAAACGCGCCACATACGACTCGGAGAGCTTCGCCTGGGCGGCGAGACCTTGCTGAGTGAGCGGCGTACGAAGTTCATGCCTTAAATAAGCGGCATAGTGTTGCTTTTTTTCCGGCGTGCACGCATGCCGTGCCCCGCTCGATTCCCGGCCCCGCTCATGACTTCTTCCCGAGTAACGATTCTATTTTTGACAGGAGCCGCACAAACTCGATGGGCTTCGTATCGTAGTCGTTGCACCCGGCGGCGAGTACCTTTTCCTTATCGCCGGACATCGCATGTGCCGTCAAGGCGATGATGGGGATCGACTGGGTGGCGGGGTCGGCTTTCAGTCGGCGCGTGGCATCCCAGCCATCTATCACGGGAAGATTCATGTCCATCAAAATCAAATCGGGGTGGCACTGCGCGGCTTTATCAATCCCCTCCGCACCGTCCATCGCGAATTCGGTTTCATACCCCTTGCGCTGCAACCGCCGGAGCAGCATGTCCCGATTCATCTCATTGTCTTCCACCAGAAGAATTTTTGCCATTATTTGCACTCCTCTTTACCCAGAACCGGATGCTCATCATAGGATACAAGGTCAGCGATCAACGACTGAATATAGCTGAACAACTCTGAAAAAGGCATCGAATGCTTTTCAAGGACCGCCATGGTCTGAGAATTAAAGGCGCCGCGCTCCGCCTCGCTTAAATCCTTTGCGGTCATGACGACAATGGGTATATTTTTCCACTTCGGTTCGGCGCGCACTTTTTCGATGAGCGCCATGCCGTCGATCACTGGCATCATGATATCTGTAAAGATAATCGATACGGGATTCAGCTTCAGCACCTCAAGGGCCTCTTCTCCATTCGCAGCGGTCAGCAGATCGAAACCATCCTTTCGCAATTGAAAGCAGAATCGTTCGCGAATTGCCGGGTCGTCGTCAACGACCAGAACCGATGCATTTTTATTTTTAGTAAACATGTTTATGCTCTTGAAGAGCTGCGAATCACTGACGGGCTTTATCAGGTAGTCCGCCGCCCCCAGAACGTGCCCCTTGTTGCGGTCCGCGACCATTGTGTGCATGATGACCGGGATCAATCGCAGTTCGGCGTCGCCTTTCAGCGCATTCAGCACGGTCCATCCATCCATTTTGGGCATCATGACATCCAGAATGATGACGTTGGGCTTCACCGTGCGAGCCAATTGCAGCCCGTTCTCTCCGCTCTCGGCAGTGAAGACCTCGCATCCTCTTTTCGACAATTTTCGGACTATGAGATCGTGAACGGTCATGTCGTCATCGATGACCAGTATTCTGGTTTTCAAGCCCGGGGCTGAAGCTGGAGGGGAGGCGGGGGCAATCCGGCTTTTGCGGGCTTCCGGAAGCTTGATTGGATGCACCTCCTGTTTCAAAGGTAGGCGAACGGTAAATGTCGTTCCCTCTCCCAGACGGCTGCTCACACTCAAATCGCCACCCATCATCCGACAGAATTGACGGCTGATGGTGAGCCCTAGGCCCGTTCCTCCGTACTTCCGAGTAGTCGACGCATCGGCTTGTTGGAAGGGCTGAAAGAGCTTGGCAACCTGCTCCGGCGACATGCCTATACCGCTGTCTTTGACGTCGATGACGGCCCAATTCGCGCCGTTGATCAACTCGTGCCGTGCGTCAATTCCAATGGTACCATTCTGTGTGAACTTCGAGGCGTTGCTGACCAGATTGAAGAGCGTTTGGCGTAATTTCATGACGTCGGCAGCCATTTCTTCCAGCTCATTCGCACATGAAACGGACAAGGTGTTTTTGTTCTTTGTAACCAGTGGATTCATGACATCAACCACGTCATTGAGCATCGGATCCAGGGCGAAATTCTCGACAAAAAGCTCCATTTTGCCCGCTTCGATTTTCGACAAGTCAAGCACGGCGCTGATCAGCTCCAACAGATGTTTCCCGGCAGAACGAATCTTTTGCAGGTCCTCGACGTAGTCCGTGTTTCCATCTTCAACCGCCAATTCCTCAAGCATTTCGCTATAACCGATGACCGCATTCAGTGGCGTACGAAGTTCGTGGCTCATGTTGGCCAAGAATGTGCTCTTTGCGGCGTTTGCCGCCTCTGCGGCTTTCTTAGCAGCTTCAAGTTCCCGTTCTGTCTGTGCACGTAATTCATCCGCCTGTTTGCGCTCGGTGATGTCCATGTGGATTCCCACCATCCGAAGCGGTGCTCCCGTCGCGTCGCGTTCCACCACTTTGCCACTGGCTTGGATCCAAACCCAGTGTCTGTCTTCGTGCCGCATCCGGAATTCCACGTCGTAATTCGCCGTCTTTCCGTAAAGGTAGTTTTGGAGAGCGGCCTGGATCACAGTTTCATCGTATGGGTGAAGCAACGATTGCCAAGTACGAACGTGAGGGTCTAGTTCGCTCACCTTGTGCCCCAGCATTTCGCACCAGCGGCTATCGAAAATGGTTCTGCCGCTGACCACATTCCAATCCCACAACCCGAGGTTGGCTCCGGCCAAGGCGAGTTCTTGACGCTGTTCGCTAAGCAGGGTTCTCTCCTCCGACCGCTTGCGTTCGGTGATGTCCGTCCGGATGGCGATATATGCGTGTGGTTTGCCAATCGGATTCATGAGCGGAACAATTGTCGAATCGAGCCAGTAAAGAGAACCATCTTTGGCTCGGTTACAGATCTCTCCATGCCATACTTCGCCCCGCGCTATGGTGCTCCAAAGCGTGCTCATGAACTCTTTCGAATGCGTGCCGGAGTTCAAAAGGCGGTGATTCTGGCCCGTCAACTCCTCACGTGAGTAGCCGCTGATCGCGCTGAACCTGTCATTGGCGTAGGTAATGATGCCCCGCACATCTGTCACCGCTACGATGGCGTGCTGATCGAGAGCAAACTTCTGATTTTCCAGTTCGTGAAGGATCGCATTCGTCCGTGAAATGGAGTTGTGCAGGTCACGGCTAAACACACCTATTTCGTCATCGGTTTCGATCTTCTTCCAATCGTCGTCGCTGCTGTTTGCGCTCACCACTCGGTTGATATTGGAAATGGGGTTTAAAACGATGTGTTCAAGTTGCCGATAGAAGAATATCAGAAACAATCCAAACCCAAGGAATACAACGGTGGAAAGCTCCCACGTCGATTTCTGAATCGACGCTTCCGTGGAAAGGGTGTCTACATGAACCATGACTGCACCGTTAGAATTCAAGCCGTTGATATCCGTCGGCATACTGATGAGGAGCGGCATCGAGACATCATACAAATGTTCCTCGGCGTTGAAATGGTGGTGGCTTTTATGGATCTGCATGGCCTTGATCAGGTCGTCGCCCACCTCCTCGCCGGGCAATTCAGTCACGAGTTTTCCGAGCCACATGGTTTTCGTGCAGGCCAGCACCCGGGCAGGATTGCCGCCAACCACGACGATTTCGAGGATGTCTTTGTCTGCGCCGATAGCGCTGACAATCCGCTGCAGGACGCCCTGGCTCAGAACGCTCTCGGCCGTGTAATTCACCATGTGGGCGACGAGTTCGGCGCGATCTTTTAATTTCGCAGTCAAACGCTCCTGCGCTCTGTACTGGATGCCCCAGATGACGATACCCGCAATGATTCCACTCAGAAAAATCACCGGCAGCATTATCTTGTGCTTCAGCGACCGGAAACGTGTTGGTGTGGGTGGGGTGTTCATTTCTTCGCTTCCTCCTGGAAGAAGGACGGGTTGGTAATTCCTGTGCGACGATCTGAACCTTTAATTTGTCCATCGTGTCGGAGGATTCGATCCGAGTCGTTTATCACGGCGGTGAGTTTGCCGCCGGACTGAAGATAGCCGGCCTGATCTGACACGGATAGAATCTTGACGCCGTCTGTCAATGCTTCGGCGAATTCCGCCGGGGTGATGCCCTCGCGCGCCGCCATAATCTTATAGGCATCCGTCGGATTCTGCTGGCTGTAGACGAAGGCCCGCTGAAAAGCGCGCAGGAATTTGGCGACATCGCCATGGCGTCGGGTGTTGAGTTCCTCCTCGACCGCGATGACGTCGACCACCTCGCCCATAATTTCGGAAGTTGAAAAGACAGCGTGGGCCTTCCTGTCGCGGAGGAGTTTGATTGAAGTTGGCGGATAGGTAACCACCGCGTCCAACTCACCTTTTCGGAAAGCTTCTTCCATCGAGAGCTGATCCATGGAAATCGCTTTAACGTCCGCCAGACTGAGCCCGTTTTTTTCCAAGCCCCGGGCGAGAATGTAGACACCGAGCGAAGCCATTTCAACGCCAACGCGGGCACCCTTCAAGCCCTTGCCGTTCGCAATGTCAGGTTTGGCGAGGATCACATCGGCACCGCAGGAGTAGTCTACGACCTGTACGACTTGGGGCGAGCGCGAGGATTGATCGCGCGCCTGGAGCACCTCGATGACGGTGGAGCCCATGGCGTCAATCTGTCCGCGTTCGTATGCGCGGCGGCAGTCGGAGAGGGAGTTGAACTCGACGAGTCTCACCTCAACCCCTTCCTCCCGGTAAAAACCCTTTTCCTGGGCGAGATACAGAAACTCATAACCGGGCCACGGATTAATGCCCACCCGCAGAGGCGTGGACGCTTTCAAAGCCGAGCTGAAATATATCGCCAAGGCCCCGAGAATCAGCAGTATGATGACCGCTGAAAGAGAGATGCGAAAAGATGAACGCGCCATTTTCACTCCGATTCGTGATGGATTTCACGGATGCTCGTACGCGCATTGCTTGCTCATCCGCATTCCGCTGAAACAGCAGAGGCGAAGACCACAATAGACGCGACGATTTTCAATTCGCCAAGTGCCAATTCGGAGCCGACTTCGAAAGTTCAATCGACCGCTCATTCCAAATCTTAAGAAATATTTTTAAATTGAAAACAGAATAGAAAAACAGAATAGAAAAGCAGAATAGATTCAGTGTAAGGTAATAGTAGATCCACCCAGGAATTTTTATGGCAGGTTAAAAGGTCGCCAATCCGTCCCTTCGCCTGCCGTACATTGCGCAACAATGAAAAGAATCGAAACGCACCACTGCCTTTATGAAAATCGGCCGCGAGTTGTAAACAACCGCATGATGTGTATTGTGGAAGACAAGCAACCCGTTCTGGATGCATAATAACTATGAAAACGCATTCCTCCGCCCCACGCGTCTTATCCCAAATGATGCTATTGCGAGTTCTGACACTGTTCCTTGTGACCGGCTTGGCTGTCAAGGGAGAGGAGCCGACACCCGCATTGACAAACGTGAAGTCGATCCGGGGCGTGAATCTCACTGCGGAGAGCCGTGGAGGAGCGGTCCGGTTGGATGGCGTGGTGACTTTCGCGGATCCACAAGGGGGTAACTTTTTCCTGCAAGATAATACGGGGGGCGTCTATGTTCGGGGGCGATCGGAATCTGTGAAAGTCGGCCGCCACATCTCGATCACTGGGAAAACGCTGGATGGTCACTTGGGCCGCACGGTGGAAATGGCCACGGTGGTTGATCTCGGTCCGGGAGTCTTTCCGGAGCCCGTGAAGGCTAAGTCTTCGGAATTAAACAGTGGCGAATTGGATAGCCAATGGGTCGAAGTGGAAGGGGTGCCGCGGTTCTTGGACATCCAGCCGCAAGTTACCACGATTCGCATGGGCATCCTTGGAGGAGTGATTGAGGCCAGGGTCAGTCGCCCGGACAACGAGAATTCTCTGGCGTTTCTGGTGGATTCCGAGGTACGTCTGCGCGGAGTCTGTGCGATAAAGTCGGATGCTAATGGGGCAGGCAAGACGGTAGAACTGCGCGTGCCATCGTTGACTCAGCTTACTGTGACCAAGCCGCGGCAAACCAATCTTTTCGATCTCCCTCGTCGGTCGGTCTCTGAGGTCAACGCTCTGCAAGCTGGCCTCGTGGAACTGCACCGCGTACTCGTACAGGGTGTGGCCACATTAGTGGAGAGCCCGGCAGAGTTTTATCTACAAGATTCCAGCGGAGCCGTGCGCGTTTCCTCCGTCTTGCCCCACGCCATCACTCGGGGCCGCAGCGCCGAGGTGGTCGGGTTTCTAGGTACTGATGGCGCTAGAGCGTACTTAGAGGACGCTGTTTTCCGTTACGTCCCGGCA
This sequence comes from Planctomycetota bacterium, assembly GCA_037129555.1. Classification (GTDB taxonomy): domain Bacteria; phylum Planctomycetota; class SZUA-567; order H5-PLA8; family H5-PLA8; genus JANXLS01. Next base: position 6,743 of record JBAXUS010000044.1, read on the forward strand.
GAACCGGAGATCGAAGCGCGAACGGTCGCAGTATCCGATCTAATGACAGATGTTGGAATGTCCCACCAGCTCGTGATGATCGAAGGTGTTTTGCTCAATCCTGTTGGCGGCTCGTCGAATCCTGTGATGTTATTCCAAAATGGGCCCACCGTGTTTCAAGCCCGTCTGGCCAAAGCCAGCGTTGCGGCGCCAGTCCCAAACATCAAGATGGGCGGCACGTTCCAACTCAAGGGTGTGGCGGAATTAATGCAAATCACAAAGGGTCAGGCGCAATCCTTGACGCTCATACTCCGGAAGTGGGACGATTTGGTCATGATCGAGGAACCACCCCTATGGTCACACGGACAATTGCGTAACGTGTTGATTGGTTTGGGTGTGGTGTGCCTCGTCGTGTTCGCGTGGATCACATTATTGCGGATACAGGTCCGTCGGCAAACGCGGATAGCTCGCGAACGGTTTGAATCTGAAACCATTGCCGTCCAACGCTTCAAAGATTTGGCCAACACAATCGACTCCACGCTGGAAAGCATGACGGACGCGGTTTTTATCTCCAATCTCAGCGGGCAGTTCGTCAAGTTCAATGACGCCTTTGCCTCGTTTCACAAGTTTAAGAATAAGGCGGAATGCCTGACAAACCTTTCCGACTATCCGGCCATTCTCGATGTGTTCAAAGCCGACGGGGAATTATTAACGCTGGACCAGTGGGTGGTGCCCATGGCCTTGCGGGGCGAGACAGGCAACAGTATCGAATACACGCTGCACCGCAAAGACACCGGGGAAAAATGGGTGGGAAGCTATAGTTTCGGCCCCATTCGCAACGCCGACGGTGCAATCACCGGTTCGGTGGTGGTGGCGCGAGACATGACCGAGCGCAAGAAAGCGGTCGAGATGCTTAAGCTGAGCGAGTTTTCCGTCCAAAACGCTTCGGTAGCCACGTTGTGGATAGGGAAGCGGAACGGACGCATCTTGCGTGTGAACCATGCCACTTGCGAATCGCTCGGTTACACCGAAGCTGAATTGACTGCCCTGACCGTCCTGGATATCGACCCGAATCTCAATGATGAAAAGCTCGCCGCGATGGTTGAAACGTTGCGCGAGAAAAAACGGATGAGTTTCGAGACGCAGCATCGGTGCAAGGATGGCCGGATCATTCCCGTCGAGGTTGAACTGAATTTTTATCAGTACGAAGGGCAGGAATTCAACTTTGTCTTCGCCCGCGACATTTCGGAAAGGAAACGGGTGGAGGAGACTCTGCTGGAACGGAAGCTACTCTTGTCGGCGTCACAGCGAATTGCCGGCATTGGCAGTTGGAGTATTGACTTGACCACGCAGGCTTTAACCTGGTCGGACGAGACTTTCCGGATTTTCGATGTCTGCAAGGAAACGTTCATACCGTCGATTGCGAAACTCATTGAAAGGATTCATCCGGATGATCGCGGTGCTCTTAAAGCGCAGATCGCGGACTTTCTGATCGGAAAAAATGCAGAGCCGCTGGAGTATCGCATCATCCTTGCGGATGGAAATATCCGCACGTTGGTACGGCGCGGGGAGATCGTCTTCGACAAAGACCATCGCCCCGCTCGTGCAATTGGCACGGTGCAGGATATAACTCTACAAAAGAAATTGGCAGAAGAACGGACTCGAATTGAAGAGCAATTGCGTCAAAGCCAAAAAATGGATGCCATCGGCCGGTTGGCCGGCGGTATTGCTCATGACTTCAATAATCAATTAGCTGCCATTTTGGGTTATGCCGACATGTTAAAATTGGGCCAGCACGAGCCCAAAATGAAACGATACGTGGATCAAATTAAGACCGCCGCTCTACGCTCCGCTGATTTGACTAGAAACTTGCTAGCGTTTGCCCGCAAAGGACAAATGCAGAACACCGCTGTCTGTATGCACAAAATCATCGCAGAAACGATCTCGATGCTGGAGCACACGATCGATAAACGAGTCATTGTCCGACAAAATTTAATGGCAAGTCACGATGAGATCCGTGGCGATCCGTCGCAGATCCAGAACGCATTACTCAATCTGGCGGTGAACGCCCGCGACGCCATGCCCAGCGGCGGAGAACTGCTCTTCACGACCGAAAACGTTGAATGTGATCCTGAATTCGTGTTAATGCACGGGGGAGAAATTCAGTCGGGACGTTATATCTGCATCGGCGTGCGCGACACAGGATCGGGCATGACCGACGACGTGAAGCGGCACTTGTTTGAGCCCTTTTTCACAACCAAGGACGTGGGCAAGGGAACGGGCTTGGGCCTCGCCTCGGTGTACGGAACCGTCACGAACCACAAAGGCACGATTGAGGTGACGAGCCAGGTTGGACACGGCACCCAGTTCACGCTATTCCTGCCAATTGTGGATCAGATCGGAGATCAGCAACTGGCGGCAGATGACATGATCGAATACCCGGCATTAAAGGGCATTCGCGTGTTGCTGGTTGATGACGAAGAGATGCTTCGCGAATTGCATTCCGAAATGATCCGTTCCTGCGGAATGGAGTGCCTGGTCGCCGAAAATGGCATCAAGGCTGTTGAGATCTACAAGCAGCATCAGAATCAGATTGATCTCGTGATCATGGACATGCTGATGCCCGAAATGAATGGCCCCGATGCGTTCCGCGTCCTGAAACAGATCAATCCGAAAATAATGGTTTGGGTCTCGAGCGGCTTCAGTATGAATAACGATATTCAGACAATTCTGGATGAAGGCGTGCAGGGCTTCATACAAAAACCATACGATACAAACGGGTTGGTTGAGAAGATTATGGCGGTGTTGGCGTAACTGACTGATATCGATTTATGAAAAATAAACTCACAGCTATCGCTAAGACTCCATCAAAAAAGGCGAAGGTGCCGGGGAAAGCTGGCGATAAGGCTAAGCCGGTGAAGCTTCTTTCTGGCGGCAATCCTCAGATAGCGAAGGCGGATGGCGACGCTCCTGTGCAAGCTTACATTGCGGCTATGCCGGAGTGGAAGCGTGATATTGGGACGCGATTGGATGCGTTGATCGTGCGTACGGTTCCTGGGGTGCGCAAGGCGGTCAAATGGAATACGCCTTTTTATGGGATCGAGGGGCAGGGCTGGTTTCTCGGGTTTCATACGTTTACGAAATATGTGAAGGTGACGTTCTTTATGGGTACGTCGCTGCGGCCTGCTCCATCCGGCGGAACGGCTAAAGATGCGCGCTGGATCGATATTCATGAGCACGATTTCGATGAAGCGCAGATGACGACGTGGATTCGGCAGGCGGCTGCGTTGCCTGGCTGGGGGGCGTCGTAACGTATAGTTCAGCGACACGGCGGCAGGAGTGCCGCCGCTCCTTTGTTGAAAAGCACTTCGATTCTTGTTTAGTTACGCGCTGGCCACGACGATAATCCTAACACGGAATTCCGTGTTGTGAGGAGGTGGTGGCGCGTGATGAAGAACGAAGCTTTTAAGATGTCTTGGTGTGTGCTGGTGATGGCGTTGAGCCTTTCACTATCGATGTCCGCGCGAGCGGCCACGGATCCGGAGCCGCGTCACGATCCGGATGCGATTACTGCGAAACCGATCGCTGAATTCGACAAAGAGAAAGCCGAGCCGGACGACTCGCACCCGGTGGTGAAGAATGCCGCTGATGCGGATGTGGTTGAGTTGCCGCCCGCAGTCAAGCCGAAGCCAGCGACTGTTGTTAAAGCTCCGCCCGTCAAAAAAGAGGAGCCTCAAGTGGCTCCGAAGATCGATATTGATTTGGATACGGACGTATTGAAAAAAGCGGTGAAAGCGGCTCCGGTCAAGACGACGACGACTCCTTCGACTGCTCGTTCGACACCTGAGAAAATCACGACGCCCAAACCACTTGAAAACAAGACGATTGAACCGGTGGCTGATGTTCAATTGGTGCTGCCGAACAAAACGCCTGTGCCGACGGAACCGGGATATGCGACGGTTTTGACGGGGACGTTGCTGAACAATACGGAATTGAATGCCGGGGAATTGCCGCATTTGATTCGCGGCGTATTGATCGTTCCGGCGAAGACGACGTTAAAAATTAACGCTGGGGCAATTGTGCATTTGCGTTCGGACGGCACATCAGCGAAGCCGTTGCAAGCGGGAACGCCTGACCCGTCAAAGAGCGCGGCAGTGTGGGTCTATGGGACGCTGGTGATCGTCGGCGAAAACGGTCGACCGGTTGAATTTGTCGGGCAGGACAAGGACAATGCGAACGTGTTGCTCTATGGCGCTGAGCAGAGCAAGATGGAAGGCGCGCGATTTAGAGGCACCGACGTGGCGCAGAATGGCGGCGTGTGTCAGTGGATCAATTGCGAATTCAACGATTCAAAATACTACGCGTTGGCGTCCGGAGCGGGGCAGTTCACGCATTGCACATTCAAGAAATGCGGCGGTATTTTTGCGGCGTATGACGAAGGTCCGTGGGCGCTGCTGGTGCGTCGGTGTCTGTTTGAAAATTGCCGCGATGGACTGCTGCTGAACCGCGATCCCGGAGCGGCGTGTTTGCTGGTCGAGCGGAACAATTTCGTTGGGACGCGCGGAGCGAATTTACGCGCAATGCCGCGCACGACTCCGACGACGACGAAACTGGGTGAAGAATTGTTGATTGGTGAAAATTGGTATGGGACGACGGTGGAAGAAGAAATTGACCGCCGCATTGTGGACCGCCGGACCGATCCGACGATCAAAGCGCATTTGAACACGCGTCTGCCGGCTGAAAAGGCGTACGCGAACACTGGAGCGGGGGCGCCGCAGTCCTCGATCGCCAACACGTTGAACGATCAGCAGACGGCGTCGACGAAGATGCTGGCGGCGTTGATTGTGAAGCAGAAAGCGCTGTCGGAGAAACTCAAAGTCGTGGCGGATGGGCGTGGGATGATGCCGGTTAAGGCGATGAAGTAGGGTAAACGGCAACGGATTTTTTAACCGCGAATAACGCGAATAAACGCGAAAACGGCGGGGATGGTTAGGGTTAAAGGATTGTATGATGCGCTGAGGCAAACTCGAGCGTTCATAGGTGGGTTGACTCGAAGCGGTTTATCTTTTTTTGATTCGTCTTGCATTCTTGAGCGCCTCGCATATACTTTTTCGCCCCATGTCCCATGGAATGTCCTATGGGGTTCTGGGACTTTTTAGCATTTGGAAAAGGATTAGGAATTATGAAAGCTGGATTGCATCCCAAATACGCACCCGTCACGATCAACTGTGTCGGCTGCGGTACGTTGATTGAAAGCCGCTCGACCAAGGGCCGGAACTACTCCATCGACGTGTGCTCACATTGCCACCCGTTCTATACGGGCCGACAGAAGTTTGTCGATTCCGCCGGTCGCGTCGAACGCTTCCAGAAGAAGTGGGATGCCAAGAAGGCCAAGGATTCTGCCGACGCCGCCAAGAAGGCTGCCAAGGACGCTCCTGTCGAAGTCGCCGCTGCAGAAGCCAAGTAGCGTTGTTGTTTGTACAATTCAAAGTCCTGGGCTGCGCATGCGCGGCCTGGGACTTTTTTATTGAATCGATTGAAATACGGTGCGAGCGCGTTGGTATCAAGAGCCGCGCACGCGAGTAAGCGGAAATGATCATTTAACGCGATTGAATTTGCCGCTTGCTTGCGCGCGCGGCTCTTTAGATTTAGTTCAATTTGAGAAGACGATTATGTGGGACGAAATTCAGAAGAAGGGTGATCGGTATCAGGCGCTAACGGCCTTGATCGAAAGCCCTGATGGGCCGGGCAATCCGAACTACGCCAATTGGTTGCGCGAAAAAGGGCGCATGACCAAATTTGGCTCGATTTGGGACGAATTTGTTTCGGGTAGGAAAGCGGCCGACGACGCTCGCGAGATGCTCAATTCGCCCGACGCAGCGTCCGATCCTGATTTTAAAGCGATGGCTCAAGAAGAATTTGATACGGCAGCGGCCAAGCAGGAAGCCGCGCGCGTGACGCTCGTTGACATGCAGCTCAACGATGACGATGACTCGTCGCGTAATGTGATCATCGAATTGCACAAAGGCACCGGCGGCGATGAAGCGGCGCTGTTTGTGGGTGACTTGTATAACATGTACGCGCGCTACTCCGAACGTGTTGGGTTGAAGTTGACGGTTCTCGAAAACTCGCCGGGAAATGTCGGCGGGTTCAATGAAATGACGTTGCGCGTTGAAGGTGAAGGCGCGTACGGAAAATTCCGATACGAAGGCGGTGGTCATCGCGTTCAACGTGTTCCGGAAACGGAGACGAAAGGCCGCGTTCAGACCAGCATGGCGCGCGTTGCTGTTTTGGCCGAAGCCGAAGAAGTGGACGTTCATATCGATGTGAAAGACGTGCGCGAAAGTTTCTGTGCGGCAGGCGGTCCTGGCGGACAGAATGTCAATAAAGTCGCGTCGCAATGTCAGCTCGTTCACGAACCGAGCGGCATCATCGTTCACTGTATGGAAACGCGCAGCGCGATGCAGAACAAGGTTCGCGCGTGGCAGATTCTGCGCTCGAAATTGTACGCGTTGAAGAAGGCTGAAATCGAAAACGCGCGTTCCGATCAGCGGCTGGGGCAGATCGGCAGCGGCGACCGCAGCGAACGCATCCGGACGTACAATTATCCGCAGGGGCGTTTGACGGATCACCGGATTGAAGGCGACGATAAGAACTGGCCGATCCAAGATGTTGTCGAAGGAAACTTGGAGCCTCTGGTGGCGAAGTTGGAAGAGATTCGGCGCAGCGCTGGGAAGACGCAGAACTAAAAGCAGCGCTATTGCTCTTTTTCTGTTCACAACTCGACCGAGTTCGCCCGGCTTTTACGAATGTAAGACATAGATCGTGCCGATAACAAGTGAAGCGACAGAAACGGAAATTTAGCATTCAGGACTTCGAACCATGGCCTCGGCTCAACGCTTGCAGAAACTCGTCGAATTGCTCGCCAAGAAATATGAAGTCGAAGGCAAAAAAGGCGAACTGACCGATATCCGTGACCCGTTCCTTCTGGGCACGTGGTCGATCATGGGTGAACACGCCAAGAAAAATGGGCAGGCTCGAGCGCACGAAGCGTTGCGCCGCGCCAAAGGCATAAACCCCGGCCAGCTTCTTGATATTCTTCCCGAAAAACTCCACACGGTCTGCCAGCAAGCGGGACCGTATGAAGATGCGCGCGCCAAGCGGCTCTACCAATTTGCTGACGACATCGAAGATAAATGCGGGAAGGACTTCGCGAAAGTCTTCACCAAATCGCTGAACGACGCGCGCTCATTTCTTGAAAAGGATCTGCGTCTGGGTCGCGCGTTCGCTGATTTTTTGTTGATGTACACGGGCTCGTTTGTGTTTGCGCTCGACGAAAAAGTCGTGCGTGTGGCTATCCGCCTCGGGTACACGAAATTCAAAGCTCCGAAGGACTACGAAAAAGCGTATAAGGATATTCAGAAAACATTTGAATCCGAATCGCCGAAAAAGAACCCCGAATTCCTCACGCGCGCACATGGCCTGCTGCACCGTTTGGGGACTGATGTCTGCACCCCGACGCTTCCGCACTGCCCGCATTGTCCGTTCTTGAAGGAATGTCCGTATCCGAAGAAGCACCCTGAAGTGTTTGAGGCTCAAGCGGCGATTGATGCGGCGAAAGCGGAGCGGGCTGCGCGGTATGCGTCGCCGCCTTCGGTGGCGAAGTAAGAAAATACCGAATTGCAGTGGCACCGGTTTCGACTCGGGCCGCTGTCATCCCTTCGGGATGCGGATTTGTCTTGAATTCGCGTCCGGTGGTATCGCGCTTTGCGCTCGACCACCGGCTAATGGCTTGGACCCCTTCGGGGTAAAAGCACATCTTTCGTTAGAGTGCTACGCTCATAGCTTGATGCTTAAAATAAAACAAGGCGAACTCGCGTTCGCCTTGTTTCAAATGCCAGAGATTCAGTTCAAAACTACTTCGCCAAAACGGCCTTTGCGATGCCTTCGGCGTCGATGCCGATGGTCGCGAGTTGCCATTTGCGTGGGCCGTGCTGTACCCATGAATCGGGGATGCCGAGGCGCTTGATCTTGCGCGTATCGAGTCCCAATTCGCTGGCGGTTTCCAACGCGGCGGTGCCGAAGCCGTTTTGCAACTGATGGTCTTCGACGGTGACAACGCGGTCGTGGTTGTTGACCAAGTCGGTGAGCAATGCGGCGTCGAACGGCTTTGCGAAACGCGCATTTGCGACGGTGATCTTGAGACCGCTCATCTTCTCGACCATTTCAGCGGCTTCAACCGCGTGAACGACTTGCGAACCGTAGGCGAGGACTGCGACCTTTTCGCCACGGCGGATGATTTCGCCCTTGCCGAGTTCGATTGGGAGCAGCGTCGGGGTGAGCGGTGTCGCCGGGACGTTGTCGCGCGGGTAGCGGATCGCGACGGCTTTGCGAACCTTGACCGCCCATGCCACCATGGCTTCTGCTTCGGGCTGATCCTTCGGAGCGCAGAGGACGAAGTTCGGGAACGCGCGCATGTAGGCGATGTCGAAGACACCGTTGTGCGTCGGGCCGTCGTCGCCGACCACTCCAGCGCGGTCGAGACAGAGCACCAACGGCAGACCGTCTTGCAATGCAATTTCGTGCATCAATTGATCGACTGCGCGCTGCAGGAAGCTGGAGTAAATTCCAGCGACTGGGTGCATGCCGGACTTGGCCAATGCCGCGCCGAAACAGACTGCGTGTTGTTCGCAGATGCCGACATCATAATAGCGGTCGGGGAATGCTTTTTGGAAGTTGATCAAGCCAGTGCCGTCCGGCATCGCGGCGGTGATGGCCACGACTTTTTCGTCGGTCTTGGCGACGTTGATGATTGCGTCGCTGATGACCTTCGTGTAGGCCGGGGGCGTCGGAGCTGACTTCTTGACGGTCGCTTCGGAGCCAGCGACTTCGTAGGGCTTCGCGCCGTGCCACTGCACCGGATCGTTCGCGGCCCACGGCAAACCGTGACCCTTCTTCGTGACAACGTGGAGCAACTTCGGACCTTTGACGGTGTTGAGTTCCGTCAACCAGCGGACGAGGCCTTCGATGTCGTGGCCGTCAATCGGGCCGTAATATCGGAAGCCCAAATCCATGAAGATCGCGCCCGGAGCGTGTGTTGCGCGCGCGGCGGCGTCGAACGTGTCGTGGGCGAGGCGTTCGATGTCTTTGCCGACGAACGGAATCTTTTCGATCAAATCCTTGCCGGCGTTCTTCACCTTGCGGTAGAAGTGCGTCGAGCGGATGTTTGAACACGTGGCCGACAGTGCGCCGGTCGTGGGGCTGATCGAATGTTCGTTGTCGTTGAGGATGACGAGCATGTCTTCCTTCAAATCGCCCGCGTGATTCAGCGCTTCGAAGATCAATCCGGCTGTCAACGCGCCGTCACCGACGACTGCGACGGAGTGCGTGTTCTTCTTCTGCAAATGATCGCCGACCGCCAAGCCGAGCGCGGAGCTGACTGAACATCCGGCGTGAGCCGTCATGAACAAATCGTATTCACTTTCAGCGGGGTTCGGGTAGCCGGAGAGGCCGCCCTTCTGGCGCAGCGTGTGGAACTGGTTGAAGCGACCGGTCAGGAGCTTGTGGGCGTAGACCTGATGGCCGACGTCCAGCACCAAGCGGTCCTTCTTGAAATCGTAGACTTTGTGGAGCGCGATGGTCAGTTCCGTGACGCCGAGATTGGAGGACAAATGTCCGCCGGTCATCTGGACGGTGGTGTTGATCTTTTCGCGAATCTCTGCCGCGAGTTCAGGCAGATATTCCATCGGAATCTTTTTGACGTCTTCCGGCCCCTTCAAGTGCTCCAGGAACGGGCGCGCGACCGGACACGCGATCATCGGGCGCTCGGCACCCAAAGCGGCACCCGCCTTGTGCGCTGCTGCTTCCAAAGGCTTCAATAGGCGGTCTGACGTTGACGAACTTGAGGTGCTGCTGTCCGCCGTAATTGCTGGGTCTCTCATGAGTAAATCTCCCGTAATCTTTCGTTTCGAGTTTCGAGTTCCGTGTTGCTGGTTTCAATTACTCGGTTAATTGCGCATTAACCCGAAACCACAAACTCGAAACGCGAAACAAATTTTTAAGACTGCCGTTCCAACACAAACCGCCCCAACGCGCTGAGCGTTTGCGCCCGGCTTCCGAATATTTTTAAAGCATCGAACGCTTCGTCTGCCAAGCGGTCGGCTTCCTGTTTTGACTTCTCAACTCCCAACACCGCTGGATACGTCGCCTTTCCAGACTTGGCGTCTTTTCCGGGCGTCTTTCCTAGTGCTTCCGGCGTTGATGTAAGGTCTAGTATATCATCAACAATCTGAAAAGCCAGACCAATGTTTTGACCATATTTCGCAAGGCGCTCGAACTCCGTCGTCCCTGCACCGACCGCCAAAGCGCCTGCTTCACAACACGCCGCGATGAGAGCGGCTGTCTTCCACGCGTGGATTGCTCGGACCGATTCCAGTGTCGCGGGTTTGCCTTCGCCTTCCATGTCCAACACTTGTCCGCCCACCATTCCGAACGTTCCGACGCCTTTGGCTACTGAACGCACGAGTGCAGCCACTGTGGCAGGCTTGGCATTTATGGTGAGCACTTCGAAGGCGTACGTCAACAGTCCGTCGCCGGCCAGAATCGCCATCGCTTCGCCGAAGACTTTGTGATTCGTCGGACGACCTCGGCGCAGATCGTCGTCGTCCATCGCCGGAAGATCGTCGTGAATCAACGAATAGGTGTGAATCATTTCCACGGCACAGGCTGCAGGAAGCGCTTCTTCGTACGTCCCGCCGACGGCTTCAGCAGCTGCGAGCACCAACGCTGGGCGCAAGCGCTTACCGCCCGCGAAGATCGAATAGCGCATCGCTTTGTGCAACGTGCCGGGCGATGTGTGCTCGGACGGCAACAGCTCGTCGAGTTTGGCGTCAACCAAGCCGCGCGATTTTTCCAAAAATGCGCGCGCAATCGAAGCGGAACTCAACGGCGGCCCGCCAAGGGTTTCGTGGCGCTCAGGCATGCGCGGGTTCGACGTTCTATTTTGTGCCGACAAAAAGCGATCCTCCCAGGCCCATATCATCTGAGCCCGATTGCGACTGTAGTTTCCCGTCCCCGTCCGAACGTCCGAGCGAGTCCGATTCTAATACCGTTGTAGATGATGTATTTTGCCGTGTTTGAGGCTCCAAGTCAATACTCTGCTTCACGGATTTTTTACGCACTTGTGCAGCAACGGGTTGTGAGGGCGCTCCCGGCGTCACATCCTCTAATTCTGCCGTTCCATTAGCGCGTTTGACCAACATCCGCACGCGCTTGTCGGCCAAATCGAGCACGGCGTGACAGCGTTTCAGCGAGCCGACGCCCTTCTCAAAAAGCGCGAGACTCTGCTCAAGCGGCAGGTCGCCGGCTTCGAGGCGGTTGACGGTGTCTTCGAGTTCTCGCAAGGAGTCTTCGAAGGAGGTGGGGGTGGGTGTGTTTGAGTTCACAAGAGTTTCCATTTTAAAAGCGTTCAGTCGCTTTAAGTATCGCGCAAATCCAGCAGTCCGTCAATCACCATCTTTACGTGAGGAGGAGAATGAGTGATGACATCGTACGCAGACCTAATTTTACGCTGAAAGCGATGTTGAACAATAGCCCAGGGTTGGACCGCTTGCGGGCCTACCCTGGGCTACGAGGTGCGCGGAATGGGGTACGCTGAAAGCGTTATTTAACACGGGGCGGCTAAGTAACGCTTTCAGCGTATAGAGGAATTCGGGGCGATGACCCAGGGTAGCATCGCAGTGCGATGCAACCCTGGGCTTGGGTTAAATTACTCCTTCGGAGTATAAAAAAGTGCGTATTGCGTCTTGTTTCGGTGTATTACAGTTCAGAGTGGGGGCACTCGACGCCGTTCAATTGATAATAATTCTCAAAATCAATTAATCACGGTTGACAGAATGCCGCCTGCGAGTATCTTGAACGCGTCTGAGAATGATTCTCAATTCGCAAGTGCGATTGGAGCAAGGCTATGAGTGCAGATCGGCTTTGTTGTTGGAAATCGGGTGAAGAAGGTGTTGTGACCGGCGTTCATGGCGATTGTACACTCGCCAGCCGCCTCCAAGAACTGGGCGTCGTCCCCGGCGCGTGGGTCCGTATGGTTCAACATGGCAGCCCAATGCTTATTCAAATCGGCAACAGCCGTATCTGTCTGCGACGCGACGACGCTAAAAAAGTCGGTGCCGACGTGCTGGAATACCGAGGATAACCTCGCTAATTTTCAGTATAATGAGGTAGACATTTTCATGACTCTCGATCAACTCAAACCCGGCCAGCGCGCGACCGTCGAAACCGTTCGCGGCGAAGGTTCGGCGGTCTACCAGCGATTGATGGAAATGGGCGTTTTCGATGGCGCTGACATTGAAGTCGTGCGCTTTGCCCCGCTCGGCGATCCGATGGAAGTTCACGTTCAAGGCTACAATCTTTCCGTTCGAAAAATCGATGCGAAGCATGTCGAAGTCAGGATTCTTTAAGGACCCGGGATTCGGAATGAGATGGACGCATCAGGCTCTTGGCCGCGCATCTCCGCCCCCACGAAAACATGAGTGATCCAGTCAAAACCACGCGAACCATCGCGGTGATCGGAAATCCGAACACCGGAAAAAGCACCCTCTTCAACGCCCTGACCGGCCTCAAGCAGCACGTCGGAAATTACCCCGGCGTGACCGTCGAGCGCAAAGTCGGCACCGCCAAACTGGACGACAAAACCTCCGTCGAGCTCATCGATCTTCCCGGCACGTACAGCCTCGCCGCGCGCAGCCCGGACGAAATGATCGCAGTCGACGTGCTCCTCAGCCAGATGCCCGGATCGCCCACCATCGACGCGATTTTGGCCATCGCCGACGCCAGTAATCCGGAGCGCAATTTTTATCTGATTTCGCAGCTCCTTGAACTCGGTTTGCCCGTCGTCGTCGCGCTGAACATGCTCGATGTTGCCGAGACTAAAGGCCTGAAAGTGGACCTTGAAAAAATCGAGCATGCGCTGGGTTGCCCGGTCGTCGGACTCTGCGCGAACAAAGGCAAAGGCCTCGACGATTTGAAAGCCGCGCTGCGCAAAGCGCTCGATAAAGGCAAAAAGCCGTCCGGTTCCCTGCCGCAATTTCCGAAAACGATGGACGCTGAAATCGACGCGCTTCATGCTGATCTCAACACGCAGGCCGCCGTAATCGGTAGGCCGATCAATCGCCTCGAAGCATTCCGTGCGCTGGTGGATAAAGGGGGCCACGCCGAAGAACGCTTGACCGCGAAACTCGGCGCTACGTTTACGGCCTCGCTCACCGAACGCCGCGCTCGCGCAAGCAAGACGCCGCTTCCGGCCGAAGAAGTTCGAACGCGTTACGCCTGGGTCAAAGCCGCGCTGGCCGACGCCATCGTTCGACCGGCGCAACCACCCGCGACCGGTTCCGACTCCATCGATAAATGGGTCACGCATTGGTTCACCGGTTCGCTGATTTTTCTCGTCCTGATGTTTATCGTCTTCGAGTGCATTTTCTCATTCGCCAATGTGCCGATGGAATGGATCAAGACGGTGTTCGGAGCGATTGGAAAAGGTGTTGCTTCCAATCTGCGCGAAGGACCGTTCAAGAGTTTGATCGAAACCGGCATCATCAAAGGTGTCGGAGCCGTGCTCGTGTTCCTGCCGCAAATCTGTCTGCTCTTCTTCTTCATCGCGGTGATGGAAGATTGCGGCTACATGGCGCGCGCCGCGTTTTTGATGGACCGCCTGCTCTCGCGCGTCGGCCTCTCTGGCAAGAGTTTCATTCCGATGCTGTCGAGCTTTGCGTGCGCCGTTCCCGGCATTATGGCTACTCGCACGATTGAAAATTGGCGCGACCGGCTCACCACTATAATTGTTGCACCGCTGATGAGTTGTTCGGCGCGTCTGCCCGTATACACACTGATGATTTACGCGTTCATTCCGGCCGAAAGCACCATCTTGTTCAGTTGGCTAGGCACGCGCGGGTTCGTACTTTTTTGCATGTATTTCGTCGGCATCATCGTTGCCGTACCGGTCGCGTGGATTCTGAAAAAGACGCTCCTTAAAGGAGAGACGCCGCCGTTTTTGATTGAACTCCCGTCGTACAAAATGCCAGACTGGCGCGGCGTTCTCTTCCGCGTATGGGACCGCGCGAAAGCGTTTGTCGTTCGTGCCGGGACAATAATTCTTGCCGTCAACATCGTCGTCTGGGCGCTCGCCTATTTTCCGCATTCCGACGAAATCGGCAACCGTTACACCACGCATCGCTCCATGCTGGACGAACAGCGCAAGGCGCGCATGGTGTTCGCCGATGCACGACTCGCCGACGCCGCGCGCTTGTTGAGTATGCCGAAGAGCGACGGGTTGATCTCGGCAATTACGCAATCCTATAAATACGACACGATTCGCGACGAGGCTCTCAAAGCGCTCGAAGCCAGTGACAAGGACGAGGCGACGAAGAAAAAAGAAGCCGCCGAAATCGATGCAAAACATGCGGAGTCGCTGGATGCGTTGTCGAAGGTTTCCGGGATTCGTCCGATCTGGTATCAGGCCGTCGAGATTCGTGAAGCGCGCACGTTCAAGAAAAAGGAAGACGCTGAAGCTCAAGCGAATTGGGTCGAAGCGACGAGGCTGCTTGATGGGCAGGAATCGGCCGAGTTTTTGCAGACCAGTTACTTCGCGCGGATGGGCAAAACGATTGAACCGGCGTTCAAACCGCTGGGATGGGACTGGCGAATTTCGATGGCGGCGCTGGCTTCATTCCCGGCGCGCGAAGTCATCGTCGCGACGCTCGGAACGATCTTCGGACAAGACGGAGGTGACGAGGTCAACGCCGAATCTGTATCCTTGCAAAAAGCGATGCAAAAAGCGGAATGGGACCGCACATCCGCAAGCCAACCGCGCCGCAAATTGTTCAACATCCCGGTAGCGCTTTCGATCATGGTCTTCTTCGCGCTGTGCAGCCAATGCGCCGCGACACTGGCGACGATCAAGCGCGAAACGAACTCATGGTGGTGGCCTGCGTTCTCGTTTACGTATATGACGGCGTTGGCTTATCTGGCCGCGATGTTGACGTATCAAATTGGGATGAAGTATTTCTAAATGCAAATTGAAATGTGAAGTGTATTTAACCCATAGAGGATACAGAGGAACAAGTCGCACCGCATTTTCAGCCACAGAGTGGCGTCAAGTTTAAGTAGCCGTGGTCGCATCCCGTACCCGGGCAAGGCCACGGATACGAAAATGTTGAATTGAAAAGCCGCGTTAGCGGCGAAACCTGTGAGCGTTTGATATAAAGGTATCGCCGCTGAAGCGGCTGGTGTGTATATCGTAACGATTCCGTGGCCTTATTCGCTTCGCTCATTGCGATCACCGCTACTTGAACTGACGCCACTCCGTGGCTAAGACATCGAAAAGCGTTACAACTCACTTCATTCGAGGCAACACACATGCGACGCGATTTTTTGAAGCTGTGCGGGATGGCGGGGTTGGGGTTTGCTTATCCGGGCACGAAGTCAATATACGCGGCGGATGCGAAAGAAGAGCCGCCGTATGACGGGCCGTTTTATGTGGTGTTCAATGCGTCGGGCGGGTGGGACACGACGTATTTGATGGACCCGAAGGGCATCAACGAGATGAATCGCCTGTACAAAGAAGGCGACATTCTCACGAAGGGGCAGCACAAATTTGCGCCGACCGCCAAGACGATGAAAGCCAGCAGTGCTGGTGCCAGCGGGATGAGCAATGAGGATTTTTACAAAGAATTCGGCGATGAGTTGCTGACGCTGAACGGCCTCGATTATTCCGTGAACAATCATTCTCCGGGCGCTCGATACATGGCGACGGGAAAGCTGGACAGTTTGGCGTATCCGACGTTTGCGGCGTTGGTCGCTGCGTGCAAAGGGCCGACGTGTCCGCTGTCGTATTTGACGTTTGGAAATTACTCGGCGACCGGGAACTTGGTCGCGATGTCGCGCGTGCCGTATCTGCCGTCGTTGCAGAAGATCGCGAATGCGGATTCGATTGAAGGCAATAAGCGCTCGCCGTACCACGAGGATTTCGCACTGTTTCGGATCGAACAGGCGTTGAAAGAAGAGAGTGATGCTCGGGCGGCACTGCCTCGGTTGCCTCGACAGGAACGGTCGGAGAGCATGCTGTACGCGGCTCAAGTGAATTCGAAATCGATGCAACGCGTGACGCCGTATATCCCGGCGAACAGTCCGAAGGAGCGGTTGTCTCAGCAGGCTGAAATCGCGTTGGCGTCGTTCAAGGCGGGTGTGTGTGTGTCGGCGAATTTGTCGATCGGGCAATTTGACAGCCATGCGAACAACGATGCAGACCAGATGAAATTGATTCCTGAATTTTTGGCCGGAATCGCGTACTTCATTCGGCGCGCGGGCGAGTTGAAGATTCGTGAGAAGCTAGTTGTTGTGATTCAAAGCGAGATGGGGCGGACTCCGAATTACAACAAAGGCAATGGCAAGGATCATTGGTCGATTGGGTCGATTCAATTTTTAGGACCAGGTATCAAAGGCAATCGCGTATTGGGCGCGACGGACGACAAGTTGTTTCAAGTCCCGATTAATCCGATGACGCTGGCGTTGGACAAAGAGAAGGGTGTGCGCGTACGACCTGAGCACATTCACACGGCTCTGCGGCAGTTCGCCGGGATTGAGGCGCATCCGCATTGCAAGAAATTCCCGTTGGGTGTGGCGGAGAAAGACGTGTTGAAAGGGTTGTGGGGATAAAAATATTTAGCCGTACGAATTCAAATCGTTAGGAATCAACTGAATGAAATCCACCGTTTTCGTTTTAGTCATAGGACTGATAACACTGTCCCACCTGTACTCTACGGCGGCTGATGTGCCGGGGCAGACTCGGGTTGCAAAGTGGCAGGACGACAAGAAGGCGGCGCTGCTGTTGATGTTTGATGACAGTATGCCGAGCCACGTGAAGAATGTCGTGCCGGAATTGAAGAAGCGCGGATTTGTTGGGACATTTTATGTCAATCCGGGGAGCGGGTCGTGGGCTGGGAAGCGGGTGGCGTGGGAGCATGATATTCCTGAAATTGGGATGGTGTACGGCAATCACACGAACACGCATAAAGGCATTTTGAGCGTTGAAAATGGCGAAGAAGAAGTGGGGCTGTGCAATGATGTGATTCATAAGCTCTTCAAGACGCAGCAGGCTACGCGATTGGTTTCGTTCGGCGTTCCCGGCGTGCCGAAAGAAAAATGGTCGATCACGAAACCGCAGTTGAAAGAGTTGCTCGACAAACACAATCTCGTCGAGCGCCCGCATGTCGGGGATCGGTTTGCGTCGATCAATTTAAAAACGTCGGCGGACATGTTGAAGGTCGTGGATAAGGCGATTGAGACGGGCGTGATGGATTCGATTGCGTTTCACGGCGTGGGCGGTGAGTGGTTGAGTGCGACGGTGGAGACGTTCATGGAATTGATGGACGGCTTGACGGCTCGAAAGGAAAAACTGTGGATCACAGACCACATTTCAGCATACGCATATGAGACGGAACGCGGCTCGGCGGAAGTGAAGGTTTTGGATGCGACGGAGAAACAGATTCGATTGTTGCTGAGCTGCAAAGCAGATCCGAAGTTGTTTGACCACGCGTTGACGCTGGTGACGAACGTGCCGGCGGCGTGGACGAAAGTGGATGTTACTCAGGGTAGTCGGCGCGCTGTGGTTGGAGCGAGCGCGGGGCACGTGATGTTTGATGCGCTGCCGTCGAGTGAGGCGATTGTGTTGGAGCCGGGGAAGTAGGGAATTGCACGGGGTAAAAGCACGTGCCACGAAGTTCTAGTGCTTGATCACGCGCGTTTCTTTGCGGCTGCGTTTGACTTCGTACATGAGTTGGTCCGCCGATTCCCAGGTGTGATTCAAGTTGAGCAGCGGGTTGCGGCAGGCGAGGCCGATTGAGGCTGAAACGTCGTATTTGGCGAGCGATTCTTCGATGCGCTTGACGAGGTGCTGTCCGGATTCGAGTGGGCAGTCCGGTGCGAGAACTCCGAATTCGTCGCCGCCGAGACGCGCGACGACATCGCTGTCGCGGCAGGCTTCGAAGAGCGCTTGAGCCGTTTTCTTGATCAACTCGTCGCCCTTCATGTGGCCTGCGGAATCGTTCAAGAATTTCAAGCCGTCCAAATCAATCGAGACGACACAGGCTGTGCGACCGAGGAGGCGGCAGCGGTTTTCTTCAGCAGCCAGACGCGTGTCCCAGGCGCGGCGGTTGTTTGCGCCGGTGAGCGGATCGGTCATGGCTTGGATTTGCGTGGATTCAATTCGCTTGTGAAAAATATTGGTTTCATGGTTCATGTGGCGGAGCCGTGCGGACATGGTCTGCATGACTTCGATAGCGAAATCCGGCTCTTCAAGAATCATGGTTTGGAAGCGCGGGTAATCGACCGACACGAGTTCGCAATCGGTCACGGCTGTGGCAGTGGCGCTGCGCCGCTCTTGATCGACGAGAGACATTTCTCCAATGAGATCACCGGTTACAAAAATACCGATGATCACGAATCCGGTGCGCAATTCGACCGAGCCGGATTTGATGACGTACATCGTGGCGCCTTCATCACCCTCTGAGAAAATGATGTCTCCGGCTTTGAACGCGACGAAGGTGTCGGAGGATTTGAGTAGTTTGATACTGTTCGATTTCTTGACCATCGCGAAATACTCCATCGCCGTGTGCGGACATATGTATCGAAGAATTGAGTCTAAACTCGCAACGAAAGTGTGCAAGCAGAACGACATACAAAGCGCGTGGATGCGTCATCACGTCTCAAACGTGTTGGGGTGCATCGAGTGGATGACCACAGCGCGGACATACGCATGCTTTCTTGGAGATAAATTCGGAACACCAGCGGCAGGGGCGCGTGGTTCGCTTGGCGATGTAGCGGATTGAATACGCGAGGACGAGGAGTCCGATCACGAGGACCCACATCGTTATTGACAGCCAGAAGACGTCGCGTTGAACGTCAAGCTGTTCCTGATCATCGACGCTGAGTTGCGGTTGTTCGGCGGCCCAGGACGCGGCGTTCAGCATCCCGGCGAACGCGATGAAACGGACGGTGCGTAAGAGGGTTGAAAACACGGGCGCGTTCATGTGCGGGTCTCCGGCAATTCTACATCTAATAGTACGAATGAGCCGATTGAATCGTTCGCGAATAACGTCACACGATTTTATTTTAGTGCTCGAACGCAATCGCGCAATCCCTACGCTTACTCGCCCATCGTATTACGATAATACTCCAAAAGCATGACGGTCAATTCGGCGGCGAGCAGAACGACAATCAGAATTTCGAGCAGGAACTCCTTGCGGAAATTGCCGTATTCGCCCATGCGCTGGTTGGCCATTTCGTAAATATATTCATAGACTTCGATCTGTCCGTCGAGCGTTTCGGTTCGGTCATCGATGTCAAATCGGGAGCGAAGTCGGGCGGCGAGTCTTTTTGCGGATTGCGGCAGGGGGACCTGGCATTTTGCGAGCGGTCGTTCGAGTTTGGATAAGCGGATGCGGCGCATCCAGACGAGGCGCGTCATCGCGCCGATGTCGCCGAGGCGTTTGAGATCGTCGGGCGTGACGTCGTTGGCGAGCGGGAGGTCAGCTTCTGCTCGCGGCCAATCGGTGGCGATTTCGCGTTCGAGTTTGCGCAGTTCGACATCATGAAACGCGAAATCGGCGAGGGCGGTTATGGCGCCGATCCAGTCGGTGTTCGGCAGGCACACGACGGCGCGCCCGAGTTTCACGCGCGCCCATCCGCCCGGCAAATTGATGCGTTCGGACGCTGCGGGTGCAGAGGCTCCATTGGGATCGATCCATGTTTCCGCGCGCGAGATGTCAGCGGCGGGTGATTGCGGCAGGATGCACACGCATTCAAAATCCGGGCCTGAACTTGCGGGCGCGTCGCTCGTGCTCGATGTGGGTGGGCAGACACCGGACGTATCTTTTTCCAGCAGGGCGATGCGTTTTTCAGGTTCGGAGAAGGTTAGAAAAACGGCGGTGTCAAGCGGCGGGATGGTCTTGAACGAGACGCGATAAAAGGCGCTGCTGGACATGGGTTTCCCTCATTTACAAGCGGTCGATACCAATGGGCGATGAGAAAAGAGAGTGTAACTTAAAAGTTGCGCGGCGCGACTGCACACTTTGGATTTGGGTATGCCGGGGTGCATCTCCGGACTTGCGCTCATTAAGCCACAGCATGTAGGGGCTTGTGCAGCGCCGCAAGGAATCGGCTAAGGTATCGGCATTTGTGATCGCAAGTTCGGTGATGCACCCCGAATCGGCGAATCGTCTGTATACGCAAAACAAACTTGCTAATGACTGCTGATTTTGATAGAATTTATTTCACTTTGATGGATTGTGCTAACGGAAACTGCACATAGTAAAGGGACAGTAGTTTCTGGAAGTCATTGGAAAAGTAGAATTAAAACGGGGCGTGGCGCAGCTTGGCTAGCGCGCTTGCTTGGGGTGCAAGAGGTCGCAGGTTCAAATCCTGTCGCCCCGACTTCTTTTCAAAACAAGCCCTTCGGCGAGTACGTCGAAGGGCTTTCTCATTTCAGGGCATAGGGTTACGCCGTCGAGCGTGAAGTTCAAACAGATGATTTCAAGAATCTGACGTTTCGCCTGAAAATCCGCACAAGTCCATTTCTCTTCAAGACGTTGTGAAAGTTCAAACGCCTTGATTGCGAGTTCGGTATATTCGACGCGGCCGCGTCCAGTGGCTTCGATTTGAATTTCCAGCGTCTTTTCCCGGTCGCGCAGTTCTGTGCTCTTGGCCGCGAACGTTGCTTCATGGCCATTGAATCCTATGGAGCAAGCGTCTTCAATTTCCAATCCGCAGGCATTGGAAGCGGTTCGCGCCGCCGCCCATCGCCTCGTGGGAACAGCGGGCCAGGTTGATCGTTAAGAGCAGCCGCTTCGATAATCTGCTTGCGGCAGACGGCGTAGTCAGACACGAGAGTTTGGTCCGATAGCTTTTATCCTCGTGTATACTCCGCTCACACCCGTTGCAAATCAGTGACCGGTGTGGTGATCGGTTGGTTAGATCAACGATTCAATGAGAAGAAGTCTAAAATCGCGCACTCGATACGTGCCGCGGCGTTCCACAGATGTGTTGTTGAAACGAGAAAAGGGAGGACCGTTATGAGATCGCACGTGCTTGTTTTCATGTCCATTATCGGCTTGGGTATGCTCGGATTTTCTACGCGCGCGACCGAGGCTTACAACGCCGGTCCGGGATCGATCCTCGTTGACTATTGGCGCGGCATCGGGGGCGGGGCGGTGGCCGATCTGACTCACTCTCCGGACTTTCCAGATCAGCCGGACGATTTCACTTTCGTGACGACGTTTGAGATTGCCAGCAATCAAGACGACAACTTTGGCACGCGTGTGTGCGGCTATGTCGTGCCTCCCGAAACCGGCAACTACACGTTTTGGATCGCTGCCGACGACAGCGGCGAATTGTGGCTGAGCAGCAGCGATAATCCCAAAGACAAACAGAAGATTGCATTCGTTACGGAATGGACCGGTTCGCGCGATTGGGACCACGTCCCTTCTCAGAAATCCAAGGCGATCACATTGGAGAAAGGCAAGCGCTACTTCATTGAGGCCTTGCACAAAGAAAGCGCCGGGGGCGACAATCTGGCCGTGGGTTGGCAACTTCCCAATGGCACGCAGGAGCGGCCAATCCCAGGGAATCGGCTGGCTCCGTTACCACCACCCAAACTATCAGTGCAAAGTGTAAGCATTAAAATTGAAACACCGCCGCCAGCTAAGCCAGGCGCGCATTCGATCACCGGCAAATATGTCTACAAGGGGAAAGAGTTTCCTTTTGGCGCCGTGCTCTATTTACAAGAAGGTTACTTCACGTCGAAGGAACGCTACCCGACGATCACCAGCCTACACAATGTCGTCGATGCGATGGGTGGCACGACCGGTGATCAAGGGATCATGTACGAGGGCATGGGGCTGCTGGTACACAAGGATATCGGCACCGACGATCGGCATTCCGGCGTGTGGCCGAAAGTTCGTTTCAATCCGCACAAGGAAGCCAAGTTCATCGGCATCCTTCCGCAGTGCCCCAAGGACCGTGCGTTCCAAGCTCTGCCCATGAGTGCAGTCGTTGTGGAGTTGGTGAATTGGGTGGACAAGAACTACCGCACGGACCCTGATCGCGCGTATCTGACGGGCTTCAGTTACGGCGGTTCGTGCACGTGGGCTGTAGCGCAGAGTTTTCCGGAACGCTTCGCTGCGATCATGCCACTCTCCGCGCTCCTCGCCCCGAACGCCGAAAAAAGTCCGGAGATTTTGAAGCACGTCGGCGTTTGGTGCGGCGTCGGGCAGGGTGACGGCGATTTCGTCGAATCATGCAGCAAGATGGCTGCGATTTACACCGCCGCCAAGCACCCCAATTTTCATTTCACGCTAGTCAAGGATGGCGGTCACCATTGCTACCAAGCCATCTACGGTGACCCGGAATTTTGGAAGTGGTTGCTCGCGCAGAAGCGGAAGAAAGGCTGAAAGGAAAGCCATGAAAAACATCGCAAAAATAATTTACACAATCGTTTTTTGCCTGATATCGGCAGGTACCAGTCACGCGGCATCCCAACCTCTTCAAGTCTACATCCTAGCCGGGCAGTCGAATATGCAGGGACATGTGAACATCTCGACGTTTGATTCCATGGCCGATGATCCCAAGACGGCACCGATTCTCAAAGACATGCGCGATGCGGGCGGCAAGCCGTATGTGTGCAAGAAGGTTTGGATTTCATCGATCGGCTGCGCGGATGACGATACCACGGAGCAGAAAGGCAATCTGACTGTGGGGTTTGGCGCGTCGACGGAGGATATCGGCCCGGAATTCACGTTCGGAATTTACATGGAGAAATTGACGGGCAAGCCGATCTTGCTCATCAAGACGTCCTGGGGCGGCAAGAGTCTCCACACCGATTTTCGTCCGCCCAGCGCGGGGCCGTATAAATGGAGCGATTTCGAACTGGGGCAATGCAAGGAGCGCGGTGACGACTTGGAAAAAATGAAGGCCGAGAAGGTCAAAGATACCGGCGTTTTCTATCGCCACATGATCAGTCATGTGCGGAAAGTTTTGGGCGACATCAAGCGGGTCGTTCCGGAGTACGATCCAAAGTATGGATACGAGTTGGCCGGTTTCGTTTGGTTCCAAGGGTTCAACGATCTGGTCTCGGATTGGACGTATGAGAAAGGTGACCAACCCGGCGGCTTCGATCTGTATGCGCAATTGCTGGCGCAGTTCATCCGCGACGTGCGCAAAGATCTGTCGGCTCCGAAGCTGCCTTTTGTGATCGGTGTCATGGGAATCAACGGCGCAAAGCTGGCTCCGAACGAATTGCATTTCCATCAGGCTCAGGCCGCACCGGCCTCACTTCCTGAGTTTCAGGGGAATGTCGCGGCGGTGCAGACATCGCCATTTTGGGACAGTGACTTGGCCGCGCTGCAAGAGCGCATGGAACAACTTGGAGATCAGATGGAAGAAGAGTTCCAGAAAACTCCGAACCTGTCTGACGAGGCGAAAGACGCGGCGATGCAAAAAGCGATCGCAAAGAAGTTCAAGCCGGAAGAGGTCAAGCGCCTGAGGGCTGGCACCTCCGATGCGGCCTACCATTATCTCGGTGCCGCCAAGATCATGGCACCGATCGGCAAGGCCTTTGCCGAGGCGATGGTGAAATTGCAGACGACAAAGGGAGCGAAGTAAGCATGAATCATTTAACGAAACGCGTCGCGAATTTGCTCGTCGTTCTATGCCTCATTAGCGCGGCTTGGCATCTGTCCGCCGAGGAGCCTGCATCGACTCCGCCGGATCTCACGCACGGTGGCAAACGCGACAAAAATCACGACTATCTGATCGGCCCGACCGGCGCACGTGGCTGGATGTTCTGTCGACGCGAGGACCTGACCGCAACGTCGCGCCAAATCCTGATTACGGCAGTCGAGAAAGGCTCACCTGCGGATGGCGTCCTGCAAATCAAGGACGTGATCCTCGGCGTGGGCGACACGCCGTTTGCGGATGACGCTCGCAAAAGTTTCGGACGCGCCATCACAGCTGCCGAGGAGAAGTCCGGCGTGCTCCGGCTGATTCGTTGGCGTAATGGCACGAGCGCGACCGTCGATCTGAAGCTCGCGGTGTTGGGATCGTACAGCGACACCGCGCCATACGATTGCCCGAAGTCGCAGAAGATATTCGAACAAGGCTGCCAGTTCATCGCCAAGAAGGGATTCGATTTCGAGCTGACTGACGACAACGCGATCCCCAGTGATATCAACGCGCTGGCACTTCTGGCCAGCGGCAAAGAAGAATACCGCCCGATGTTGGCCGCGTATACCAAAAAGGTCGCAGCCTCGTTGCACCCGGATGTGTGGACGTGGTTCTACGGCAATGGGAACATCTTTCTGGCCGAATATGTTTTGGCCACCGGCGACAAATCGATTTTGCCGGAACTCAAGCGCACCACGATGGAAGTTGCGCTGGGGCAGAGTGCGGTTGGCACCTGGGGCCACGGGTTCTCAATGCCGAACGGCAACTTGGGCGGATACGGTTGCATGAATCAGCCGGGGATTCCGGTGACCATTGGGTTGGAGTTGGCTCGGCAGGCGGGCGTGAACGATCGGGCTCTCGACCGCGCGATTGAGAAGTCGGCGAAGTTCCTGAGGTACTACGTCAACAAAGGCGCCATTCCCTACGGCGATCATCAGCCCGGCGTGAATGTCCATGAGGACAATGGCAAGACCTCCTGCGCCGCCGTGCTGTTCGACTTGTTGTGCGATCGCGAAGCCACCGCGTTCTACTCCCGCATGGCCACCGCCGCGTACGACGATCGCGAGCACGGACACTGCGGCATCGTCTGGAGTTACCTCTGGGCGCTGCCCGGCGTGTCGCGATGCGGTCCCCTGGCCACTGGCGCCTACATGAAAGAGCAAGCATGGTACTATGATTTGTCGCGAACTTGGAAAGGAAATTTTGTTTATCAGCGTCAGCCGGGCGAAGAAGGCAATGACGACGAGTACATAGAATGGGACGTGACCGGTGCCTACCTTTTAACGTACGGACTGCCGCTCAAGAGCCTCTATGTGACAGGCAAAAGGCGTTCCGAAGTTCCGGCGCTGGATGCAGAAGAAGTCAAGGACGTCATCACCGCCGGGCGCGACGTCTTTCCGGCGAATGGCAAGAACGGTTACGAGTCGCGTTCTACCGAGGCATTGTTTGCCGGATTATCGAGTTGGTCGCCCGCGATGCGTTTTCGTTCGGCGCAGGCGCTGTCCAAACGCGAGGGCGATTTCATCCCCGCACTTCTGAAAATGCTGGCCAGTTCCGACCGCTATGCGCGCTATGGTGCGTGCGAAGCGCTGAGTTGTTTGGGTGCACGCGGCGACGCGGCGGCTCCAAACGTGCGCGCGCTCTTCGTCGATCCGGACCCGTGGTTGCAGAGTCTTGCGTGCAAAGCCATCGGAGGTCTGGGCAAGGACGCGCGCAAGGCCAGCGTCAATGATCTGCTGGCTTTGGCCGTGCGTAAGAATCCAGACGATCCGCGCGGAATGACCCAGCGCGCAGTCGCGAATGTTTTGTTCGAACCGTATCCCGGAACCGACGGTCCGCCGGGCATTCTGGCCGAATCGCTGAAGGGCGTTGATCGCACATTGCTCTATCCGGCTATCCAATCAATCTTGAAAAACGATGACGGTGCCGCGCGGTTAACGCTCGAGCACTTTTATAACAAATTGAGCGCGAGCGACGTGGCGCGGTTGCTGCCTTCCATCGTCGAAGCGATCGAGAAAATGGCGCCCAGCGACGAAATGTTCGCCGACGGCATCCGCCTCGCCGGCCTCAATCTGCTCTCGCGGTTGCATATCCGCGAAGGCATTCAATTGTGCGTGTCGGTAATGGAAGTAGAGCGCTGGAACGAAGAGGAACGCAGCATCGAATGTTTGAAGTACCTCCAACGCTACGGCAAACGCGCTTCTATCGTTGTGCCGCAATTGAAGGACATACGCAGCAAACTTATCAAAGATAATCCTGATAGTAAGCTGATCAAAATTCTGGACAAGAATCTGAGCCAAATCAACACAAGCAAGGCTGCGCCGACTCTGGTGGATTTGAAAGAATTTATAGAGCATGCATCAACGAATAGAGAGGCATCGAAGAAGAAAGAGTAAGATGAAACATAAGACATCCGCTCCTATTGCAAAAGTGCGTCGCTGAGACGGTATGCTTCACGCTGCACTTTACTAACTAATCGACCATAAATTCCTCACACCACGTGTACAAAAGTCTCAATTTAAAGACAATGATAAGTTAGTGGACGTGGTAGCGAATTTCGGGGGTACAGAATACCAGTATGAGAATCACGTCATCCCGCCGCACGATTTTCAGGTTATTGTCGGCGGAAAACCTATCAATCGGGATTGAATCACTGTTGCCGGTTCGGATAGCTCCTGTATTGTTTTAATGAATTTCGATGTTTCAGGCCCCTATTTTAAACGAGGATCGTTTATGAAAAGCTCACTCAATCGCCGCAACTTTCTGCGCGGCGCCGGTACATTGATCGCCCTGCCCGCGCTCGAATCGCTCGGATTCTCGCTGCTTTCATCCATTGCAAAGGCGGCGGGTGAGCGGCCCAAGCGCGCGATCTTTTTGAACTTTGGTTGGGGCGTGACGAACGAGACGTGGTTCCCGGACGTGAAGCAGACGGGCGCGGAGTACACGCTGCCGCCGGGGCTTGCGCCGCTGACTCGGCACAAAGCGGACTTCACCGTTGTACAGGGCACGTCAAACAAATACGCGAACGAGGCGCATTGGGGCAGCACGTTCTGGTTGACAGGCGCGAATCGTTACGCGGAGCCGGGGCAGAGTTTTCACAACAGCATCTCGGTCGATCAAGTCGCTGCGGGGCAACTGGGCGCGGAGACTCGCTTCGCGTCGTTGCAATTAAACAGCATTGATGTGCCGAATTCCGGCCACGGTCCGGGACTTTCGCTGGCGTGGGATGTACGCGGAAAGCCGGTCGCGGGGCTTGACAATCCGGTGATTGCGTACCATCGATTGTTCTCGACGGACACGACGCCGCTCGAGGAACGTCAGGCGATGCTGGCGCAGAAGCGCAGCGTACTCGACGCCGTGCTCACCGATGCGCAGGATATTCAGCGCGGGTTGACGAAGACCGACACGGACAAGCTCGATGAATATTTTCAGAGTATCCGCGACATCGAAACGCGGCTGGGTAAAGACGAGAAATGGCTTTCGGTTCCGAAGGCGAAAGCCGCGCTCGCCGAACCGAAGCCGAGCCTGACCGGGCGCGATGAAGTGAAGCTGATGTACGATTTGATGGTAGCGGCACTTCAGACCGACAGTACGCGCTTCGTCACCTATCGCCAACCGGTGGGCACACTGTTGCAAAGCCTCGCCGTCAAAGTCGCACCACACGACATGAGCCACTATTCGCCGGGCGAACGGATGGAGGCGTCCCAAAAACGCGACGCCGCTCAAAGCGAGATGCTCGCTGGATTGTTTGACAAATTGAAAGCCTCAAAAGAACCGGACGGTACAAGCCTCTTCGATCACACGGCCATCGCGTTTGGCAGCAACATCCGCACGATCCATTACCTCGACAATTGCCCCATGATTCTCGCGGGCGGCGGCGCGGGATTGAAGCGCGGGCAGCACATCGTCCTGCCGAAGGACACGCCGCTATGCAATGTCTGGCTAACGATGTTGAACGGACTGGGCGTCAAGGCCGAGCGTCACGGCGACAGCACCGGCGTCGTCAAAGAAATCGTCGCTTAATACGGAGAAAGGAACACATCGATCATGCGCCGAGTCATCCAATTCACTATTTCGATCAGTCTGTTGCTGTGTCTGCGCGTGATGTCGGCGGAATTGCCGCCTGCTCGCTTCGATGAAAAGCACCGCGAGTTTTTGAAGTCGTATTGCATCGAATGCCACAATGAAAAGAAGACGAAGGGCAAGCTGCGTCTCGATGATGTTTCGTTCGCGCTCGATTCGCTCGAGAATGCGGAGCGATGGCAGAAGATTTTGAATCAGCTCAATTCCGGGGAGATGCCTCCAGAAGATGCCAAGCAACCTGAGCGCGTGGCGAAGACTGAATTTCTCGATGCACTGTCGCATACGCTCGTCGCCGCACGCAAGACCCTCGGTGATTCCGGCGGCACGATCACGATGCGGCGATTGAACCGGCGTGAATACAAGAACACGATTCGCGATGTGTTGGGCGTGGAGATCGCCGTGAACGAATTGCCCTCAGACGGCGGTGCAGGGACGTTCGACACGGTGGGGTCGTCGATGTTCATGTCGTCGGATCAGATCGAACAGTATCTCGCGCTGGGACGGCAGGCGTTGGATGAAAACTTTTCGCGGAATGTGTCTCCGAGCGCTGCGCAGTCGAAACGGATGCATGTCGAAGCGGAGGCGACCAACGAGCGGATCGCGAAGGGACTGAAACAGCGCCTCGACGATCACGAGCGTTATGTGAAGTGGACAACGGCGGTCGATGTGGCTGCGGCGAAAACAGAGAACGCCGAAGCGGTCGCGAAAATTCGCGCGGAGAAGAAGACCGACGCGACGCATGTTTACGCGCAATGGCAGCGGATCAAAGGTGCGCCGTCGCCGAAGGAATTCGGCTTTGTGGATCACATCAATGCGGACGAGCAAGGACGCCGCGATTGGGTGCATTACGTTCCGTATCACCGCGCGTATATGGAACATCCGCTTGCGAAAACCGGCGCGTTCCTGACGATTGAAGACAGCTACGTGAACACCCGCCAGATGTTTCAGATTCCACGCGAATGGCCGGCGGGCGACTATGTTGTCCGGGCAAGACTAGCGGCGTTGGATGGTATTCCGAAGGAGCGGCGCTTTGTCGAATTCGGTCCGCAGGACCCCAGCGGCGTGTGCACGGTTTCCAGCACACATGAAA
Source organism: Planctomycetota bacterium (assembly GCA_037129555.1). Taxonomy (GTDB): domain Bacteria; phylum Planctomycetota; class SZUA-567; order H5-PLA8; family H5-PLA8; genus JANXLS01. Next base: position 35,673 of record JBAXUS010000044.1, read on the forward strand.
TCACGGGCACGATTGCGAATCCGCAGGTGCTTGAAATTCCGCTTAAGGTCTCGCCGACAAGCGCACGCGTGTACATGTTCCGCGAGCGCGGTTCGCATGAATCCGACGCGGCTTCAAATCGCCTCTTTTCTGAAGCGAAGCAACGCAACGGTGTCGGGCCGGAGTTCGCGTTGTGGATGGATTGGATCGACGTGGAAAGCCGGCATCCAAATCCAACGACCGCGACGAGCAACGAGAAGCCGCAGACGTTCCGCTTGGAGCCGGAAACAGTGGCGAACCCACATATTGAAAAGTGGGTCAAGGATGCAGAGGAAACGAGTAAACGTTTTCAACCTTGGCAGGCTAAAGTGGATCGTGCTGCTGCCGCTGCCGAGAATCAGGACATCATCGCGAAGCTCAAGCTGGAAGACCCGCATGTCGGTAAGGTAGATTTTAAAATCTATTATTATGCAGACCGGCTGAAAGGAGCACCCAAGTCCGAAGACTTTGGCTTGGGAGACACGCAAAACGCGGCCTTCCTCAACAATGTCCGCCAAGATTACCTGGCCTACTTTCGGCATTACCTGACACTCCCGCATCGCCAGCAGGGTGCTTATCTGACGATCAACGATGGCTACATGCGCTTGGACGTGAAGCCGAACATCCCGTTGCCTCCGGGGCATTACATCCTTCGACTGAAGGTCGGCGCGGTGGAGGGAACTCCGACGGATCGCCATTTCATCGAGATCGGCGCACCGGATGATGAAGGCATCAAATGGAATCTCAAATCCGTTTCAAGCAGCCACCAGATCACGGGTACGGTGGCACATCCTCAGATTCTTGAGGTTCCCATTCAAATCAATCTCGACACGCTGCGCGAGTTTTCCATTCGTGAGCGCCAGCCTGGCAACTTTGAGTCCGCGAGGTCATTCTTCTATGGCCAGCGACACAAGAACGGATACGGCCCCGATCCAGCCATTTGGGTCGATTGGGTGGAACTGGAAGGACCGGTGAATGCGAGCGCACCGGTGCTAGCAGTTTCGAAGACCATCAAAGAGCGGCGCGAAGTCGAGGAGCATGCGAACCGTATGGTCGGCGGGACGTACAACGGCTACTACAAAGGCGGCTACACCGTGCTTGTCGTCCTCATTTCAATTGCCCGGCGCAGCAGAACGCAACAGA
>JBAXUS010000440.1:0-2393 GCA_037129555.1 Planctomycetota bacterium
GGAATGAGATTGAAGAAAATCGTCACCGACGTGAATTGGTTGATGTGATTGACCGACTGCGGCCCCACCGTTTCACGCCAAGTTGCGACGGTCTTAAGTGGGACACGGCGAGTGCCGTCGTCGGAAGTGACGTAGAGCAATTCAAGATTGTCGGGCTGCGCTCGGCCTTTATCCAAGACTTCGAGGATGACTTGATATTGGTCGTCGGGCTTCTTGATCAAGTAGACGTAATTTTGCGAGTAGGCTTGGCGGAGGAGTGATTCGATGCGCGAAACGGAGACACCGTAGCTCGAGGCTTCGTCGCGGAGAATATTGATTTCAAGGCTCGGCGTGTTGTTGTACAAATCGGCGTTGACGCTCGAAAAGATGCCTTTGGTTGCATGGAGTTTTCCCATCAATTTCTGGGCGGTCACGTAAGTTTCTTGCGGATCGATTCCGGAGAGCGAGTAAGCAAATTTACCTTGCAGATTCGCGGTGGCTCCGGTGCTGATTTGTAGAACGGGCTGCGGATTCAAAACACCGATGGTGCCCTTCACTTGCATCAAACTGCCCATCATTTCACCGGCCACGGCGGAGATGGGTTTACGGTCGCCGGGAGGGTATAAAAAGGCGAGCAGGAGATCGAAATTCGACGGCGCGAATCCGGAGTTACCGGACATCGTAAACGTGGCCTTCACGCTGGGATTGGCTTGCATGATGCGGTCGGCTTCAAATTGATACTGCCGCATTTGCAGGGGCGACGCGCCTTCTTTTCCGATTTGAACGCCAAGCAAAAAGCTGCTGTCTCCAACAGGCAGAAATGATTTTGGGATCATCTGAAAGAGCACCACAGTCCCAGCCATGCAACCGATCCAAATGAGCGCTGAGATCCATTTGTGTTTCAGAAACCACGTCAGCGTGACGCCATAAAATGCGATGATCGGATTGATGAAGAAATTCGCGGCGCGTTCCATCAGCGTTTTCTTTTCGCCATGCCCGCGTTTGCCCAGCATGCGCGCGCACATCAGCGGTGTGAGTGTCAGCGAAACGATTCCAGACGCGATGATCGACACGATAATCGTCACGGCGAATTCACGAAAGATGCGGCCGATTAATCCGGGCATGAACATGAGCGGCAAAAACACAGCTGCGAGCGAGAGCGTCATCGACATAATCGTGAAACTGATTTCCTTCGCACTGTTGATCGTGGCTTCGAGCCGTTCTTCGCCCAGCTCCATGCGGCGGACGGTGTTTTCGAGGAACACGATGGCGTCGTCGACGAGAAATCCGATCGCGAGCGTCAGCGCCATGAGCGAGAGATTGTCGAGGCTGTAGCCGAGGATCGACATGACGATAAACGTCAGCAGCAATGACAGCGGCAACGCGAGCGCCGGGATGAGCGTGTCGCCGACGCGGCCGAGGAAAATGAAGATCACGGCGACGACGAGGACGAAGGCGATGACGAGCGTTTCTTCGACGTCTTTGACGGAGTTCACGATAGAAATCGAACGGTCGTAGATCGGCGTGACTTTCACAGCTTTGGGCAATTGTTGTTCGATGACCGGCAGTAAATTTCGGACAGCGGCGGCGACTTCGACGGCGTTGGAACCGGCTTGGCGGAAGACGCCAATTACGCAGGTGGCCGTCGGCATTTCAGCGCCGCGTGCCCAGAAGTGCATACTGACGCGTTCGTCGGCGACGGAGTCTTGGACTTCAGCGACATCCTTCAAATAGACGGGCGCACCGTTTTTGATAGCGACGATCAGCTTGCCGAATTCAGTCGCGTTTTCAAGCTGGCCTTTTGGCTGAAGAAGGAGCGAGCGATTGGCTCCGTCGAATTGCCCGGCAGCTTGATATGACGTCCCGGCACCGACGGCTTTCGCGAGCTCGTCAATCGCAATGCCGCGCGAGGCGAGGAGGTCAGGATCGGCTTTGATGCGGACAGCTGATTTCGTGCCGTACACGTCCACGCGTGAGACGCCGGGGACGATACTGACGCGCTGCGAGACCTGCGTGCTGGCGTACTCGTAGAGCTTGCCCGAGGTGATCGTATTGCTGCTGAGCGCGGCGTAGAGAATGGCCTGATCGTTGGGATTGGTCTTCGCCAAAATTGGCGGCGACGGCAAGTCGGTCGGCAGTGAACCGGAGGCTTGCGAGATAGCGGTTTGGACGTCCGTCGCGGCGGCGTCAATACTTTTATTGAGCGCAAATTGAAGCGTGAAGGACGAATGGCCCTGTGAGTTTTGGGACGTGACGAGTTCAAGTCCCGCGATCTGCATGAACTGGCGTTCGAGCGGGGTGGCGATGTTGTTGGCCATCGTCGTCGGGCTTGCGCCAGGATAGTTGACGTTGACCGTGATGACCGGGTAATCGACGGCGGGCAAATCGTTGACCGGCAGTTTTGTAAACGCGAG
>JBAXUS010000441.1:0-2386 GCA_037129555.1 Planctomycetota bacterium
TATAAAACGCTTTCAGCGTAAGGGGAATTGGGGGCGGTTTGACCCAGGGTAGCGGCGCTGCGCTGCCGCAACCCTGGGCTATCGCATGTAACGCTTTCAGCGTAAACGGCAATGGCAAGGGATGGGGGAAGGGCGGGGGAATTGGGTTAGGGGCGTGACCTGAAATGGTGGGAATTTCGAACCTTGGTTGGTGTAGATTATTTGGATTGACACCTCTCGATGGAGAACATGGATGACTCAGCATTTTTTGACGCGATGGATGATGAACGCGGGTGTATTAGCGGCGGTGCTTGTTTTGAGTTTCGCGCTTCGCGCTGAAGAGGTCGCTCCCAAAGCGCCTGCTGAAGCGCCGGCCAAGACTGCGTGGAAAGTGCTTTGTGATGGGACGACGTTGAAGGATTGGAAGGTGACGCCGTTTGGTGGTGAGGGCGCGGTGAAGGCTGAAGGCGGGGCGATTGTTTTGCCGCGCGGGTCGGAATTGACGGGGATTAATTGGGCGGGTGCGGCGCTTCCGGTTCGAAATTATGAAGTCGCTTTGGAGGCGAAAAAAGTCGATGGGCTCGACTTCTTCTGCGGGTTGGTCTTCACTGTCGGCGACTCGCAATGCAGCTTCGTGGTCGGCGGATGGGGCGGGGGAGTTGTGGGGCTGTCATCGATTGACGGGCTGTACGCCGACGACAATCAGACGACGACTCACGGGTCGTTCGACGACGGTCGCTGGTACAAAATCCGTCTGCGTGTCAGCGAGAAATACATTCAAGCGTGGATCGACGACAAGCGCGTTGTGAGGCTCGATACCACTGGGAAAAAGGTGTCTGTGCATCCGGCGATTGAACAGATGAAGCCGCTGGGCGTCGCGTGTTATTCAACGACGTCGGAAGTGAAAAACATTCGTATCCGGGATTTGGCGAAAGACGAAACGGTCGAAGTGCCCAAGGAATAGCGGTGTCGTTAAACTGTTGGTTTGTAAGCGTTCAAATAGCCTCGCACAAAGACTCAAAGAGCACCAAGAGACACAAAGAAAGATAAAGGTACAGTTCCTTATTCCATATTCGCTTCTGTATCTTTGTGCTTCGTTGTGTTCTTTGAGTCTTTGTGTGATCGCTGTTTGGCAGAAGTGTGAATGCTTACGTTGGTTCTCAATTTTTGGATGATCTCCTATGCGACTTAACGTACTCGTCTTCGTGATCAGCGTGTGTTGTTTGACGCAGCTTCAGTCGGCTGAGACGCCGGCCAGTGAGGCGGCTGTCGCTGGATTTTTGGAACAGGTCAAAGATCATTTCGCGGACTGGGACAAGGACAAAAGCGGTGGGCTGTCGGTCGCTGAATTGGATCAATTTGCTAACAATTCCAAGACTGTGGGCAACGAGGCGGCGGCCATCGCGGCGTTGAAGCGGTCGCAAAATAATAAGAAAGTTCCTGCTCCGGTGCTGACGCAGGAGACGATTGTCGCGCTGGCCAAAGTTCCTCCGCCTGCGCTCGAAGGCCCGAATTTTCCGAAGATGTATTCAGAAGGCTTGTCGAAAATCAAGAAGGCGCGACGGGACTTGTTTGTCTCGGAACTCCCGCACATGTCGTCGTTGTATCAAGGAAGGCTCGGTGATTGTTTTTGTCTCGCTCCGCTCGGCGCGATGTTGCATCGCAATCCGAAGCAAGTCATGGAGATGTTCAAACTTCAACCGGATGGCAGCTGCGATGTTGTGCTGGGAAACAAGACGGTGCATGTCGCGACTCCGACGGATACGGAATTGGCGATGAGCGCGTCGGCGCGGCAGGACGGGATCTGGGTGAACGTGTACGAGAAGGCGATGGGGATGCTGCGCAATGAGGCCAAGCCTGAAAGTGAACGCACAGGTTCGCCGCTGGACGCGGTGGCTCGAGGCGGATCGGCGGGAACGGTTTTGGCGCAGATCACCGGACACGAGATCACGCGCTTCAGTACCAAATATGTGAAAGACGACAAACTGTCCGATGCGGAGAAGGCAAAGAAGTTGCAGGCCTTACGCGACATGCTAATTGCTGCGGTGAAAGACAAGCGCTTGATGACGTGCGGCACAACGACGCCGACGACGCCCGGCATCACGCCGAATCATGCATACGCGGTGCTAGGGTACGATGAGAAAGCGGACACGATCCAATTGTGGAATCCGCATGGCACGACGTTTACGCCGAAAGAACCGGCCGGTTTGGTGAACGGCTATCCGCGCAAAAACGGAATCTTCGCGTTGCCGCTGGGCGAGTTTGTGCAGCAATTTTATGGGGTGGCGTTTGAGCAGGCTCCGAAAAACGCGCAGCCGTGAACGCGTTCTGACATGTGTAAGGGCTTCGTGGGCAGATACGATTTCGGCGTTATAAATGGGCCGGTATTTGCCACTCATGCTCTAAG
>JBAXUS010000442.1:0-2382 GCA_037129555.1 Planctomycetota bacterium
AAGGGCGGTTTTGGCATCAAGCATGGTGGACAGCTCCGTGGACATCATTTGTCGGAATCCGAGTCGAATGTGACGGTGTATAAGCCGCTGGCTGTGGATTCCAATTTTAAGTTTTTTTCCAGAAACGAAATGGATCAAACGTGGACGAAGCCATACTTTCAGCTCAACGTCCCGTTGAGCATGTATTGGGCGGCTCTTGAGCAGTTGAACGTCGGCATGAGCATTTGGGATTGGAGCGGAACATGCATGGAGGGTGCTTCTGCCAATGGCTTTGGCTTTACTGGCGAGTTTTTCAATAAGTGGGCGGCGGAGTTGGATCCGGTCTCGGCCGGTGGCGGTTTCTGCGTTTTTCATGAGGGACTCGATTCGTCTGATATGGGGAAGTTCCCTGCGGGCTCAGGCCCAGGAAAATATGGCAATGCAACGTTGCGTAACCAGGCGAGATACACGGCCATTTGTGCGGCCTATGCTAGTCAAGGGGCCCAGATGGACGACCTCGCGGGAGCCACCATGGGGTCTGTTGCCCAGCGAAACGACAACCCCGGCATGATAGGATTCAACGATGCCGGCTGGGAAATTCATCCCGGCAACTACGACCGCTTCATCTACCAGATCAACCCCGATACAACAAGCAAGGGCCTCTGGCGCGTCAATGGGACACTGACGACCTCATCGCACCCATATGACCGCTTTGCCCGGCGCTCCGACCATGTGTCCGGCAACGATACGATGTATTTTAACATCAACGACAAGCTCCTGCGTTCGCCCGGCCAACGCGTGCAACTCAATGTGACGTATCTTGACCGAGGCACCGGCCAATTCGCCGTGCAATACGATGCCATTGGGAACAGCCAAAAGACGGCATTCACAGTAACCAAGACCGGTAGCAACACATGGATGACGCAGTCGATCGTAGTCACGGACTGGCGCTTCGAGAACAACGGACCGAACGGGTCTGACATGCAGCTTGTCAATGTGGCCACAGATGCTGCGAACCCAGACACGATTTATCACGGAATTGAAGTCATCAAACTGGCCAATGTCAGCGTGGGAATCGTCGGGCTGGGCACAGTGTCCGGTCGAAACAATACGGCCACTTTTTCGGCAATCCCATCAAGCGTCATGGAAAGTCAGCGATTGGAACTGAAAGCCACTCCAGCACCGGGCTGGCGGTTCACCGGATGGAGCGGAGCATTGAGTGGCACTAATCCGAATCCGTTTCTCTTCCCGACACAAAACACCCAACTCACGGCCACCTTTGCGTCGCTTCAGGGTGGGCCGGTCGCGAATTCTCAAACCGCGAATATTGCGTTCAATACCGAAACATCGATTACGTTGTCAGGCACCGATCCGAACATCCCAGCATTGACACCGCTGACGTACGCGGTGACAACTAATCCGGCGCACGGAACATTGAACGGCACCGCGCCAAATCTGACTTACACACCGACAAACGGCTACAGCGGTTCGGACTCATTCCAATTCACGGTCACGAATACCGCGAACGTGACGAGCAATGCTGTGACAGTGTCGCTCACGATTGCGCCGTCATCCAACAACGACTTGTTGTCGCTCGTGCCAAGCGTCGGGAACCTATCGCCCGAATTCGTTGCCAATCAGCTTACCTATGCACTCAGCGTCACGAGTACGACGGCCAGCATCACGCTCACGCCAACAGCCGTTGTGGATAGCGGAGCAACCGTGACCGTGAATGGCGCAAGTGTCGTGTCCGGCACGGCCAGCGGCGCAATGAGTCTGATCGTTGGCGATACGGTCCTCTCCGTTGTCGTCAAAGCAGCCGATGGCACGCTCAAGACGTATACAATCACAGTCACCCGCCCAGCACTTCCGGTGTTCACGAGTCTCCCGACCGCGCTGCCGAACCCAGCTACAGTGACGCAGTCCGTGCAACTGACTGCGACCGCAACACATCTTCAAGGCGTGACGTATTCCTGGGATTTCGGCGACGGCACGTCCGGCAGTGGCGCGGTTGTCGATCACACCTACGCTCTCAAGGGCACGTACACGGTGGCCGTAACCGCTACGAGTGGCATCAACACATCAGCGAGTGCGACGTTGACATTGTCCGTGAATCCGATGATCGGCGGCAATCCAGGTTCGGGATCGGGGACACTCGTCGGCGAAATGGACAGCGACGGAGACGGATACAGCGACAATGTCGAACTCGCCACCGGGACGAATCCGAACAGTACCGCGAGTGCACCCGGCGAAAAGACCGTTGCTCCAGCGGCAATCGCGATTGTCAAACCGGTCATGAAAGTTGTAAAAACGCGCAGTGCCCTGACGCTGACCGGTTCTCTTTTAATCCCGGCGGGATTTAATCCGACTGGAAAAATACTGGTCGTCGATGTTGGCGGCTAC
>JBAXUS010000443.1:0-2366 GCA_037129555.1 Planctomycetota bacterium
CGCCGCTATCCGAGGCGCGGAGAAAAGAATGTGAACATCCGATCCACAGGCTCCGCAACTTGCACCATTTCCTTTTTGAGCTTAACTTAGGGCCATTGCCCTCAAGGGGAGAGGGGAATTGCAACAGCAAGTCCGGTGATGCAACTTATTTCTATCGGACACAGACGCTCGTCAGCGCACTGATTCTTAAGAATTCGACTTCTTTTTTCGCAACCCGTTCAACCACGTCACCGTCTCGACGCCGTAATCAATCCACCCTTTGATCCGCCCCAACAGCCCACTCGAATGCCGCGCGCGGAGCAACGCTTCCAAAAGAGCCGTCGTTTCTTCGCCAGCCAAATGATGCGGGCGGAACGACCCTTGGGAAATTCCGAGCGTCTGCGGGCGCGTCATCTCCAGCAACCCTTCAATCCCCGAGCGCACACCGTAGCCGCTTTCGTTCGCGCCACCAAACGGCAACGCCGCCTCGCCCGCCGGCATGATGCACTCATTAATCGCGATCATGCCCGGAGGCAATTGCTTCGAAAATTCAATCGCCGCAGATTTCGACGATGCAAAAATCGACGCGCCCAACGCATAGTTCGACGCGCGATCAAGCGTCAACGCGTCTTCCGGATTCTCGACCGTCGCAACCACAATCGCCGGGACGAAATTACCTTGAGCCGCCGCCAGCGCCGCCGCTCCACCCGCGTACGCCAGCGCCTTGTTCGCATCGCCGCGCGCCCGGTTATTCAATGATCTCCCACCCCCCGCTTCAATCGCTGCAGCCCACGCGTCAGCCTCGCGCAACGTCTGCGGATCCATCGGTGAAAGCAATTCCATCTCCGACAATTTCGCACCAATCAGCGACGTAAACTTCTCCGAAACGCTACGATCAACAAACACGCGGCGTGGACAAACACACGTCCGCCCAGCATTCAAACGCAATCCAAACGCCACCGCTGCCGCAGCCAGTTCGACATCAGCTCCACGCAAAATATGAACCGCATCGTAGCCCGACAATTCCATCGTGGCCGGAACCAGATTCTGAGCCGCCGCCATCAACACCGAGCGCCCCGTCGTCGAGCTTCCTGTAAACACAATCCGATTAATCAACGGCGACGCCGACAGCTTTCGACCCATCTCATCCGAACTGTCCAACACCGGAGCCAACTCGCGCGGAATGCCCGCGTCGTACAACCACTGCCCGAACGCGCCGACCGTTTCTTTCGCGCGCGGAGACGGTTTCATCACCACCGCATTCCCCGCAACCAACGCGTTCAACACCGAACCCGCGCACAAAAACAACGGATAATTCCACGGCACCAGCACAGCCACCACACCCCACGGAACGTGCCGCACAATCGCCGATCCAGCGAACGGCATCGTCCCCTTCATCGGCTCCGTGCGCGGAGCTAAAATACGCTCAGCCCGGCGCACCAAAAACGCGCACGTTTCCGCAGTCGGCAGAATCTCCGCAGCAATCGCCTCAAACCGCGACTTGCCAATCTCGCGCGCAACCACCTCCCCCAACCCGCCCGGATCACGAGCCAACTGCGCCCGCAACGCCGCAATAGGTTTCAGCCGCTCGCTCAACGGCTTCGCGACCCAAACTTTCTGAGCCGCCCGAGCCGCCTGCAAAATAGAATCCAGTTCCGCAGAATCTGTCGCCATCAGATTTTCCCCACATCAATCAAAGGAGCGGCGGCACTCTTGCCGCCGAGTCGCGCCGCGCGTTCTCGCCACAAAACAATCCCGGCAAACGCAGCCAATCCCAACGCCACGACCGCTGTCGCGATGTCGTCAATCGCATCGTTTTCGATGTGAAAAAACTCCGACGTAAGATGCAAAATCGCAAGAAACAGAAACCCACCGCACGCCGACATCAGCATCGTTTCGTGGCGCGAATGCGCACCCTGATCCGTCGCCCCCGCCGTGATTCCCAAGCTGCTGAAAACCAACAGACTGTGCTTGAAAACCCCGCTGAGTCCACGCAACGCACCAATCCCATACGCGTGAGCCAGCGCCGACATGCATTCGCCCAACACAAACAATCCCAGCGCAACCAACGCCAGCGCGCGAAAATCGCCTTCCGTGCGCCGCACACTCCAGTACACAACAAACCCCGCACCGACGATGGCATTCAAATGCCACAGCGGCCCGGCGTGTCCTGCATGCGGGGATTTAAATCCCGACACAATCGCGGCCACTTGCATCCCGGCAAGTCCGCAGCAAAACAGGATTGTCAAAAAGAAAATGGGCGCGTGAAGTTGCGGCCCGTCCGTGCCATGCTCGATCATCCGGTTCAAGCGCGAACCGCCGCAATACGGACACGCGTTCCCAGCCTCGCCGTGAATCACGCGCCGGCAATCATCGCAACGTCGAAT
>JBAXUS010000444.1:0-2355 GCA_037129555.1 Planctomycetota bacterium
TTTTCCATTTATTCTGCTCCAGTGCCCCTTAAACGATTCTCAACATACGTCTTCGCCCAACTGATTTGTTCAATAAGCAAAAAAGAAGGTTTAGACACAATTTAAGCAACACAATTATTATCGATACTCTGTTACAAGATAACGCGCGGTACGGATTGCGCGCCGGAAGAGGTTTTCGGAACGTTGACTGTGCTTGAATTGCTTCTCGAATAATCTGTGCTCAAGAGAAAATATTTAAAAAGTATCTGTATCATTATTTTAGCAGGTTGATTACTTGCGACACTTTTGGGGGACAATAAAAAAATAAATGAGTGTCAGGATTCATCACCCTGACTATACTCCCGCCTGACAGGCATCCCTCGCCTGTCGGGCGGCCTGAAATGGAGTTGATATATGCAGAAAGAAACAAATAATGTCGCATTGGTCGGTATTCCGCTCAATACTGAATTAATGGCCGGCATTCCAGAGTCGATTAAATCCGGATCAACTCAGTCCGATAAACGCAGGATGGAACTGAGCGATGGAATCCAATATTTGGGCAAGTGTAAACCGTTGCCGGAGGCAATTGGATCGCAACTCGAGGAGTGGACGCAACTCGGGCTTACGCCTTACATATATGGCGGTGGGCAGTATGGATTTTTCCGCGACGGCGAACACTGCCCGAGGATTGAAGACGGGTGGACCGTGGACATTTATGTTAATCGGGCTGACAGGGGGTATTCCGTCAGAGTCAATGCGGACGGAACATGGGGCGACGTGACATGGTTTCGGATTGACGCTGCGGAGCAGCGCACGGTTTATGATCCGAAGACGCTCTTGAATGGCGAAACGCCAATTAATTTTCTGCAACGAGAATTAATTGGAAGCGAAGAGATTGCGGAGCCCTCTTCGAAAAGTGACTGTACTAATGAAAAGAAGGCAAGTGGCGATTTATGTGTCGCTGAGACGTTCGCCATGACGTTACCGTCGCTACCACAGATTTTTGATGGTTACGATTGTTGGGAGGAAGAGCCGGAGGTCGTCCATCCGCGCGAACTCGAGGTGACATTTACCGAACCCGATGATGCACAGCCGCAAGTGTTCGAAGTCCAGGACTTCGACGAAGAGCTGGAGAAACTTGATTGCAGCGTCGAGGACGTGACGTTGACGGAACTGGACGACGCGCTGTCGCCTATTGCATGAACCGACAAGTATCAGTGAATTAAGAATCACCATTGTGGCGCATTTTGTGCCACAATTGAACGAAGGAAATTAAGGAGAAATACAAAGTTATGTTTTTAAGTTCGGTAAACCAAAGAATCGATGTGGGTCAATGTCTGGACGAGAGCTGCTTGGCGATCGGGCCAGATTTTGTCTGGCCCGCATTTGTGTTGCCTTTCAGTCCCGATCAGAGGCATCAACAAGCGTGTTCTTGAAAGTCTTCTGAGCAATATATCCTTTGAGAAAATCTTCGAGTTGCGCGTCGTTCATGCGATGTGTATCTGTGGGGACCCTATTCGATTCGATCATCTGCGCAAGGATGCGGCGCATTTCCAAGTCTTTTCTGGCGACGATTGCACTGGTCAGAGCGAAGCATTTCATTTGGGTATCGGATAAACTTCTTGTGCCGTCGCTGAAGGCTTCCATTTCGCGCCAATGTTTTCGTGCCTGACGCTCCGTGCACTGTTCGACCGCCAGTTCTCCGCCGACGCCCAGGGAGACGAGGCCCCACCAAGACCGCGTTCCCCGCGAATTCTGGTTGTCCTTCTGCCCCCAACGCATCACATCTCCCAGTTCGACGTCGAGCTTAAGGTCGCGGCCGAATTTCAATTGAGGCGGAGTGCCGATCTCCCATGCCACGACCTTGGCGATCCACGGTTTCCCGTATCGCTGCGTGTTGTAGCCACCCGTGTGCCAGTATTCTATCTGCAAGACAGCCATGCATTTAATCTCCGCTTTCTTTGTTCCACTACCGAACCATCCGGCACGCGCCAGACGGCGAATTCTTTTCCTTGGACCGCCTCAGCGGACCGACGTCTCGATTTCGGCGATCAGGTGCTTGCGCTCGTCGTTGGCTAGGACGGGATTACTGGCCCGTTCCGGGAAACCGTCATGCGTGCGACCGTCCAGTTCCCGGCCGGCAATCTTCTTGCGGACGCCGCCCCACTGTTTGAAGAAGAACGGGACGTTCGTCGATTCGCATTGTCCTTTGATCGACTCCACCCAAATCTTTTCCATCTGGCGTGCGCCCGGTCCGCTTTCGCCCCCGACGATCACCCAGTTGATGCCGGCGAGATTGATTTCGCCCAACTCTTCCAGCAGCGGTTCGATCGACAGAAAGGTCATCTCCGCCTCGGCGGCGCGCAGTTCGTCGAT
>JBAXUS010000445.1:0-2306 GCA_037129555.1 Planctomycetota bacterium
AACGCCAATCACCCACCATCAAACCACGTTGTCGCCCCGTCGCCAGTTTCCGGTTTAAACGCCACAACTCTATGTTACACGGACAATCCTGTAGATCGGCTTCTGTCGATGCGGCTTTTGTGGCTCGAATTCGCCGATAAGTCCGGTTGGGCGCTTTACAACGCCAGCACTGAAATCATGAAAGCGCAGTCGCTAGCGCGGCAGACGGACTGGTTCAAGGCGCTGAACCAGCCTCTGTTGTCGGCGGCTGGATTACCGTTCTCGTAGTTCGCCCTGATCGGCGGGCGGCGTCAACAGCAAGCTGAGCAGCACTGCGAGTGCAAGCGGTACGAGCATCGGCTTGCCGTAATATGCCGTAATAAAGGGCAGCCATGACGACCGCGAGTGCGGCGATCTTGATTGCCTGAGTTTCCATCGCCGATTCAGTACGAGCGCGCGAACCGTTTAACTCGATATGCTGCCTTCAAAGGGGCGGGAAATTAATTGAAAAAGGAGGAGGGTGCAACGGGAGAAGGGTGGGTGAAAGGCGAGCGGTTGAATGCGTGCTGGAGTTGTGATTTTAGATGTGATAACAATGAGTGGTTTGTCCCGGCGAGTTCGGTGTATGAATCGCTATCAACCTCATTGGAACCAATATGGATTCGAAGCCCAAAGTTTATCTTGCAGGTGATTCAAGCTCGTCTCAGCCCTTCGGCCTCGTATTGCTGCTGTTTGTGCTCGTCGGCATCGTTGCATCGATCATGTATTTTCGAGCCTCTGGGCGTCCTGGCGAGGAGCGAACTGGAGAGGCGCAGGTCAGTAGCGCGGCTCCTGTCGCGAACACGCCCACGCCTGTGAGCGCTCCGGTTGTTCAGGCAGTTGTCGTTCCGAAAGTCGAACCTTCTCGAATCATTCTAGCGGCTAATTTTGATACAGGTGCAGACGGCTTTGTCTTTGTTCGCGATGCGTTTCGAAAGACGGCGAAGCCGGTTTATGCGGACGGAAAGTACAATAAGAAAGGCGGCGTGTCGGGCGGTGCGCTGGGGGTGCATTTGGGCGGGCGTGACAGCAGCAGTGTGTTGGGCATGTCCGGGGGCTGGCGGAAGACGTTTACTCTGACCGCGCCTGAGCACCTGGTGTTGACGTTTGCAATCAAAGTCACGCAGAGTTCCGAATACGAAGAGGACGAATTCAGCGAGGCGCTGGTGATGGTTGATGACGCGCTGATGGGCAGTGACGGGCATGATTATCTGGCTCAAGTCCGTGGCGACGGCAACGGCGGCCCTGAAGTCAGCTCCGGATGGAAAACCGTTTCGTTCGCGTTGGGCGAGATGAGCGCGGGCACGCATACTGTGACCCTCGGCGCGTACAATAATAAAAAGACCGCCACGAATGAATTCACCGACGCGTGGATCGATGATGTCACGCTGCAAACTGGATCAACCGCGCTGAAACAAACGCCGGTCCTTCTGGGTACAGAACGAAAAGCGGTGGAGTTTCAGCGGCTGGAGATTAATCAGGATTTTTGATGGGGTGAAGGTGGGGACAGTTCGATCTGGGAGGATCGGCTTATCACGGCTTGCTTGCGTCGCTCGAAGGTGCGAAGGTGGTTCTCGCGGCGGACCCGGTGTTTCCAAAATGGGCGAATGAAAAAAGTGGCTTGTGGCGAAAGTCTGTGGTCTGCGTGGTCAGCGGAAAAGGCATGTCGCAGTGGCGAAACGTCGCGTCGTTCACGGGTCGTGAGTGGACGCTTTCGGAACCGTTCACAATCGCGCCGGACGAACATAGCCTGGTCACGATCGTTCCGCTGTGCGGCCGCGCGCTGATGATCGGCAATCGCTTTGAGGACGCAAATTGAGTGAACGCCGGGTTCGGTACGGCTATCGATGTTATCTACGCCGACAACAAACTGGTGCGTTGCGCGGAACTGTTGAACTACGGCATGGCCGCGGTGGATTATCTCTGCCCGAATTTCAACGTGCAGTTCTTCGATAACGAACAGAGCGAAGGATTGAGTTCGATTGTTGTCTCCGGGAGCATTCGAAAGGCCGGAGCGTTCGATGGACAAATCACCCAAAATGTGATCCATCGCCGCGAGCGATTAACCGCCGACAATAGTGGTGGATTCGCAATCAAAGGTGCACTGCGCGAGGTCATCGTCGAAGGCTGTTCCGTTGCACATCCGGATAGCAACATCCATGTCGAGCGCATTGCCAGCGGGGTTCTCCTGCGACATTGCAAATCCGCACTCGGCGACTTGAAGTGTGACGGAGCGACTCAAGTCCCATGATTGCATTTGAAAGAGAGTCACGATGCGAGATCGGGCG
>JBAXUS010000446.1:0-2306 GCA_037129555.1 Planctomycetota bacterium
CTGAAATCATCGCGGAGATCGTCAGCGAAGCATTCGAACAATTGCGCGCGGTCCCAGCACGCGTCTGCAAAAGCGACGACCACAACCCATTTAATTACGCGCTCGAATTGGCACTGCTTCCGAGCGTCGATGGCGTCTTAAAAGCGATGCGCGTCCAAGCGCGACAGGATTTGAGACCCGGACGAAAAGCACTCGATTCAGCGGGTGGCATTGGGATTTCAGCCGTCGCATCAAAGATGGAAGTTCAGAAACGTGACGCCGGCGTCTTCGCCCCGCCCGCAGTCAAACCCATCGAATCGCAGCCGGATGTTGCGCGGCAGATCGACATTTGTACGCCGCGCCAATCGCCGACCGACGAAGACGCGACGATCCTGCGCTTCTTCGTGAAAGCCGGGCAGAAAGTCAAAGCCGGTGCGCCGCTCGCAGAAATGGAAGCGAACAAAGGCTCGTTCGAAGTTGAAGCGCCCCAGGACGGAACGGTGTTGAAGTTCTACGCGAAAGAAGGCGACCGCGTCACCGTCGAAACACCGCTGATCGCGCTCGAAGTCGCCGGGGGTGCCGTGACGTCAATGGGTCAAAGCAAGGGCACCGAACACCACGCCCACGCCGCGACCGAAGCCGCCGCACCTGCAGGCCCGCGCGAAATTCTGCTCAGTCCCGCGCAAATGCAAGTCGGCGCGCTGGCGTTGAAAAGCCAGCTCGAAATCCCGCGCGTCTCCGTCGAATGCGAAGTGGACATGACCAGCGTCGTCCGCCAACGCGAAGTCTTGAAAGCCGAATTCGAAACCAAGTACCGCATCCGCCCGACGTACACGCACATGATTTTGTGGGCGATTGCGCAGGCGATGAACAGCGAACGCCACGAAGGTTTCCGCGGGCGTTTGACGCCGACAGCGGACCGACTGCTCGTCGAAGACAGCGTGAATCTCGGATTCGCCGCTGTCGGGCCGAAAGAAAATTTGTTCTCGCCGGTCGTCAAAGGCGCGGAGAAATTATCGTTCATCGACTTCGCGCGACGCATTCATGACCTCACCGAAAAAGTCCGCAGCGGCGATGTGCATTCATCCGACCTGCAAGGCGCGACCGTGACGCTGACCAACATCGGCGCGTTCGAAGCGACAAGCGGCACACCGTTCATCATCCCAGGGCAACTGGCGATGATCGCGGCCGGATCGATGCTGGAACGCCCGCGCTTCGTTGAAGCTGTCGATGCCGATGGCCACCGCCGTGTCGAACCGCGCATGTTGTTGAATCTGAAACTGGTCTTCGATCACCGCCCCTTCAACGGTTCGCACTCGGCCAGTTTCCTACGCACGATCAAACACAATTTGGAAAGCATGGAATTGAAAGCGTTCTTGGCGTGAGAACATTAACGTCGAACAGTGCGTTGAAGTGTGTTCGATAGTCCGAATTTTTGGTTGCATTTCTTGGACCGAGACCGACGATCAATACAGGTATGGAAGGAGTATGCAATGAGCCATCAACTGATGCCCGAAATTCTAAAAATGAGCCCTCGTGAACGGATCGCGCTCGCTGATGCCATTTATGAGAGCTTCGATGACGCAGTTCAGAAGCGCGAAGCAGCGCTTAAAGGGCGGGAAGATACAACGATGTTGCCGCGTCAGAAAGTCGAACTGGAACGCCGGATCGCATATTACGAAACTCATCCAGAACTGCTGGTTCCGGCCGAGAGCGTATTGGCAAAATTAAAGCGTGCGCCATGAACCGACCGATCTTCTTCACACCGGAGGCCGGGCGCGAGGTGAGCGACATCGAGGAAAATTATCGAGCCATCCGACCGGAGTTGGGGACAAAATTTAGTCACGCGCTCGAACAACTTTTGGTATTGATTCGTGAGTTTCCATTGATGGGCGCAAAAATAATCAAGAGTTCTCGACGCCTGAAGCTACTGCGATTTCCGTATCATGTTTACTATAAGCCGAAACGGGACCGTATCGTCATTTGGGCCGTGTTTCATACGCATCGAGACACTGATTCGCTCAACAAAAAAGAATTGCGCGCATAACGGCTGCTCTTATTTCTGGCTGTAAACATTATAGAATTCTATTCCACGGAGGTTCAGCCATGATCAACGACACACTTTCGACACTCGAAGACCGGATCCAAAACGCGACCGGATTAAGTGACAATGACCGCAGCGACATGCTCGAACTTATCGTAACGCTGAAGTCCGAAGTTGCATCCAACGATGAAGCCCAATCACAGTCCGGGCAAGGCACACTGCAGGATATTTCCGACGCAATTTCGAAACAGGAAGTGCAGCATCCGCAGATCACGGAACTCGT
>JBAXUS010000447.1:0-2285 GCA_037129555.1 Planctomycetota bacterium
TCCCGGCGTTTTTCCCTTTGCGGAACTGTGCGCGGCATATTCGAAGTTCACATGCGTGAAACAGACTTCGCCTCGGATGCGTGGGAGTTCTGAGGCGTCCGGCGCGTCGCGCAATTCGGGAACGTGATCGAGGAGTTCGAAGATACGGAGGCCGGCGGCGTTGGCGCGTTGCAGCATATCGTTGATCCCGGCGATGCTGTAGACCGGTCCGTAGAGCTGCCACCAGAAGCCGCGATACGCGACGAGTGTGCCGATCGCGATTTCGTTTTTCATGTAGAGCCAGCCGCCGAAGCCGATCATGATCACGCTGCCTAGAAACGTCAGGAATTGGACCAGCGGCATGTAACGCGCGCGGAGCGAAATGCCGAGGAGCGATTGCGTAAAAAAGCCGAGGACCGTCACGTGGAAACGTGCGGCGGCTTCCTCTTCGCGTGCGAACGCTTTGACGGTGTTGATGCCGGTCAAGTTCTCCTGGAGCTTCGCACTGACGTCGCCCAATTTATCGCGCGCGGCGCGGTAGACGGGCTTGACTTTGGAATTGTATCGTCGCATCAACGAAAGCGTGATCAGCACCGGCAGGACGGTCGCGAGGCCGAGTTTCCAATTCATCCAAATCAACACGCCCGAGACACCGATCATGCCGAGAATGTTCGACAAAAACGTGTCGGTGCCGTTGATGACCACTTCTTGAAGCGTGTCCACATCGCCGACAACGCGAGCAATCAAATCGCCGCTGCGCCGCTCGTGAAAGAATGCGAGCGGCTGGGATTGAAGATGACTGTAAATGAGTTTGCGGAGATCGAGGACGAACTTCTGAGCGGTGCGCTCAAGCAGCCACGTGCGCAGGCCCGACGCAAGTGAACCGAGCATCCCGGCTCCGAGCATGATCCCGAGAATCGGAGCGAAATACTGATGCTGGGATTTAAGAAGCACGTCATCAACCATGTATTTCCACAGCACCGGTTGAGCCAGCATGCTGGACGTGGAAACGAGCAGACAGGTCATGCCGATGGCGAGCGCCGGGTAGTGTGGGCGGAGCTGTTTTAAGATTCGAGTCAAAACGGTCATACGACGTAGGATACTCGAAACGTGAAGTTTTGCAGGGATAGATGGTGGGATGCAAATGAGCGAACACGTCAAGAGCCGCGCACGTCAGTAAGCGGCAAACGTGCTCCCAAGGCACTCGGTTTGCCACTTAATGACGTGCGCGGCTCTTGGTTGATAAATTGACGTGACTATTTTCCAATTTCGTCCGATAACTTTTATGCACAATTCATGTATAATACATATACAACTCATTCATATAAATCACGTTACGAATCACTTAACGCATTGTGCATAAAACTATATTCTTTTCGATGAAGTAGTTGCCCATTTTGAAGAATTATGGAATATTATGTCATACAGGAGGCATTGTGCATATGTCAACGGCACCGATTCATCGATACATAGGGCGGATCGTTCATCTGATTCGTAAAGAAAAAGGCATGCGGCAATCCGAGTTGGCAAGCATGACCGGTTTGAAGCAGCCAAATCTGTCACGCATTGAGAACGGCCTGGTGACGCCGCGTCAAGTCACGCTTGAAAAGATCGCCCGTGCGTTGGGCGTGGAAATCAGCGTGTTTTACAGCGAGAGCAAAGTACAGGAAGTCGAGCGGAAATGGGCGGCGACACTGGGGCCGAAACACGCGGCGCTCATGCTCTCCGGAAAGCTCGATCCTGTGCCGTTGATCACCACCGAGGACGGTTACCCGACGCAGATTTCCGATCAGGGCGAGCCGGACGGCGAGATGGAAGTGGTCTTGCAGTTCCCGCCATTGAAAGGTGATAAAGAAAGCCGCCACCGCTTTGCAATGCGTGTACACGGCGATTCGATGCACGTCAACGGCATCCAGGACGACTTCCGGCCCGGCGAGCTCGTCGTCTTCGCCAGCGGGATCAAAGTGAACTCCGGCGACTTCGCGTTTGTCATGACGCAGAACGCAGGCACGTTCCGGAAAGTGCAATTCAATGGCACGAACGACATGAACTTGCTGCCGCTGAATCCGAATTACCCGTCTGACACGATCCAGAAATCGGACGTGAAACACATGTGGAAATTGGTCCAACATGTGCGGGAATGTGTGAGTTGATCGATGACGTGCGAATGGAACGTTTAAATTGAATGCACGTGCTCATTTTTGAGTGACGGCACTTGATTCGTTGGGTTGAAATCATAAATTTTCTGCTCGAAAAGAGGAGATGTACTGAGTCGATATGTCAGATATTTTCGAGCTAACCGGGCA
>JBAXUS010000448.1:0-2283 GCA_037129555.1 Planctomycetota bacterium
TGGGCAGACTACGATCCGAATAAGGGTGACTTCAAAGAAGAGATCATCTCGGAAGAAACCAAGGACGGAATTTTCAATCGCGCGTTTTACATCAGCGCTTATGTGCTGGGGGAAGATGTTCGCGTTTACTGCAAATACAGCGTGAAGACAGGCGTCACGAACGCGCCGGGGCTACTGAATGTGCGCGGGTGGATGAGCTGGCCCGGCATCAATGAGCAGTATTCCATCCGTTTGTAAATAGTGTCGCAGAATCCGCCAATTCTGAATATTAAAAGGCGGGATTATTCGGGAAAGTCTACAACGAATGAAGCGAATTAACGCGTCCTCACTGGCAAAAGCGTTTCTGGGCCTAATGGCATCACAATTGCCCTTGTGCAGTCAACAACCGGCGGCAAGAGTGTCGTCTCCAGCATAGTCTGTGCAACGCGCGATTTTGATATTGTTCATAACGACGGCGAAGTGTCGCGAGTAAAAATGCTGATAACTGCTCAAATTCGACCTAGGAAGAATGACATTATGAAAACATTGGGCACCCTATTTTTCGCCCTGTCTGTCTGCCTGTCTGCGTCGGCGGATGTGCGCCTGACTCATCTGTTCGGCGACCACATGATTTTGCAACAGCAAACAAACAACGCGATCTGGGGCTTTGCCGATCCCGGTGAGAAGGTCACTGTCACGGCGAGCTGGGGTGCTGAGGCGAGTGCGGTGGCGGACAAGGCGGGCGATTGGAAAGTGTTTCTCAAGACGCCTGAGTTTGGCACGGGGCATTCGCTGACGGTCAGTGGCAAGAACACGATCAAGATCAGCGATGTCGCAATTGGCGAGGTGTGGCTCTGCGCGGGGCAGTCCAACATGGGCTGGTCCACGGGCAATTCCGCCGAGGCGGAGCTGGAGGCGAACGTCAATCTGCCGAACTACCGCATCTTCAAATCCGCCCGCGAGCACTGGCATAAGCCGCTGAAAGAGAAGCGCGATCTTATGGGGCAATGGAAGACCTGCAATCCAGAGTCCGCCGCTGAGACTTCCGTCGTGGCGTATAACTTTGGCAAGAAACTCCACCTCGCCCTCAATGTGCCCGTCGGGATCATTCAGGAGGCTTACGCGGGCACGCCGATTGAAGGATGGATGCCGTGGGAGGTGCAGCAGGACATCGCGCAATCGAAGGAGCAGAAAGCCGACATGGACAAAAGCGCGAAGCGGCAATTGGATGGCAAGGGCGAAAGCCGGGAAAAATCTCTCGCGGCTTTCAATCAAGAGTTGGCGGATTACAATCAGCAAGTGGCGGCGGGGCAGACGATGAAAAGCAAGAACAGGGAGCTTAAGCCTCCCTACATCAAGAAGCCTGCCGACATGGGAAACCAGTATCCGGCCAATATCTTCAACGGCATGATTTATCCCATCCGGCCTTATGGCATCAAAGGTGCCATCTGGTATCAGGGCGAGCGCAATTCCAAGACCGTGCCGCAAGCCGTCGCTTATGGGGAGCAACTGAAGCGACTCATCAGCTATTATTGCTCGTCATGGCATGAACTCTCCGGCGGCAACGTGTCGAAAGACTTTCCGTTCTTCTTCACCCAGTTGCCCAGTTGGGAGCCGCCGCAGACGCAACCCGTCGAGGGCATCGAAGCCACGTGGTCGGCCAACCGCGAAGCAATGCGGCTCGTCAGTATGGAGCTTCCTCATACCGGCATGGCGGTTGGCATTGATTGCGGCGACCCTGTTGCTCTGCACCCCCAAAACAAAAAGCCCATCGGCATCCGACACGCCTATCTGGCGCTCAAAGAAGTCTATGGCAAAGACGTAGTTCCCTGCGGCCCGCGTTATCTCAACCAGAAGATCGAAGGGAATAATATCGTTCTCGAATTCGATTGCGTTGGCAGTGGCATGATGGCCGCAAAACCGGGCAAGCTGGACGACTTTGCCATCGCCGGAGCGGACAAGATCTGGCATTGGGCTGATGCCGAGATAACAGGAAACACCGTCATCGTTTCATCGAAAGAGGTACCGTCACCGGTGGCGGTTCGCTATGCTTGGGCGATGAACCCATCCCAGCGCAATCTGCTCTATAACAAGGAAGGGCTTCCGGCTTCCCCTTTTCGGACAGACGACTGGCCGCTTTTCGATCCCAAGGATCCCGCAGTGCGTGTCGAAAAACCTGAAAAGACCGACGAAGCCCGAGACGCAAAGCGGAATTTCAAAGACTGGGAACGACCGAAAATGACGCAGTAATCGGCGTCTTCGCTCGTTCAGATCAAAACCGGAGAGAACCAACATTTCATGAAA
>JBAXUS010000449.1:0-2281 GCA_037129555.1 Planctomycetota bacterium
TACCGCGACGAAACGACGGCCTCACAGTTTGACCGTGGGCGTCTTGAACGACTTAGCTCGCGCTTCATCAAGGCGGCGCATCCCTTCCATCATCAGTCCGATGGTATCGAGCACCACGGCGCCGTCGCGTTCGGCGTCCAATTCAAACACTTCGCCCGGCTCGAAACAGAATTCGCCGTCCTGCCATCCAAGCACCCGGTAAAACGCTTCTTCGCCGCGCTTTTTGCCGCAGACCGCCGAGACGACCGCACCGTTTAAGAAAATAATGAACGCCTGATCGGTCGGGTTGTGAATCACGAGCGTTCCGGTGCGGCGGCTCTGGTTCAACGTCTGAACCAAATCAGCGAGCGGGATCATCGACAGTTTGCCCAGAATGCCACGATTCAGTTCGTTTTCGACAGTCACCGCAACGGCTTTGAATTTTTCAGAGACCATCTTCGAGACGATTTGGAACAGCGCCGGGCGCTTCAACACAAGCGAGTAGAATTCTTTTTGATTGATCGCCAGTACCGTGCACTCGCCGACCGTCCGGACTTCAAAATCGGACGCCATGCCCGTCAGCAATGAAAACTCCCCGAAGAAATCACCTTCGCCGACCGACCCGATCAGCGCTTCTTCCCCGTCGCGTTTGACAACCAAACTTGCCATGCCATGCGTGAGAATCAGAAGCTGCGTGGCGACGACGCCCTGCTGCAAAAGCGATGTACCATCAGCGTACTTTTTTTCGACGCCGATGAAATGCAACTCGTCATTCATGTCCAGCGTGAGCCGCTTTAAGAAGGGCATCAATTTCTTTTTTGCTTCGCGCTCGGGTGGTTGAACGTGATCAGATTTTCGGCGCATCATCGGCGTAGTGAACATGCCGCTTTGATCAATCGGTGTCGGGACTTCCATTTTAAACGTGGCGTTGCAACCGGGCGATGAACAGGGAAACAAATCGCCAGGAAGAGGTGCGTTGGGAGCCAGCTCGCGCAGCGTCGATTGCACTTGTGGGAACACCGAACAGATCGCCTGAGCGCACAACTTCCCACCGCGCGGATTCGTGAGGTCGGTTCCCCGCAGCGCAAAGCCTTCGCCGGCTTTTATCAACGGGCATGCGCCCGGCTGGTGCACGATCAAGGTAACAGGTCGCTGCTCTTTCGACATTCATTCCCCTCAAAAACTACACTACCTTGCCGCAAACCACCGACTCTGTCAAGGCGAGTGCGGCATTCTTGAAAATTGAATTGAAAATTTCTTTTCGAAGCATCCGGTCGCTGTATTCTACGCGGTACAAAATGATTGATGGGAGTGGCGTGACGCGTGAACCGTTTGGAGCCCGATATGTCTCGAACTGAAGCCGTAAAAAAGGGTAAGGCGCTCGTCGAAGAGATTCGTTCCACGTCGATTCCAAAAGGCCGCGCTGGAATTTGGTGGCTGGGACAAGCAACGTTCTGCTTCAAATTCGGCGAGACGATTGTCTATGTCGATCCGTTTTATCGCGCGGAACATCATCCACTGCGAACGCTGGCGGAGTCGCCGCTGTATGCCTCTGAATTTTCGAACGCCTCCATTATCTGCTGCACGCACGAACACATCGACCACCTCGACCCCGAGACCATGCCCGGCGCAATCAAAGCCTCGCCGCACGCGAAAGTGGTTCTGCCGAAATGGACGGTCGAACAAGCCGTCGAAATGGGCATCCCCCGCGAGCGCATGGTGATGATGCGCGGCGACGATGCCGTTGAATTACATGGCGTAAAAATCCATGCGATTCCCACCGCGCATGAGACGCTTGATTACGATTCGCACTTAGGCCACCGCTATCTCGGATACGTGTTCGAAGCAAATGGCGTCAAGATTTACCACACCGGCGACGTGCAGCCTTATCCGGGTTGGTACGAGCGCGTAAAAACGTTCGAACCCTACGACGCGGTGTTTCTGCCGATCAGTGCCGTCGATAATTTGCATTGGAGCCAGGCCGTTTATTTCTGTGCGCTACATCGTCCCAAAATCGCCGCTCCGATGCACTACGGGATGGTCCCGAATTATACGGAAGACCCGGCGAAATTCACCGACGCCATTGGACGCAATTGCCCGGAACAGAAGACGCGCGTGATGAAGATCGGCGAATTCTGGTTGGTGTAAAACGATTGAAACTTTGACGGCCTAGCAAGTCCGTTCTCCTTTTTTCTTCTGGCATTTTTGACATGAATGCACTGTCCCCGTCCGCTTCGAATCTGGCTCATGCCATCGCGCTTTTAAAAGCGGGCGAGGTTGTCGCGTTGCCGACGGAGACGGT
>JBAXUS010000045.1:0-36437 GCA_037129555.1 Planctomycetota bacterium
TGGCGACGACAATCATCAATTCGATCAGTGTAAAGCCTTTGGTCTTCATAATTCCTTCTCCTTTGTGTTGCGGCAGCCTTCTAAGGGGCTCCGGCGACAGGTTTTCGATAAGTTGAGAACCGAACCACTTCGGTTCTGAATCATGGAATGTGATAAAGCAACGAGCAGTCCAATTCGGATGGATCTTTCTAAAAAATGTTTGATTGATTTTATAAATCAATGACTGGCATTTATTTAAAAATATATTCCAAACAGGAAGTTCGGGTCGCCAAAAACGCGCTGACAAAACACGTCACGCCGCGTGAGATAAATTGATGAGGACGACGCTGAAAAGAGGGGGCTAGTTCCGATAATAGTCACATGGGTCACACTGTATTTATAAATTTTGTCACGTCTCAACGCATGATCAAAAACATTCAGCGAGCCATCGACTTTAAGCGTTCTTGCGCTCGCTCGAACGCGAGGCTGTTGGCGGGAATGGTGCTGTATGCCGCTTGCGCTTCGGTGATGCGATTCAGCTTTTCGAGGCACATTCCTTTAAGGAAGAGCAATTCCGGCGAGAGCGTCTGGTCGAGGCTGTATTTCACAGCCGACTCTAACCATTTCAGTCCTGCATCCGGTCGGTCGCGCAGCAACTCGATCCGCGTCAATGAGGCACACGCGATTGTCACGTTGTACGCTTTCTGAGGCTGCTTCAGCTCCGCGATCAGGATGTCGTATGCGGCGTCCGGTTGTCCGAGCCTTTCGTATTGAACGGCCATGACGATCTTCACGCGTCCGGGGTCCAGCATGCGGTCAAAATCCGGGCATTGCTGGCAGATCAGAATATGCTTCAAGGCTTCTTGGCGTGTTGCGACCAGCGTTGCGGCATCCGCGTGCCCGGAGTATTCTGAGATGTCGGCTGTATGCGTGAGCGTTAATACGTAATGCAAATGCGCATACGCTGAAAGCGGCTGCTTCAACACGGCGTCGCGCTGCAATTCGAAATCGTTGGCGTAAACGCTGCTGCGTAATGCCGCCATTATTGCCACACAAACCGCTGCGATGATCGTGGCTGTAGCGCCGAATTTTCGGTACGAGTCGCTTGTCGCCGCTGCGTTGACCTGCTGCTTCTTCACGACATAGAAGAGTGCCACCACGGTTTCACCTGCGATGACGAGCAATGCGGGCAGCGCGAAATACGCGTATCGGTCCTGCATCAAATAGGGAATCGGAATGATGTTGAGTGCTGGGCCTAGCGCGCCGAAAAACCAGAGCCATAGGAAGATCGTCCGCGCGCGATTCGGCGAAACCCAAACTGTTCCGGAAACCAAGGCGACGAGTATCAAGGAGTGCGTCCAAAAGAATCCGCTCGTCAGCGACGTGACAATCGGCGAGTAATAGAAGATGCTCAACGACGACGGAATCAGCGCGTTGAAAATATAGTGTGTGAGAATCGGCACGTCGGTCAGTGCCACGGTCCACAGACTTCCACCTGCGCGTGCCACCGTAGATGTTTCGCACATACGCAGATTCAATTGTGCGAGAAAAGCGATCACGCCCACACATGCTCCATATAGCAGCGCGTTGGGAAGCGCACGAATCATGGAGATGTGGAAGGGGCTTTTAGATCGTTCGCTTCGATTCATCCACGCAGTCGCCAGATCATACATGACGTAGATCGGAAAAAATCCTGCTGCGTTTGGTTTGCTCAACATGGCCAGCACAAACAAAACCGCTGTCACTCCTGCGCGCGGCAAAGGCTTGCGAATCCCGCCGAAGTACACCCACAGCGATGCGAATCCGAAGAACGCTGCGAGGATGTTTTTTCGTTCTGAGATCCAGCACACGGATTCACACGCTGCCGGATGCAAGGTCCAAACGGCGGCTCCGAAGAGACTCATCCAGCGCCCGAGTTTTAGTAGGAGCAGCGCTCGCCACAGGAAAATCCCGGCGAGCACATGTAGTAATAAGGAGTGCAGTCGCACGCCGGGCGCGGCCTTGGAACGCCGGATGGTTGCAGGCGGAGAACTCTCGAACAGCGCGCGGTCGATACGGTACGAGAGGACGGTGACGGGAAAATAGGTCTCGGTCGTGGGCTTCCACACGTCTTTTAATGGATAGGTCAGGAGTACCTGCGGGTGGGTGTAATGTGCGCTGTCGTCGTACTCCAAAAATGCAGATGAGTAACATCCCGCTATCAGCGCTGGGGCCAGCAGTATGAAGAGCAGGGCGTCGCGCCAGGGCGCTTGCTCCGGAAATGTTGGGGCGAAATCGGACACGCGGGGGATGGCTCCTCTTAAGTCCATGTGATGAAGAGTGTGATTATAGGGACTTTTTGAATTTTTACAGGACACGTGAGTTACTGCACGGAGTTAAGGGGGTGCATCACCGGACTTGCGCCACTATTCCTTCTCCCCTTGAGGGAGAGGACTGACGAGCGTACTCGCTCGCCGGGTGAGGGGAAGTCGCTGATTTGATATAGCGCGCTGGGATTAATCAACGGTTACCCCTCACCCCGCGAGACGGAACAGCTGTCTCGTCGGCCCTCTCCCTCAAGGGGAGAGGGGAACGACAACCGCGAGTCCGATGATGCCCTCGGAGCGGAGTGCTGCTCCGAGGGCGTCCGTTTTTATGTGGCGCGTCTGTGCTTCATGATCGCACTATCGCACAATAATCAGGCCGGTCTGCTACGGTCTCATGTCTGTAGCTTTGGAGAATTGCTCCGTTATAGAACAGAAAGGTGCCAGGCATCTGCATCATATCTACGTCGGAAAAGGCCACTCCATATCCGGCCCACATGGATTTAATAAAGCGCCATAATGTCGATAGTTTAAACATTCTCCAGACGTTCGTCCGCTCCAATTCAAACACCTGATACAACGCTCGTTCCGGGTCGCTGAATTGCAGGGCATCTGCGACACCGTACTGAGCCAGGAATGCTGATCCGCGCTCGGTGTTCTCCATGTAGACAAACGCCAATTTCGTACCGTCTTGCTCCAAGCGTCCGCGCACGGCGGCCACATCCGCGACTGCTTCGCGGCAGAATGTTCAGCCAAAATGTCGCAGGAAAATGAGCAGCAATTTACTGTCGCGTGAATGCGCGAGCAAGCTCTTACCGTCCTGAGCCAGCGCATGACTTACGGTGAATTCAAAGGATTGCTGTTCAGGCTTGTCCATGCTCGCTCCGCAACCGTTTTTCGTAGCGCCATGCCGCGATCAGAATCAGCGTAAACGGCACCCACCAGATCAGATCATTGGTCAGATTAATGACACCAAAACGCCATGGGATGGTTCCGTTGATGACGCCGAAAAGCGCACCGATCGGTCCCAGCACTTTGCCCAGCCATCCGACCAAAATCACGGGCCAATGCCGCATGGGATCATACGCGGCGATCGCGTAGCCGAGACCATACACGCCCACGATCATTCCGATGCATTGCCAATGCTCTGGATAGTTCGGCTCTTTCATGTCCAGCCAACGAAATATCGCCAGCGGAAAGAGGATCATAAACGCGCCCCAGACGATATTGTACACACCGGCAGCCAACAGCACCGGCTTCATCCACGTTCGCGCTTCAGGAGTCTTCATGAGGGTTCCTTTTCGATTACAGCCATCTTAAAGTCGGTTCCAAAATATGCCGAAGCAATTCCGCGATTCTCGATTAAAAACTGATCGAGAAATCAACTGGAGCCGCTCAACGCCTTATGAATATCGCCGTCATTGGAACAGGAATGTCAGGACTGCTTGCCGCGCGCCTGCTGTGTCGCGAGCATCGCGTCACCGTGTTTGAATCCGGCGATTATATAGGTGGCCATACGGCGACGAAACCCATCGAACTCGGCGGCAGTGTTTGGGACATCGACACCGGGTTCATCGTTCATAACGAAGTCGCGTACCCCAATTTCATCGCGCTCATGCAGAAACTCGGCGTCGAAACGCAACCGTCGCCGATGAGCTTTAGTGTGAAATGCGAACGCTCCGGGTTGGAGTATTGCAGCACGTCGCTCAACACGTTTTTCGCTCAGCGCTCGAATGTATTACGACCCGCATTCTGGCGGATGACGCGCGATATTTTTCGGTTCAATGCAGAAGCCCACGAGGTCCTGAAACCAGGCAACGAGCACATCACTCTGGGCGAGTACCTCGACCAACACGGCTATTCGCGCGAGTTTCTTGATTGGCACATTCTGCCGCTCGGTGCCGCCATTTGGTCGACTGACGCGGCCACAATTCGCACGTGTCCTGCGCATTTCTTCGTGCGATTCTTCAACAACCACGGCTTCCTGCAAGTCGCTGGGCGCTCAAAATGGCGCACGGTAAAAGGTGGCTCGTTCAAGTACATTGAGCCTCTTATCAAACCGTTCCGTGACGCGATTCGATTGAATTGCGCGGTCCAGTCTGTCGCTCGTTTTGATGATCGAGTGGAACTCCGTTTTGGCAATGGGGAATCACAGACGTTTGACCATGTGATCATCGCTGCGCACAGTGACCAGGCGCTCGCGCTTCTCGCTGATCCCAGCGATGCGGAGCGTGAGATTCTTGGAGCGATTGGTTATCAATCCAACGACGTCGTGCTCCACACGGATACGTCACTGCTCCCCAAAAATCGTCGAGCGTGGGCGTGTTGGAACTATCATATTTTGGATGACAAAAATGCCGGCCAAAAGAACGGCGCGACGACTGTCACGTACAACATGAATATGCTACAAAATCTGCGCAACGCTCCCGCGACATTTTGTGTGACGTTGAACCGCACGGAGCTGATCGATCCCGCGAAAATCCTGCGTCGCTATCGTTACGCGCACCCGCTGTACACGCCCACCAGTGTGGCCGCTCAAGCCCGGCGAGGCGAGATCAGCTGCCAGCGCCGCACACATTTTTGCGGAGCGTATTGGGCGTATGGATTCCACGAAGACGCTGTCAACAGCGCGCTGAATGTGGCTGGCTATTTTGGGAAAGCGTTGATTGCTGGGATTTGAATTCTTAGCACAACACGATTTCGCCGTTGGCTGATGTGACCCATTTTAATCCGCGGTCTTCGGTGGCTTGGCGTAATGCGTGGACGATGTGGGTTTCGTCGATCCGTTGGTTGTCGAATAGGTCCTCTGGCGATGGTAATGGGATAGAGACTCGGCTTGCGCGGCGCAGCCATTTGTTTCGTCGCGCGGTGCTTAATATGAGTGAGCGAAAATGCGGGAGGCGTTTGTCGCTTTCGATATGCAGGACGGGTTTGTGCGACCAGTCGTAATGTGCGCACGGGCCATCATCGCCGTACAAGGTTACGCCATTTTGCCGGATTGCATAACGCGGCTGTTCAATCCGCCACGTCCGCGTGTAAAGCGTTTCGAACAAATACAGGACCATGCCGATTGACGCCATGGACCAGAACGCGACCCAGATTGAATGGCCGTATTCCTGAAATTTTCCGAAGTGATGAGCGAGTGCGCACAGTCCGAAATAGGCCACATGCCCGCCTACTAAAAACGCCAATCGCACGGCCATGATGGAGCGCCGCATGTGCAGCCATTCATGGCGCTGGCGCTCGTCGGAAATGCGCCACGAAAGGTAATGCGGAAGTGCGGTCATCGAAACTCCGTTTCAGAAAGTCGCGTAGAGTATACGCAGTGCGAATGCGGCGTTCAATTAAAATCGGCGCGGTTGATTTCGAAAAGGAAGGGAAGTAAGATTACACAATCGAAAACGTGACACGCAACGTTTCCCCCGGCTCTCCAGGATTTCCCATGATCGCCGAATCCTCATCCACCTCCACCGCTCCCGTCGCCACCGAACCGCGCAACTCCCTGCAACTGCTCTCGCCTGAATTCATGGCGCGGCTGGGAGCGTTGTCGGTGATCAGCAAAAAGATTCTTGCGGGCAAATTGCGTGGCGAACGGCGCAGCAAGAAGCGCGGCGAATCGCTCGAGTTCGCTGACCATCGCCAGTATTCGCAAGGCGATGATCTGCGGCGTATTGATTGGAATTTGTATGGCCGCTTGGAGAAATTGTTTCTGAAACTTTTTCTCGCGGAAGAGGACTTGAGTGTCTACGTGCTGCTCGACGGCTCGCGCTCGATGGATTATGGCTCGGTGAATAAATTCGATTACGCGCGCAAAGTCGCTGCGGCTGTTGCATATATCGGCATCTGCAATCTCGACCGCGTTTCGTTGACAGTGAATGCAGGCGGCAAAGAACACACGCTCTCGGACATTCGCGGCAAGAAGCAGGTCTTTCGGTTGTTCGATTTTTTATCGAAGATCAAGCCGGATGGCAAGACGACGCTGAAGGATGATGCGAAGCGTTTTGTACTGCGCAACCACCGTCCGGGCGTGACGCTACTGGTCTCCGATTTTCTGGACCCGGCCGGGTATGAAGAGCCATTGAAAATCCTCGCCGCTGCGCGCATGGATCTTTTCGCAGTCCACGTCCTGGCACAAGAAGAAGTTGATCCTGTGTTGACCGGCGACTTCATGCTGATTGACAGCGAGAATGGCGAGAAATTGGATGTGACGGCCAGTAAGAGGCTAGTCGAAAACTATCAGAAAACGGTGCGCGGTTTTTGTTCGTCGATCCAGCAGTTTTGTTCGAATCGCGGCGCGGCGTATTTGTTTGCGACGACGGATTTGCCGTTTGAAGCGCTGGTGTTGAGTTATTTGAGGACGGCGGGGATGGTGAGGTAGACGAGGAGATTGGATTCCCATATTCCCAGGGCGATGCCCTGGGCTATCACATTTCGCCCCTTCGGGGCAGGATTGAATTGCCAGTGCCCCAAAGGGGCGACATGCGATAGCCCAGGGCAACGCCCTGGGAATCCGGAACGCGAGAATTCAAGAGCCCTGAAAGGGCGAAACCCATGCCGCAATCGCTCGCCCAAATCCTCGTGCATCTTGTCTTCTCCACGAAGAATCGCATACCTGTCCTGGCGGATGAGATTCGGGATGAACTTCATGCCTACATTGGCGGCATCGTTGAAAATTACAAAGGAACGTTATTGAAATCGGGATCCGTCGCCGATCACATTCATTTGCTCATTGCCCATCCACGGACGTGCGCGCCGTCCGAGTTGGTCCAGGAAATCAAAACGGGTTCGTCGAAATGGATTAAAACCAAAGACGCGAGATATGCGGATTTCCATTGGCAGGGTGGCTACGGTATTTTTTCGATCAGCCCCTCCCATCGCGCCGCGTTGGAGAGTTACATCGCCAATCAGGCTGAGCATCATCGCACGGTTGGCTTTCAGGAGGAATACCGCCGGTTGTTAGTAAAGTATGGTATTGAATTCGATGAACGATATGTGTGGGATTGAGTTGTGGGCGATTGGAATTCCAGGATTCCTGGAATCCCGGTTTCCCAGGGCGATGTCCTAGGCTATCGCATTTCGCCCATTTGGGGCTGGGATGTTTTTGGTGTTTGGATTCCCAGGGCGATGCCCTGGGCTATCACATTTCGCCCCTTCGGGGCTGGGGAAGATATTGGCGTTTGGATTCCCAGGGCGATGCCCTGGGCTATCGCATTTCGCCCCTTTGGGGCTGGGGAAGATGTTGGCGTTTGGATTCCCAGGGCGATGCCTTGGGCTATCACATTTCGCCCCTTTGGGGCAGACGGCAGAAAGCGGTGGGGGATTTTTGATGACTGAAACATTGGACGACATGATTCGTTTTGATTTGGGGGATCGCGGGATTTCGGATGAGCGCGTGTTGAATGCGTTTCGGCGGATTGATCGGAAGCTGTTTGTTCCGGAATTGTCGCTGGAGCATGCGTACAACGACCGGGCGCTGACGCTCACGCATGGGCAGACGATTTCGCAGCCTTTTATGACGGCGTTGATGACTCAGGCGCTGCAGTTGAAGGGGACAGAGCGGGTGTTGGAGATTGGCACCGGGTCGGGGTTTCAGACGGCGATTTTGTCGTGTCTGGCGAAAGAGGTTTACACTGTCGAGCGCGTGGAGTATCTCGCGACGACGGCTGAAGACCGACTGCTGGACATGGGGATTAAGAATATTCGGTACAAGCTTGGCGACGGGTCGCAAGGTTGGGCTGAGAAGGCGCCGTTTGATCGGATCATTTTCACGGCTGCGTGTCCCAGCATTCCGGCGACGGTAGAAAAGCAATTGGTGGATGGTGGGATTTTGATTGCGCCTGTCGGGCCGCCGGACGAGCAGGAGTTGGTTTCGATTACGATCAAGGATGGGAAGCGCATTGAGACACCATTGGGGACGTGTGTATTTGTGAAGTTGATCGGGCGGGAAGGGTATACGAATTAGGATTAACCACAGAGGACACCGAGGACACAGAGGCACGGTAGTGGAAAGTCGGACGAGAGAATGAGAACGTACTGATGGACGCAATTAGAGTCGAATCGCACGGCTTTTTTGGACATTCTTTAGATACGGGATATACTGTCGGCGTTGGCTCATCGTCATTCATGGAGAGTGCTTCGTGCCCATTCGAATCGCCGTGCCGCTCGCTGGAGTCGCGCTATTACTGTGCGCCATTGCGGGTGCTGCGGATGTCAAACCAGCAACGCTCTCGGTCGATGTTATCGGCTTGCGCGTGGCTCGCGCGAATCCGTTGAAGGAGCAGGTGCTGTGGCCGGCGGGAACGACGATCTCGCTGGTGATTTCGTCTGCTGCCGGCGACTTGATTAACTTCGATCCTGTTGACAGTACGATTGCGAAATGTGTTGATGATAAAGGTACGGACTTGCGCGCGCGGCCCAAGGATGTGACGGCTGAGCAGATCGCGCGCGTGGGATTCAGCCATGCGCCGAAGATCGATAAAGACGGGAAGAATTGTACTCTCGAAATTTTCGCGCCGACGCTGCCAGCGCGCGGAGCCACGCGGGTGCAGGTGCAGGGCACGGTGACGATGTGGTGTGCGACGCAGAAGAAGGAGACGGTTCTTCCGAATGTGCAGATTAGGAACGGGACGAAAATCATCGGGCCTAAGAAGTTGGAATTGAGCATCGAAGAAATGAACGAAGCGCCGCGCAATTTGGCGCGCGAGGCGATGTGTTTTGTGCTGCGTTCGGAACGCGAATTGGACGACCTGGCTGAGGTAAAATTTTTCCGGCCTGATGGATCTGAAGTTCGTGCCATTCGCACGTCAACGTCGACGCTGTCGATTCAAGGCGCTGTGAAAGTGGATTGGAGTTACTCACTGGCTGAACGTCTCGATCTGGGAACAGTGAAAGTGTATACGTGGAGTGATATTGAGAAGAAGCGGGTGACGTTGGATGTCAGTGTAGATGTGGGATTGTAAAAGATGTGTTCCGGGTTTCGCGTTTCGCGTTTCGGGTTTGCGCGTGATTCGATTGTCCAATTGGGATGAACCGGAAAAGCGATACGAAACCCGAAACTCGAAACCCGAAGCATGATTCATGTTTAACGAACCCTTATTCTTCAAGCCGATTATGATCGAGCGCGTCTGGGGTGGGAACAACCTCGAAGCGCTTTACGGCAAATCAATCCCGGCGGGGAAAATCATCGGCGAAAGTTGGGAGCTGAGTGACCGGCCTGAGGCGCAGAGCGTGGTCGAAGGCGGTGAATTCGACGGTTGGACGTTGCGCCAATTGCTCGAAAAGTACCCGCGAGAAATTCTTGGCGATCTGCCCGACCGGCAGCGATTTCCGCTGCTCGTCAAGTATGTTGACGCGGGCGAAAAGCTGTCCGTGCAGGTGCATCCCGACGACGATGGCGCGACGATTTTCAACGACCTTGGCAAGTCCGAATGTTGGGTCGTGATCCGCGCGGAGCCTGGCGCAAAACTTGTGCGCGGCTTGAAACCTGGCGTGACGCGCGAGGTGTTTACGCAGGCTGTTGCGGATGGAAACGTCGAGAATCTGCTGCATTATTTCGAGCCGAAAGTTGGCGATGTTGTTGCGCTTCCGTGCGGAACTGTGCACGCGATTGGCAAGGGATTGGTCGTTGCCGAAGTGCAGCAGAACTCGGATGTGACGCTGCGGATTTATGATTATAACCGCATGGGGCTTGACGGTCGGTTGCGCAAACTGCATGTGAAGGAAGCGATTTCGGCGATCCGATTCGACAAACCGGGTGACGAATTCGACGGCGATATGACGCGCGATACGGTCGAGCCGAAACGCGAGGGCGAGATCGGTGAATCGTTGTTAACGGGAAAATATTTTGATCTGGCGCGCATCACGTTGTCCGCCGAAAACATGTCGGTGACGCTGCCTTCCGGCGAGACGCACACGACGAGCCTGGAACTTGAATTCGATTCGCAGACGAGTCCGACAGTCGTGATGGTGATCGAGGGGCAGGGCGAAATCTGCGGGCGCACGGTGACGACGGGTATGACGGGGCTGATCCCGGCATCAGTGCAGAGTATCAACGTGATGCCGACGGGTTCGATGACGCTGCTGCTGGCCACGCCGAAATGAACAACGATCCGCTGCCGCGCATCGACACGAAGTCGGAGACGTGGCACACGTTGCTTCCGTTTTGTCGGCTCAAGCGCGGAGAGATTTGGACTGACGAAAAGGCGGGGCATCGCGTGGGGTGTCTTGATGCGTCGTCGGCGAAAGATGTGAATGCGCTGATGCTGGGCGAGTCAGCGACGCTGGCGATTCACGATCCTCCGTACAATCTCGTGGCGTTCGACGAGCGACCGATTGAGCAGTACATCGACTGGTGCCGGGCGTGGATCGCGACGACGGCGGGTGTGCTTGCGCCGGACGCTTCACTGTATGTGTGGTTGGGCGCGGATCAGAATGACCACTTCCAGCCGCTGCCGGAATTCATGCTGATGATGCGCGGATTTCCGTTCAAGACGCGCAGCTTTATTTCGATGCGCAATCAGCGGGGATACGGCACGCAGAAGAATTGGATGGCCGTGCGGCAGGAGCTTTTGTACTACGTGAAGGGTACGCCGCCGTTCAATATTGAGGCGGAGTACACGGACATCCCGAAGATTTTACGCGGCTATTACAAGGACGTGGCCGGGCTGCGGACCGAGAATGGTGCGCGTGGAAAATCCGAGAACATCCGCGCTGGAAATGTGTGGGTGGACATCCAGCAGGTCTTCTACCGCATGGAGGAAAACGTGTCTGGGTGCTACGCGCAGAAGCCGTTGAAAGCCATTGAGCGGATCGTCCGCGCGAGTTCAAATCCCGGCGATTGGGTACTCGATTTCTTCGCTCATTCCGGGACGACGTTGCTGGCTGCGGAACTTCACCAACGCCGGTGTGCGACGATCGACCTCGACCCAGTGTTCTGTGAAATTACGATCCGCCGCCTCGAGTATTTCCGCTCGACCGGAAAACTCGGGTGGCAAAACGGGAACGCGTTCGAAGCGGAACTGTCGCGTTAAGTCTTGAGTGCGACGATGGCTTTTCCGAGCTTCTCGATTTCGTTGCGCGTGACAAACCACGCGGTCGAGACGCGCAGAAAACAGCGTCCGGCTGCGACGGAGACCGGGCATTCGATGCGGTGTTCGGCCCACAATTTTTCGCGGTACGGAATCGGATCGACGCTCGGAAATTCGAACGCAGTTAATGCGCCTGAAAGCTGCGGATTCACGGGTGTTGCAGCTTCGAATCCGAGCGAGGCGAAGTACTCGCGCGCGAAGTGCGACAAGTCGCGCGAGCGTTGTAAAATGGCCGCGTCGCCGCCGAGGCTCTCACGGAATTCGAAGACGTCTGGCAGCACCATCTGCGGGCAGCGTTCGGTGCAGCCGTGGAACTCGAGCGCGTGGTGCCACTTCGTTCCACCGCAGCCACTGTCCGCGTCGATATCGGCGGTAGGATAGCCCCAGCCCCAACTGGCGACGGGCGGACGCAACGCGGTTTTATGTTCGGTGCGCATCTGCAAAAAGCCTGCGCCCATCGGGGCCATGAGCCATTTGTGGCAATTCCCGGCGTAGAAATCGGCGTCGATTTTCGCGAGGTCCAGCGGCACCATGCCAGCTGCGTGAGCGCCGTCGATGACGCTGATCAGGCTGTGCTTCCGCGCCATCGCGCAGAGGTCTTCAGCCGGAAGAACGAGGCCGGTGGTACTCGCGACGTGGCTGAAGAACAGGACTTTCGTCTTCGGAGAAATCGCGGATTCAAGCGCGGCGACCAACTCGGCGGGGTCTTCAGTTTTGTAGGGAAGGGTGACGGTGCGGACGGTCCATCCGCGCTCGGCGGAGAGGCGCTGCCAGCAGAACATCATCGCGCCGTACTCGTGATCGGTGGTGAGAATTTCGCTGCCGGCTTCGAGTTTCAAACTGTCCGCCGCGAGGTTGATCGCGTGGGTCACGTTCGGTAGCAGCAGCAGATTGCTTGCGGAGCACTTGAAATACGTTGCGAGCCGGTTGCGTGCACGAATCAACAATGGCGGCATGAAACGCCATAGGAAATCGGAGGGTACAGCGGCCTGTTGGCGGCGCATGTTTCCGAGCGCTTCCATCACCGGAACCGGCGTGGGAGAGAGCGTTCCGGCATTGAGGTTAATCGAATCGCGCGGAAGGAAAATGCGTTTGCGCTGGGACGTCCAATACTTGTCGTCGTGAAACATGGTGGATGCGGAGCCTTAAAAAAGTGACGTCAAAAGTCGCGACGAATCAAGACATCGGAGCGATAAAAAAATACGGGAC
The DNA here is from genome assembly GCA_037129555.1 of Planctomycetota bacterium. Classification (GTDB taxonomy): domain Bacteria; phylum Planctomycetota; class SZUA-567; order H5-PLA8; family H5-PLA8; genus JANXLS01. Next base: position 12,578 of record JBAXUS010000045.1, read on the forward strand.
ACGACTACTGTCCGAACATCTGCTTCAGTAAAAACGTCTTCACGTCCACCGCTGGCATGTGGTCTGGCAGATCGGCACTGCGGTCAGACGTGATCAGCAAAGGTCCTTCTTCGGGCGAGTCGGGCAGGCGTCCGTGGCTGCCTTTCACCAGCGACGCGTCGAACGGGATGAAATCCATGATCGTCTGCCGAAAGCCCAGCTTCCGCATCAACAGCCGCTTGGCGATGCGCGCCTTGATGCAGCACGTTTTCGGATCGAGGAACAATTCGACCGGGTCGTAGCCCGGCTTGTTGTGAATGTCGACTTCATGCGCCCACGGCGGACACAGTGCATCATCTTCCCAATAGTAATACGTGAACCACGTGTTTGCCGCACTTATTGCAATCAACTCGCCCGAGCGCGGATGATCCAGCCCAGCCGCGCGGATGCCGTCGGCGTCCAGAACGCGTTCGATGCCCGGCGTTTTTTCGAGGAGCATTTTGACGGCGGCGAGATCGCTTGAGTCCGGAACGTACACGTGCGCGATTTGATGATCCGCGACCGCGAACGCGCGCGACGCAGCGAAATCGAGCAGCTCCCACGTCGCTTGTTTCTGCACGCGTAAGAATCCGCCCCGGCGCAAGACGCGGTTGATGTCCACCGCGCCGGTTGTCTGCGACATGCCGTATTCGCTGAGGATCACGACCTTCGCACCGCGTGCCCGGGCACTGTCGATCATGCGTCCGGCGATGACGTCCACCGCTTTAAGGTCCTCGGCAATCCTCGGATCGTCCGGCCCCAGGCGTTGCAAATTGTAATCAAGATGCGGAAGGTACACGAGCGTCAGCGTGGGCGAAAAGCGTTTGGCGACCGCGCCTGCGCAGCGTTCAATCCACAGGCTCGACCCGATGCCTGCGCCCGGGCCCCAGAATTCGAAGAGCGGAAAGCGTCCGAGTTCGGCGTCGAGTTGGGGTGCGAGTTCCGGCGGGTTCGTGTATGTCAAAGAAATCAATGAGCCGTCGGCGAGATGCGCCGGCCGCGGCGTGACCGCGACATCGTTCTTCGAGTACATGTTGTACCACCAGAACAATTGCGCACTCGTGAACGAGGAGTTGCGTTTTTTTGCGTCGTGCCAGATTTTACTGCCGTGAACCAGCGCGTTGGATTGCTTCCAGAAATGGACTTCGGCGAGATCGCGAAAGTACCAGCCGTTCGCGACGATACCGTGATCGCGCGGAGCGAGGCCCGTGAGGAACGTGCTCTGGACTGTGCACGTCACCGCTGGCAGAACCGTTCCGAGCAACGTCGAAGAGCCGTCGTTCGCGAGCGCGGACATGTTCTTGCACGACGCCGGGTATTTTCGCATCAGGGCGCGTGTAAGGCCGACAACATTGAGGACAAGAAGTGGTGTCATGGGTGTGTTGAGGATGTTCGATTGGCGCGGTGATCGGTACGCTATCGCTTGATCTTCGTGATCCCCGAGGGTTTCCAATCGTAATCGTTCACATGCCCGTAGAGTGCCTTGATGTTGCATTCCACGGGCGGAATAACTTCGCCTTTAGCGGCATCGTATGTCCACGGTCCGAGCGGACCAACGGTCGGGTCGAAATTTTTTCCGATGGCTTCAATGACCATGACGGAGGCGGGGTGAAAAGGCTCCTCTTTACAGTTGCGCACAAATGTCCGAAACTCGATGAGGTCCTTTGGGCAACGGCCTTCGTTTCTCTCCTTATAAATGCTGAGTAAGTCGTTGACGACATGCAACGACTGAACGGCTCGGAGCGCTTTTGCGCCGCGCGAGGTCACTTCGCCCGTCGCTGGGTCATAGTCGAATGGGTAATCATAAGCGTCTGTCGCGAACATGTCCGGCTTCGGGAGTGTGGCGAGGATCGGATTTAAGTTCGGTGGAAACGAACCGTGTAATTTTTTGAACGCCGCCACTTCGTCCGTCAGAAACGCGGACATCGCCATGCTGCGGGCCTTCATCCAGTCGCGTCGGGAGATGTCGCGCAGCGTCTCAGGCGTGTCCGATGCGGTGGCATTTTGCGCCAGGATTTTTTCGGCCTCCTGATAAAAAGTGCTGCCGGATTCCATCTGCAAACGTGCGATGCGATCGTTGGTGGCCTTTAGCAATTCTTTCGGAAAATGTCTTTCGTCTGCGACCGCTTGCGTGAAATACTGAGCTGACCGGCGCGAGAACTCAGCCATCTTGTTGGGGTCGTTCGGCGGCATCACATACAGCAGCCCGGCTTCGTAGCGCAGCTTCCAAAGATCGTTCGGGTTGTCGATGTTTTTTTCGATGTCGTACAGATACGTCTGCTCCGCCTTCTCGCGCTCTTCGATCAGCGCGGACAGCACTTTCGCACCATTGATCTGCGCGTCCACCCAATGCGGATCCAGGTCCGACATTGTTTTGTGAAAGCGCATCAGCATGTCGAATTTTTCACCGCGACGGAAGGAATTCGAGACGAATTGCAAACTCGTCAGCCACACATAATCTGCTGCAAGCGACGGGTTATTGAGTGTCATGAAGCTTAACGAATTACCAGCGGGCATGTACATGTATTGAAGTTTCAGCGCCTCGTCTTTGCCCTTCTTACGGGTGATTTCTTTGAGCTTTTCGTCGTAGCGTTTTTCCTGATCGGCGACAAATCCGCGCTCTTTATCGACCCGTGTTTGAAGCGCGGCGGCGAGCATTGCACACAAAATTGTCGAGCCGATGATGATGTGGCGGTTGCGCACATGCGGTTCAAGCTTCTTAAAAAAAGCGTGGATGATCAATCCGGCACCGGTCAAAATCAGCAGGGCGAAGATGACGTAGCCGCCCTGATCTCCCAGCGAATCAAGCGGCGAAGTGGCGGCGCATAAAAAGTCCAGTGTCATACACGTCCTCCGGTACAGGTCATATCCCGAATCCTAAAGCAATTCCCGCGAATTTACAATGCGGGCGTCACACCTTCTGACCCTTCATGCGTCCAATTTGGCTGACCCACGTCTCCCAATAATCGGCGTCGCGTTCCGAGCCGCCGTAGGCTTTTAGAATGACGCGGCGGTGTTCCACTGTGAAGCCCGTGTTGAGCCGTTTGGAACTGAAACTGCGCACCAATTTATGGAGGTTGCGCGCTCGAGCGAGTGGCGACAAGGCTCTTGAAAAATACCCGCCGTACAAATCGATGACATGCAATTCGTCCGCGCTTGATGGCCGGTGTGGAAGAATCAGAAGGTGCGACGATTTGCAATCATCGTGGCAAAATCCAGCGTCATGCAACACGGCAACGAACTGCCCGACCGCCGTCAATAATTCCAAACGCTGTCGATCCGTCGCGCAGCGCATCCAGCGCTCAAACGCGGATTCGCCTTCGGGGATCGATTCGTGAGCCAGGATGCTGTGGCACGAAAACGCGCCTTTGACTTCGGCCAGCCAAACGGGGCGGGGCGTCTTGATTTTTTTATCCAACAAACGCCAGCCCAATTCAAACGCTTCGCGGGATCGCGACTTCCGCACACAGGCGAGCGCGCGTTTTAGAATCGACGTGTGCTGGTAGCGCTTGACGTGGACTTCGACCGGCAGGCCGTACTGTCCGGCCGCAAGATGAACGACTTTTCGCGAATCGGAAAACTTCTCGACGAGCTCGGATTCTTCGTGAAGATCTTCGACGCTGTGCCACGGAATGTCCAGCCCGCGAAATTTCCGGAACGGCGGAAGCGTGGAGATGCGATAGCCGTCCTGCTCGAACACGAGCAGCGTCGATTTGTCGAACACATGCGTAATCTTCATCGACGGCTTTTTCATGATCGGCGTTGTCAGCCCAAAAGGTCCCGGCGTCACTCGTGGTCCGTCAACGCTAATTTGATAGGTCTGCTTGCGTCTTTTTGCCTGGCTCTTCGTTGTATGCTCAGTCAGAGATTCTCTAATATCTTCCTGAGCATACGCCTCGATCCAGACAAAAATACGCGGCGCATCCCTATCAAATTAGCATTGCCGAACCACTAATCCACACTCACTCTCCAACGTTCACGTGTGCGGCTGGCGTTCCGTCCGCCAACAGCCGCGCGTACAACTTTTCGTGCGCCTCGGACCAACTTGCGTAACTATACCCCAGCTCCGCTTTTTCAAAAGCCGCTCGGCCCCACACGCGCCGTTGTTCTGCTCGCGCACCAAGCACCGCAATGATCGCGTTCGCCAGCGATTCGACGTTGTTCGGCTCGGCCAGTTTCCCATTCACGCCGTCATCGATCAAATCCGGAACCGCACCGACGCGAGTGGCTGCAGTCGGCAGTGCTGACGCCATGTATTCCAGGACGGCGCGCGAGAAACCTTCGCTGCCGATACTCGACAACACGCCCGCGTCAGCCGCGTCCAAGATGCCGGGAACGTCCTTGCGTTTTCCGAGAAACAAGACACTGTCCTCTATCACCAACGAACGCGCGAGGGCTTTGCTTTCTTCAAAAAATCGCCCGGCTCCGACCAAAACAAGAATCGCATTCGGCAGCCGCACCCGGACCAATTGCCACGCGCGGAGAAGTACGTTATGCGCTTTTACCATCGCAAATCGCGCCACGCACACAGCCACTAACGCGTCGCCCGGCAATCCTAACGCAACGCGCGCGGCGGCGTTCCGAGCTTGAGTTGCCGGGTTGTACAGACTGAGATCAATTCCGCCGGGAATAAACACCAGTCGCTCGCCTTCAAACAGCCCGGCGCGACGAACGTCAGTTTCGACCGCTTTCGATACCAGCACCATCGCGGCCGTGCGTCGGGCGAGCCAGCGGTTGGCCGCGTGATTGTGTAGCGGCGTGACGACGTGGCGCGTGCGGATCACGGGAATATCAAGACTGTACAAGCGGTTGGCGAAGACTGCCTGCCAATGATCCTTGCCCCGGTGCGCGTGGATCAGATCGATCTTTTCCTGCTTCACAAGTTTTGCTATCGCGTGGATGTCGCGCGCGTCTTGCGGCGGCCACCAGCGGCTCGGCATGTGAAATCCAATCGGTTCCAAACCGCGTTCCACTGCGCGATCATGTGTCTCAAAATTTTTCCGCAATCCCAGCCACACCGTGTGTCCACGCAAGCGCAGCGCCTCGGTTAAATTCAGGGTGTGCGCCGCTTCCCCGACATATTTTCGGGCGCTGTTGAGTTGCAGAATACGAAGTGCGTCGGCCATAGTGTTGACTGTGTAAATAAATCTTTGATAAAGGTATCGATCAGAAAAACGAAGCTTCCACTATATCGGAAAGGATCGACGCCGTTCAAGAAACAGTTAAGATTTCTGAAACAACAATTCAATTAAAAATGATACGGTGCGCGATAGACGCCTTTCTCCGTAATGTGCGCGGAGATTAACTCGGCCGGCGTCACGTCAAACGCCGGATTGAACACCGCGGCTTCCGGAGGGACCGAGAGTCTGCCGTACGGCTCCGAGACTTCGCTCCGTTTGCGCTGCTCGATGGGAATGCCCGAACCGTCTTTCAGCGTCAGGTCAAACGTGGTCATCGGCGCGGCGACGAAGAACGGCACGCCGTGGTGCTTCGCGATGATCGACAATCCATACGTCCCAATTTTGTTTGCCGCGTCGCCGTTGGCCGCGATGCGATCCGCTCCGACGATGACTGCGTCGGGTTTGAATTCGCGCATCACTGCTGCGGCCATGTTGTCGCAAATCACCGTCGCCGAAATCCCAGCGCGTGTCAACTCCCACGCGGTCAAGCGCGCGCCTTGCAACAGCGGGCGCGTCTCGTCCGCGAAGACGCGCAGCGTGATGCCGCGTTGGTGCGCTTCGTACATCACCGCGAGCGCCGTACCTGATCCTGCTGTCGCGAGTGCGCCGGCGTTGCAGTGCGTCATCAGCGTCGCTGTCTTCTTCCCATTCAAAATCGACTCGAGCACATCCGCACCGTGCCGCCCGATGCTCGCACACATACCGCGGTCTTCTTCAAGAATCGCGAGTGCTTCGCGTTCAAGCGCCGCATCGATTGCATCGCGCGTCGCATGTGCAGCAACCAGCGTCATCGCAACATGGCGACAGCGTTCAACGGCCCAGCGCAAATTCACCGCTGTCGGCCGTGTCTCAGCAAGATGTTCACACGCGGCATCGAAGTGTTTGAGCCACTCAATACCAGTCGCGCCCGGGTCCACTTCACGCGCGGCGAGTACCGTGCCGAACGCTCCGGCACATCCAATCGCCGGAGCACCGCGCACGGACAATTGCAGGATCGCCTCCTCCAATTGCGCGACACGGTCGATGTCGAGATATGTTTCGAGGCCTGGCAATTTCGTCTGATCCAGTAACCGGACGATGCGCCCATTCCACGTCAGCGTGGCAGGAATCTTTTTTAGCAGGTCGTTCATCGATGTTGAATTCAAAGCAGTGTCCCAAATTAAAGTGGTGGTTTGTTGCATTTAGCCGGTCCAACCGTTCACGCTCGCGTCTCGGTCGCAATCACGCGAGTCCCCGGTACAACAGAATTCAAATGCTCGGCCAGCTCGTTCACCGAACCGCGTTGGTTCATGTTGGGAATCGCAAAATGCGATGCGCCGCTTCCGGACATCAACCAGCGCCCTGGTAATTCTCGTTGCAGCACCGATTGAATCGCCGCCAGTTTCGGCTCGACACTCAATGCAGGCGGCATTAAATCATTTCGCAATTCCAGTGCGGCACCCTGATTCAATGACGCCAGAGCCGACCCAAGCGACGTCCCAACTTGCTCCGCTTCGCGCCCGCCCAATCCTTCCCACTGCGGATAACGCATCGCTTTGTAAACGGCAGGCGTCGCCACATGCAGCGGCGGGAGGATCAAAAATAAATCGACCGGCGGCGCATTCTTCGTCCCAGCGAGCCGATGCACAATCTCTCCGCGCCCTCGGCACAAGCACCAGCCGCCATATAAAAAATACGCGACATCGCTGCCGATCTGTGCGGCAATATCGGCTAATTGATCGATGCTCCAGTTTAAATTCCACAGCCGATTCAACGTGTCCAGCGCACACGCCGCGTCGCTTGATCCGCCTCCCAAGCCGCCGCCCATTGGAATACTTTTTTCAAGATGAATCCGAGCGCCGAGTGAGCAATTCGCGGACTGTTTTAGTAGCATCGCCGCCTTCATGACGAGGTTCGACGCATCGACCGGCAGCGTCGGATCGCTGCATGTCATCGTCACGTCGTCGGCCAGTTCAAAGCGCATGCTGTCGCTCAAACCAATGGTGACGAAGATGGAATCGAGTTCATGAAAATTGTCCGGGCGCTTGCCCAGAATGCGCAGGTCCCAATTTATTTTTGCGTACGCACGCGCGTTCAAAACGGTCGGTGTCACGAGCAAACTCCCAATAAAGGTGAGATAGGATTCTACTTTAAGTTCCGAGGTCCGCGAACGCATCTCCGGCATTTTTCCGCAGGATCAAGTCGCATTGAGCCGGTTCCAAAAACGAAATTCCGGAAAGCCAGTCATCCGGCCGGAGCAGTTGAGCGTCCATGAGAGCGGGCGTCAATCCCGACGCAAACAGCAACTTGCCCGCACCGACTTCGCCGACGGTGAAATGAATTGCCTCGCGTTCCGATCGATCCGGCCACGTCGCAGGCGACGCATAAAGTCCGCGCGTCGTGATCCACACATTCGGCTCTTCAGCCAAACACACGCCTGCTTGCCACCTCGCCACTTTGCCTTTTAGAAACGGGTCCGCGAAAAAATGCACTGTAGGAAACGCCCGGGCCAATCGCGTCATGCCTTTCGCCAGCGATCCGAAATCATCGGCGTTTATATGAATCACCAGCCGATTTTCATTCGCACGCGCCGCGCCGCACAGCGGCCACCAATGCGACGGAGGTTCGCGCAAATTGTCCACCATCGTTGCGTCGTCCAAACACAAATCAACCACATCCGCGTCGAGCGGATAACGTGGATCGTTCGACCCGACAATGCAGTTCAACACCTCCGCCCGCAACGCCCCAGGGCAATTACTCACGCCGCGCCCAAACACGACACGACCGCACCCGTCGCGCGTTGAGGCCGAAGCGTTGTTCGGATCGAAGAGTGAATACGCATCGAAAAAAGTACGGTCAATCATGGCGTATAAAGGAGGCTTTCTAACGAAGTAAAAATACACGGTACCCGAGAATTCAAACGCGACTTATACCATAAATTTCGTGCAATCCCAATGTGTGTGCCGATTGATTTTCATCGCACCTGAAATGACGAATTGCCTTCCACCTTAAGTATGGACTTGACGGTCTCCTCGGGTATAATACTTGCCTCATCTTGGAGCAGGAGCGACCATGAATTACCGCGCCATGTTGTTGATGTTGACCTCATTATCCGTTGCATCGTCGGCCTTTTCTCTCGACACCGGCACCCCTAAGCCGCGCCGCGAAAGCGAAGATCCGTCCTATGAAGCGTCGCGGACTCCCGGCAAAACGAAGTCGACGGCACCTGCGAAAACAGCCGAACTGTTGCCGTCCGATCCGGTGCCTGTCGCGCCGCAAAGCACGCGAAATTCGTCCTCGCGAAATGCGCAGGCTGCTGACCTTGTTGTCGAACCCAACACCGGTCCGCGCGTTAAATATATTCTAGACGGAAAACCCGTTTACGAAGGCGACGTGCCCGTCACCGAAACGTCGCCGCGTGGTTCTGCGATTATTAATTCCACTACCGAAGTGCCCGCCGCCCCAAGCGGTCCGAAGCCCAAATACATCCTCGATGGCAAGCCTGTCTACGAGGGCGAGTTGCCGGTTGAAACACCGTCAAAATCCGTCGAAACGCCGCGCTCCACGTATCGCGACATCGAACGCGTACCCGTCGCCGAGAGCCCGTCGCAGCCTGCCGAGGCACCGAAAAAAAAGGCACCGTCCACGCTTCCAAAACCGTCGGGTGTGCCTTCAGGACGTGGGCGACCGACATCGCCTCAAAGTTATGCTCCGAGTGCTCCGTCCCCGTCAGAGTCCGTCGACTCGTCAGGTGAGCGCGCACCGCTCGCTTCCGATACATCACCGTATCGGGCCACGCCGTTCAATGACCCAAACGACTTGACTGCCGACAAAGCCGGTACTGCAGGTGCTGTCGCACAAAATCCCAACCTCCTCGAAGAAATGCTCGCGCCCGGGCCGGTCAATTCAAAGGCGAAAAAAGCCTACGCCCTGCTTGGTGAATTGAAGGTCAACATTGAAACGGTCAGCCGCTGCCTCGACAACCGAGGCAAAGAAAACGCGCGACTGGTTCACACCGGCGAGGAGGTGTCGAAAAACATCTCGGCCTTCGCTGCCATCTGGCCCAACAACGACGAATTTCGCGCTCGCTCATCCACGCTCAAACGGCTCGCGCTGTTGTTCAACGATGAATTGAATCAGCAGCCGTGGCGCTGGGCGCAGGTCCGTTGGAGCTTCGAGGCACTGCTCAAAGACGTCGTGGGCTACCGCGAATACGCCCGAGAGATTGCGGACGCCGAATTGAAGCCCATCGCCGTCCTCGACAAGAAAACCGGCAAGGTCGTCTACCAGGATCAGCCGGACCCGTCGTTGTCAACGGCTGAAGCCAGAAAGGCAGCCGCGTTGAAAGCCACCAACGACGAAATCGTGCGCCGCCGCAAATTCAATGAAGCCGTTTCCGACTCCAAAAAAGAAAAAATCCGGACCGAATTGGACGGAAAATAAGCGCTGCAACGGCATTCATTTCACTCCTCTCGGCGGGCTGATTCGTGTAGTCCGCCCAAAGCCACGTTCCGTTCTGTCAAGACCACTTTTTACTCCCCGCCCTGATTTCTAGTGATTTTTTACGGTCCTCTTTTCACCTCGTTCTGTCGATCCATTTCCTTTGCTATACTGCGTTTGCACATGTGATTCTTTTGTGCACTGGTGGAAAAGTGAAAATTTGCCATAAAAACTGTAAAATACCGCTTGCTCCCGTCCGATAATGATTTGTGTCCAGACGCCGCTCTAGGGTAGACTATATCCACAAAGGTGCGGTGACATCGACTTCACCATCGGAGAGGGAATCATTGTGAAACACTCAGACATTTTAAAAGCTGCACTCGGACTGATGATTTGCTTAGCCTCCGCCTGCTGCTCTCCCGCGTTCGCTGCGGACGAATTTCGTTTCACGAGTTGGACCGAAGAAGGCCTCCGCTTTCGCTTTGACAACCAGAGCGGTGAAATATGCAAACTGGTGAAGGTGCAATCGGGCCAGTTGATGTGGTTGAAGTGCGAAATCGCTGAGCAGAAGCCGATTCAGACATCAAAGCAATCCACGATGCCGTCGATTCAATATCCGACCGCTCCGATCATGCCCGCAGCGCCTATCGCCATTCAACGCTCTGCGCCCGCGCCAATGGTCAAGTCGCAAGCGGCTTCTTTGATTGAACCCGACGACTTGATGGCATCCGGCGATATTATTCCCTCGCCGAAACCCGCTCCGAGCGGTGTGCGTCAGATTCAAGTTTACGACGAATTCAACAACAACATCACAAACGTCCTCGACGACTCGGCTCGCTCAGCCTGCCGCGCAACGATCAACGGTTACGACGCGCTCCGTCTCTCGCACACATTGAAGACCAGCGGCGACAGCATTTCAGGCATCGTGATCATCGAAAACAAAGGCAACCGCAAGATTGCAAAACTGGAACTCACGCTCGTCGTCCGCGTTGTTGGAAAAGAAAAAGCCATCGAACACAAGCGCTTCCTCTTCTCTGATTCAGGCGACGGGGATCGTCCGCCGGTGCCGAGCTTTGGATCGAGCGGCATGTCCGTCATGAAGAAAATCGACGTCCCGACACCCTCAGGCGTGATCAGCGGTATGCCGGAAGTGCGCGTCACTTATTTGGCCTTCGACGACAAGGAATAGTTTCCGGCGGTTCACGTTGACGTTTCTGTTTTCGGGCCTGGCTGTCACTCAGTCAGGCCCGCTTCATTTCGCCGCGATTCCTCAACACTCATTCGAGATGCAATCATGCGCAGCTTTTTCTTTTGCACAGAATCCTATGACTACATGAGCGCGGCAGTTCTGACGCATGGTATGTTTTCAAAAGGTAGTATCGACCGCGACGAATTTCCGGACGGCGAACGCTCTTACCGCATCAACTCCGCCGAAGTGCGCGGCAGCAACATTCTGATCGTCGGAGGGACGATCTCCGACCGTGACATTCTTGAAGTCTTCAATCTCGCTTGCGCCTGCGTTAAATATGGTGCGCATCGATTGACGCTGATGATTCCATTCTTTGGCTATGCGACGATGGAGCGCGCGGTTCACGACGGTGAAGTGGTCATGGCCAAAAACATGGCGCTGCTACTCTCCTCAATCCCGGCAGCACCGCTGGGCAATCAAGCGCTGCTCCTCGATCTCCACTCCGAAGGCATTCCACACTATTTCGAAAGTCACATTACGGCCCAGCACGTCTATGCGAAAACGACGGTCGAAGAGTTGATTCTGCGCGCCGCCAAATCGCGTGAATTTGTGTTGGGAAGTACCGACGCTGGGCGCGCAAAATGGGTCGAATCCATTGCACATGATTTGAACGTTCAGCCCGCGTTCTGCTACAAAAAACGATTCTCCGGAAGAAAGACGAAGATCACTGGAGTGAATGCGGACGTGACTGGCAAATTCGTGGTCATTTACGACGACATGATCCGCACCGGCGGTTCGGTCGCCGAAGCAGCCGGGACGTACATGAACGCCGGAGCCACTGGCATTGGCGTCGTGACGACGCACGGGTTGTTCGTTGGCGAGTGCGTCCGAAAATTCGAAGCCTGCGGATTTATCGAATCCGTCGGCTGCACCAACAGCCATCCGAAGAGTCTGACAGCGGGTTTCAACGGCATTGAACTCCACGTTGCCGGGATCGAGAAAACGATGCTTGATGCTTTCCCTCACTGATTGCAGTGACGTTCGGCACTTCACGGGGTAATGAATGAGTCATCATTTTGCCTCTGGAGAACCGCCAATGACTGTTCGATTTCTGCGCCGATTTATTACTCTTCTTTTTACCGCTGCATCGTTCGTCATTTTAAGCGGCGAGCCCGTAACTCCGACCTACAAACCGGGCGATGCGGTTCCGGTCGAGCCTGCGAATGAAGCCAGTTGGGTGGATGGCCGCTGGAACCAAACCAACGTCGGCTCGTTTCTCAGTTCCGGAATTCGTCTTCCCGGCGGACACATTCAAAAAGGCATTTCAATTCGTCTCGGAGCCGATGATGCGTCCGTCTGCTTCGACTCCAAGAACCTCGGCGTTCGAGCGGTATGGACGGGTGGATTTCTGAAATTTGACGGTGCTCGCTACGGCCTGATTCAATGGCCCAAACCGGTCGGGCCGTTCATGCTCACGCTGCCCGAGGTGCCGTGCTGGGGCGCGGCGAAGACGCACTATATTGGGCTGCACCTCAACGACAAACGCGTCATGCTTGACTACCGCGTGAACGACATGATCGTCTTCGATTCGCCGTGGGTTGAGAAGGACGGCGAAACTCTCGCAGTCTCGCGAAGTTTTCAATTCGCGCCTAGCACCTCCGACGAGTCCTGCGTGTTAGGAGACATCGCCGCAGCAGAATTGGAAAGCATCTCCATTGATGGCGTCTCAATTTCATTGCTGAAAAAAGGCGAGTTGGTCGTCGCGTTTGCTACGGTCGGCGGCAGTGACACGACGATCAAAATTGAAAAGGCACGAGTGTCGCTGGTCATTCCAAAGCACGACAACATCGTTAGAACGAAAGTGTTGATCTGGTCCGGGAAAAAAGCAGATCTGCCGAAGTTCGCCGCACTCGTCAAAAAGAGTCCGCCCGCTGAAGACCTGATACGATTCGTGCAACCTGGAGCGCCTCGCTGGGGCGCGCCGCTTGTGGTGAATGGAAAAGTCAGCGCTGAAAAAAGTGCTTACGTTGTCGATACCATCACCGTGCCGCACGACAACCCGTACAAAGCGATGATGTTTTTCGCGGGCCTCGATTTCTTCAAGAACGGTGATGCCGCGATCTGTACGCTACACGGCGACGTGTGGCGTGTGAGTGGAATCAATGACACGCTTGATCACGTCACATGGCAGCGGTTTGCGACGGGACTTTTTCAGCCGCTGGGATTGAAAATCATCGACGATAAAGTTTTCGTTCTGGGACGCGATCAAATCACGGAACTGCACGATTCCAACAACGACGGTGAGGCTGATTTTTACGCAAACTTCAACAACGACATGAAGACGTCCCAGGGTGGGCACGACTATTCAGCGTGTCTTGAAACGGATCGCGCTGGGAATTTTTACCACGTTGACCCGTACGGAATTCATCGCATTTCCAAGGATGGCAAAACGTACGAAACCGTCGCATCAGGTTGGCGCAATCCTGTGTCGATGGGCGTCGGGCCGAATGACGAATTGACCGTTTCGCCGCAGCAAGGTACATGGACGCCGTCGTCGCTGATTTCGCTCGTCAAGAAGGGCGGGTGGTATGGTTTTGGTGGTCCAAAAATCACGCCCGAAAATCCGCTCGGCTATGAACGCCCGCTCTGTTACATCCCGCATAAAATCGAGAATTCAACTGGCGGTCACACGTGGGTCGATAGCGACAAATGGGGGCCGTTTAATGGCCAGATGCTGAACCTTTCGTTCGGACAGGCGATTGTTCAAGTGGTTCTGCGCGAGACTATCGATGGACAGAATCAAGCTGGAGTCGTGACGTTCCCGGCGCGGTTTCTCGCCGGGACGATGCGTGGACGTTTCCGAAATCAGGACGGGCAATTGTACGTCGTGGGGACGAAAGGCTGGCAGACCGTCGCACCTAACGACGGTGCGTTTCAACGCATGCGCTACACCGGTGCTACCGTTTACATGCCGTCCGGATTGCACGTTTACTCCAATGGAATCCGCGTCGAGTTCACTCAACCGTTGAAGCGCGAAGAGGCCGAAGACGCGGACAATTATTCTGTCGCGCAGTGGAACTACGCGTACACGAAAGCCTATGGTTCGGACGATTGGTCTGTTGAACATCCCGAGAAAAAAGGGCGCGATGAGGTGGCGGTCAAGTCTGTGAAATTGTTGCCGGACGGCAAGTCTGTATTCATTGAAATTAAGGATGTGAAGCCGGTGATGCAGATGCAGATCAAATACAAACTTGTCTCAGAATCCGGCGAAAAAGTGCGCGGCGATATTTACAACACGATCAACAAAGTCGGCGCACTTTATAGCAAGCCTTAAACGGGCGTCAAAATCGGAGCCTTACCGCGTCGCATGTTCATTCGATGCGTGATGCAGCGCGGCAGTTCTTCCGTGTAATGCGAGACGATGATCAGTGTCGTTTTCGTCCGCGCGCAGATTGCGTCGAGCGCGCGGCACACGCGTTCGCGTGCGGCGAGGTCGAGGCCTTGGCACGGCTCGTCCAGAATTAATAAGCGAGGCTGTTTTACAAACGCCCGCGCTAAAAGTACGAGACGTTGATGTCCGTCCGAGAGCAATCGGAACGGGCGTTCGGCCAGGTCGTCGAGTCCGAAAAACGCGAGCCATTGCCGCGCGATTCGTTCCTGGGGTTTTGAACACGAGTGATACAAGCCCATCGTTTCAAAAAATCCGGTGCAGACGAAATCGAGTGTGCTGGTTCCGCCGTCATAATGCAGCGCGATGTCCGGCGATGCGTAACCGATTTGTGCTTTCAAATCCCACGTTGATTGCTCGCTCCGCAGCGCTCCGAACATCGTCACGCTTTGGGCGAACGATTGCGGATGATCGCCGGTCAGTAAGCTCAGTAGGGTCGTCTTACCAACTCCATTCGGTCCGAGCACGGCCCAGTGTTCACCGGGGCGGACCGTCCAATTCAATTGGTTGAGAATCACGTCGTTGCCCGCTTCAATGTGGATGCCGCGCAAGTCAACGAGCGGCTTGGAGTCGATCTTTTTGAGCGATGCAGGTTTTACGTTTTGAATCGGGACGGCGATCTTTTTGGGCGCGCGAAATGTGAGGCGCTCCAATCGTGTGGCGTCTGGTGACTGTCGCTTCGCTTGGCCCAGCACAACGCCGTCGCGGAGATACAAACCGTGCGTGATGCCGCGCGGGAGTTCCCATGGCCGGGCGGTCAGAAAGAGAAGCCGCTGGCCGTGCCGCATGATTGAGTGAAGTGCCGTCGCGAGACTCGCCCGGCCGCGCACGTCCAGCCCGATGAGCGGCTCATCCAGCACCAGTAATTCCGGCGCGAGGAGCAGCGCTCGTGTGATCAGCAGTCGCCGCATTTCGCCTGTTGATAAATGCAGCGCCTGCCGGTCCAGTGCGTGAGCCATGCCCATTTTCTTCGCGAGCGCCACGCGTTTCGTTGCCATTTTTCCCCGGCGATTTCGTCCAATTCCCAGCACTTGCGCCGGGGTGAGCGTCGCGTGTTCCTCACCGAGATACCAGCGCGAGGCGTAGTAGCCATCGGACTGCGCGACGAATTGCCGCTGCAAGTGAAATGAAACTGTGGCGATGCGTTCGCATGGGTCCGATTCGCCGTCGTCGAATCCATACGCGATCTCGCCGGACGTCGCTATCTGCCCGGCGATGGCTGCGGCGAGACTTGATTTGCCCGAGCCGTTGGCGCCGATGACCGCCCAGTTTTCGCCGGGGCCGACGCGCCAATTCACGTTGCTCACCGCATCAACATCGCCGCAGTGGACGGTGACGTTTTCGAACGTTAAGACATCGCTGCGCATCTCGATCCTCGGTCATCGGTTTGGGGAAAATACAGATGATCAGTTTAATCGCCGAGCGCAATTTCGTTGGACAAAATTGAGGCGAATGACATGCTTCGCGTGTATTGCTAATGCGAGAGAATTACTGCACGGACTGATTGCCCGTGCCACGTGAATGACGCTCAAATGGAGAATTGAAACGATGCGCTTTGGAGTGTGCTGTGGGCCGGGATCGTTTGCGCCGGAAGTGAAAGATCATCCGCCTGTGCCAGTGACGGAGTTGCTCGACATGTTGACGGCGGCGGGAGCGGATTTCGCTGAATTCTGTGTTGGCGCTGTGACGCCTGACGATCCGGACAGCGTCTTCGACAGATTGCATCGCGACGTTACAAAGTACGCGTTGCGTGTTGAAGCGTTCAACAGTTTCATCCCGGCGAAATACCCTGTCACCGGTCCGAACGCAAATCGCCAGGCCGCTCTTGATTATTGTCGGCGCGCGTTGCCGCGTTGCCGTGCGCTCGGCGGGGAAGTGATTGTGCTGGGATCCGGTGGAGCTCGGCGATTCCCGGCTGATTTTCCACGCGCGACAGCGGAGCAGCAATTCGTTGCGTTCTGTTCGGAACTTGGCCCGATCGCGGAAGCCAGCAAACTGGTCATTGCCATCGAACCGTTGAACAGTTCCGATGACAATTTGTGTGTGCGCGTTGATCACGGTGCGGCGATTGTGGATGCGGTCAATCATCCCAACATTCAGTTGCTCGCGGACATGTTTCACATCGCTTATGAAAAGGAGCCGTATGAAAATATGTTCCACGCTGGAATGCGGCTGCGGCATGTTCACGTTGCGGATGTAGGTCGAGTAGCGCCGGGATGTGCGACGATTGGCGAGGAGAATTTCATCGGCCTCTTCAAAATTCTGCGGCAGATCGGTTATACGGGGCGGTGTTCGTTTGAGGGTAAATTCGATAACATTAATCGCCAAACTAAACCGATGATGGAGTTCCTGCGTAAGCGCTGGGAGCAGTCGGCGTAAGTTGGGTAATGGCTTGAATTATTTTTCGAGCGTATAGGGACGATGATTCAAAAGAGCCGAATCAGAATTCGGCTCTACTTTTTTACGTCGAGATCGAGGGCGTTGTATTCCACGCCGTCTTTCAACAGATCGCCTTCCGTACTCATACCGGTCACGGTGTCGCGGAATTTGACGTGGTATGTTCCCGCCGGTTCGTTTAATCCCAGCATAATTTGATGCGTACCAATTCCTGTTTCAGCTGTAAGGTTTGCAGCGTAGTGCGGCAGTGGTTTTCCAGCAGGATCGAAGACGTCCACGTGGAACACATGGCGTCCTGGTACGGGTCCGGCGACGAGCAGTTCGGCGGTGAGTTTGAAGGTTCTGGCTCCGTCGAGGCGACGAATCTTCAGCGATAATTTCTCTGCTTTGTAGGGCAGTGCGGCCAGCAACGCCGGGCGGTTGGGTTCGAGTTTCGCGTTTACCCGATCCGAGGAACCGAGGAATTCGCCCCGGCGCATGTCGTACCAGCAATGCGGTTTTCCATCGCCGACTTCAGCGGTGATCGTCGCATCGAGCGGTGCGCCTTTGATGTCGGCCGCATCATCGCCACCTGCGTCGGCCAACGGCATGACGGCGTAAAACGCAGCGCCGTTTCCAAGATCAAACCGAGCGCGTTTTAAGCCGCGAACCGGGACTGCGGGCGCTCCGCTCAGGACTCGCAACGCATTCTCGCCGACCATTTCATCGATGATGTCCGACACGGCCAAGCGCAATGCTTCGCCACCGCTTGGTGCGCCAAATTTCGCGGCATAGGCTTCTTCGGTCATGCCCGTGTATTTGAATCCCGCGGCCGTTTTGTCGGCGCGAAGGAGCGTGTAATCTTGGAGGCACAGATTCAAATAAATGTAGTGGCCTTTACCGGATGATTTACTGATCATCGCTTTCGCGCCGCCGCTGGTCGATCCATGCGCTGAACCTCCTGCGACAGAAATACCGGGTTCCAAGACGCGCAGTTCCGGGGAATCCGCGCCGACTGGTTTGTTGTCTTTTCCGCGCAACGAGACACGCGCTGCCGCGTCGCCTTTGAATTCTCCGGCGCGTTCGTTCGTCTGGAAATCTTTGCGTTGAATGCCGAAATCTGTGTCCATCGTCCCGACGGATCGGGGATCATTGGCGAGCGGGCCACGGCGCTTGCCCAGTCCATCGAACGTCCCGCATTGGCCGTCCGCGATCACGCAGCCGCCAGCGTTCACAAAATCACGCAACACTTTGGCTTCGTTCTGGCTCAACGCTACGACCTTAGGCAGAATCACGACTTTCGTTTCCGGATAATGCAACCCGCCCGCAGCGGCTTCTTCCGGATGAATGAAGGACGGCGAATAACCCAAATCTTCGAGCAGCAGAATCCACGATTTGAGCTGCGCATTCATCGTGCCATGCACGGCATCGTCGCGCCCATCTCGGCGCATCCACGTCGAGCCTTGCACCTCGCTGTCGAACATCCAATGCACATAAATGGAGCGCGGCGAATAGTAGATGAGAATCGGATCGGTGTGGATGGTGGCTTCGTTGCGGAGGAGAGTCACGCCGCGTGTCAATTCGTTGAGGTCATCCATCGGCAGCGCTGCGCCTTCAACTGCCGGAATGATTAGGCAGCCTTTATCGCCGCGCATCCAGCGGTCCCACAAGCGGTGAATCGATGCGGCTTCTTGCCCGCCGCTGGCTGAAATGCAGTTGATGTTCGGGGCGATGCCGCGCACGATTTCGCGCGCGACGATGCTGCAGTGCTCTTCCATCCAATCCGCCGACTGTGACAGATTCTGATAATCCCAGCCACCGAATGCCGACGGCGGTTGCGCGTTCGTGAAGCCGGACGGTGTGGTGCTGGCCTTATCGCTTGCGAATTTCTTGCACTCACGCAACACCCGCGCAAATGCGTAATCATTGAACGTTCGGAAGTCTGCCCACGCCGAAACGTTTTCGTTGATCGGATTATGGAGTTCTTTTTGCGCGATAAAAAATGCGGGTTCTTCGCCGCGACGGTCGAGCGTTTTGTCGGGGTCGTTCTTCTTCAGCACGGCGAGTTTCTTGGAGTACGTCGAATTCAGAGCGGCTTTGGTGTCGTCCGTCGTGGGCGGAACGATTTTGTCCCAGCCCACAAACGTTGTCTTCCATTGCGTGTTCAAGGGTTTCATTGCGCCGTAGCGGCTGTGCAGCCAGTCGCGAAACATGTCGAGGGTCGCGGCGGACATGTCGTAGTCGAACGGTAGGCTGTGGTTCGAAAATTCGTAACCGTCTCCGAAGGAGAGCAGACTTAATCCGCCGGTGCGGTGGTCAATATTTTTCTCGATGGCCGCTTTCGTGGCGTCGATGGTTTTTTCATCAAACATCGGAGGTTGGCGCTCGAGCAGTTTCGTTTCACGCGATTTTGCGTACGCATCTGTTTGAGCAGCGAATGACTTCAACGCCAGAGGGTTTTCGTCGAGCGTCAGTGCCAGATTTAGTTTGACGGCGTTTCGTGGAAACAGTTTTGTTGCCGTGTCTCCACTGCTGATAACACCATAATCTTTCCATGAAAACGGTTCGGTCACTCGTACTGATTCGACGGCTTCGACTTTGATGTTGCCACCATTTGGCGGTACACGTACGAGCGCGATTCGATGGAGTTGCCCGAACGCGCCGAGCGGCATTTTAAATGTGAAGGCCCCAGTCGTGTCGCCAGCTGCCGGCACGACTTCCTGAGCTATTACGACACGTCCGGATTCATCGATCCATACCAGCCGCAGACTGTCGCCATTCGCGACTGCTCGGACGGAGCCGGTAACCGCTGCGCCAAACGCAATGCTTGCCGTATCGAGACTGAAAATTCCTGTCGCAACGAGACCCATTTTTGCGTTGCGCGGTGACGCCGAGCTGACGGTGGTCACTGGCGTGGGTTGATTTTTTGAATCAATATAGAGCGCAGGCAGAACGCTGTTCGACACGCCACCTTTATAAGAGACTTCAAAAGCGGCTTCGCCGGGTTCGTCGACAATAATTGGGCTGATCGTTTTCGGTGCGAGTTTCACGGTGTTCGGCGCGTGCAAAAGCGGTGAGGACGCGACGACTTGCTTGCTCTGAGCATGGTCAACAGCGGCTTGGTCGCGTTGCACATTGCAACCCGGCGCAAAGGCCAAAATGCAAAGGGCCACGACAGCGAAGCGGCGGGCGGATAGGGAGAAAAATAACAGTTTGAGCACAGGGATATAGAGCGCTTAAAACTCGCCCACTTTTTCCTAGATCGTTCCCATCGGCGACTTTAATGACATTCGCCGATCACCCCAGCGCGCCACATGGCAAACGCTTTTTGATCAAATTCTAATCCTACGCGACTTAGAGCTACCGGACAAAACCCCCGCGCCAATCTGCTTGCGGCGGGCTGCGCGGTACTTCGAAAAACTCGCTTGGCGTAGTCTCCAAATACGCCGCGCGAGTTTTTCTTGTCCCGCAAGCCCTGCGCGGCGCATCTTGGCACGGGGGTTTTGTCCGATAGCTCTTAAGTTGAGCCGAGCATTCTACGAATATACTCCGCGACTGCAACAACGATGGCACTTTCGGAGCGTCTTTCTTTTTCATTCGGTCTTTGAAAGAGCACGGTTCACATCATAAAGTACAAGCGGAACGCTGTTTAGGTCACTGAAATGAAAAATGAATAACCATTCAGTCTACTCATTTTTTCTCTCGCAAAGGCGCAAAGACGCAAAGAACGGCGAATGAAAGAGAAGAGAAAAGGCGAATATCGTGTCTCGACACTACGTTCAGAGACCTTAGAGCAACAACGAAAGATGTGCTTTTTACACCGTAAGGGGGTCCAAGCAATTAGTCGGTGGTTGAGCGCAAAACGCGATACCACCGGCTGTCATCCCTCCGGGATGCGGGTGTCTTTGTTACGGTTCCGGTGGTATTAGGCCTTCGGCCTCAACCACCGGCTAATGGCTGCAATCCCTTCGGGATAAATACACTTTTAAATTCAAGTTTCGATGTAGTGTTAGCGCCATCGAGCCTTTGCGTTTTTAAATATGAGCAATAGGACTACATAAACTACGAACATTTTCTGCGTAAATGGCGGTGGTTAATTTATGATAAAATCCCCAGCGGTTCGACTGTCGAAGCCGGTGTTGCAGACGTGGAAGCGGTGGCTGTTGGTTGCGGCTGCGTTGATGCCTGTGGCTGTGCTCGCGTGGTATTCGTACTCCATTTCTGCTGCGTCGATGCGCAAGCTTGTGCAGCAAAACAATGACGCTGCCGCGGGTACGACAGCTGTGCTTGTCGAGCGCGAATTGACGCGCAGCATTGCGTTCGCGCAAACGCTGGCTGAATTGCCTGGCAATCTTGACTTCATCAGCCGACGTGCGGAACGTGACATGAGCGAGCGTCTGAAAGCGATCGTGGACGCCAACGATGACATCGACCGCGCCACGATCACAGACCCCTCGGGAATCATGTGGAGCGATTTTCCGTTCGGTGGCGAAGCGCTGGGGCAGGACGTTTCGAAGCGGGATTGGTTCAGCGGTGTGTCGCGAGCGTGGCAGCCGCATGTCACCGGCGTGTATCAGCGGTTATCAGACCACCAACAACGCGTCGTCGTTGTGGCCGCTCCGATCCAGCTCGACGGAAAACCCATCGGCATTCTGGCGGTGCACTACCAGCTTGAAAAGATCGCGCGCTGGCTCGACAAGATTAAAATCGGCAGCAGCGGTTATGTGATTGTTTTGGATTCGAAGGGCACAGTGGTCGTGCGCCCTGGCATTGATTTGCAGCAGCGCGATGTCCGGGATTACGCGTCGCTTCTGCCGGTTCGAAACGCACTGGAGGGTCGGGCGGCGAGTGCGGACTATGTCGATCCGCTGAGCGGTGAAACGGTCGTCGCGTCGCTTGTGCCTGTGCTTGTCGCTGGGTCACATTGGGTCATCATTGCGCAACAACCGGCGGACGTCGCGTACAAGCCCATCCGGGCATTGCGCATTGAAATCGAGGTCGCTGGAATTATTTTTGCACTGCTCGCGTTCGGAGCCACGCTGGTCTTGAATCGCATGAGTTCAAAAGTGGACCGCCTCAATGCAGAACTGAAGGAGCGCAACCATTCGCTGGCGCAACTCGCGTTGATCGTACAATCGTCCAACGACGCGATTTTAAGCACTCGTCTTGATGGAACCATTGCGAGTTGGAATCCCGGCGCGGAGCGCATGTTCGGCTACAGCGCTGACGAGGCCGTTGGACAATCCGCCTCGCTCTATATACCAGAACGTTTGGCCGGAGAGATGGACGAATTGTTGAGCCGCGTGCGGCAGGGAGAGCGCATTGAGAATCGCGAAACCGTCCGCGTCACGAAGGACAAACGCGAGCTGACGGTGTCGCTGTCGATTGCGCCGCTGCGGTCGGAAGAGGGACGCATCGAAGGTACAACGACACTCGCTCGCGACGTCTCCGAGCAACGCCGCACCGAGCATGCGCTGCGTGAAAACATCGAGCGTTTTCAACTCGTGTCTCAAGGCACAAACGACGGATTGTGGGATTGGAATATCGAGACGAATGCGGTCTATTTTTCGCCGCGCTGGAAAGACATGTTGGGATACCGCGACGATGAAATTCCGAACGTGTTCAGCGAATGGGAATCGCGCGTTCATCCGGATGACTTGGACCTAGCGCTCGTGACCATTCGGAATTATCTTGAAAACAGGACTGGGCATTACGAACTCGAACACCGCATGCGGCACAAAGACGGGCGTTATCTTTGGATTCTCGCGCGCGGATTCGCGCTCCGTCGCGCGGACGGAAAAGCGTATCGCATGGCCGGATCGCATCTTGATTTGACCCAGCGCAAAGATGACGCCGAGAAGCTGGCCATCAAAGCGCGCGAGTTGTCGCGGTCGAATTCGGAGCTCGAACAATTCGCTTACGTCGCGTCGCATGATCTGCGTGAACCGCTGCGCATGATCAGCAGTTTCGGTCAGCATCTTGCCAAGCGATGCAAAGATAAATTCGACGCGGTTGAAACGGCTTACCTTGGTCAAGTGCTCGACGGCGCGGAGCGGATGAAGGATCTGATTGCTGATCTTCTGGAGTTCTCGCGCGTTGGGACGCAGGGCAACCCGTTCGCTCCAGTGGATTGCAATGTCGTGTTGGCCCAAGCGCAAACGAATCTGAAAATTGCGATTGAAGAAAGCGGCGGGACGATTGTGTCGTCGGAACTGCCGACTGTGAGTGGTGACGCGATTCAATTGACTCAGGTGTTTCAAAACTTGATCGGCAACGCGCTGAAATTCAAAGGGTCTGAAAAGCCACGCGTCGAGATCCGCGTCGAGCCGCGCGATGGTGGTTGGTTATTCGCTGTGAAAGACAACGGAATCGGGATTGATCCGCAGCACTTCAAGCGCATCTTCGCCATCTTTCAGCGCCTGCACACACGCGAAGATTATCCCGGCACCGGCATCGGTTTGTCGCTTTGTAAACGCATCATCGAACGCCACGGCGGAACGATCTGGGTGGAGTCCGAGCCGGGGCAGGGGGCGGTGTTTTATTTTACGATGACTTGAGGGGGTGTCGTGCGAAAGGTTGGGACCTGTGTCGGTAAAATGAGACGGTTGTTCACGATCAATTGAGTGCGTAGTCCTAATGTGACAGCCGAAGGCTGTCCCGGCTTTAGCCATGCAGATCGGGACGAATGGCTGAAGCCCACCCAAGCCAGCTGAAGCTGGCTGGAGTTTGTACGGTTCTTGGCAACCACCTCCTGAAGGTGGTGGCAAGCAACGACAACGGTGACTTTAGCTGACACAATAAGACTACGTACTCCGATCAATTCCCATCTTGACTCCGCCGCATTCTCCGGTACGATTTTGTCTTAAATTCGGTGTATTATATGGGTATTGTTTTTAAGCAGTCAGACGTCACACAGCACTACAAATAAATGGGAGTGAGAATGCTCACGAACGCTCGGTTTGGCACACGATCCACTACGAAGGCAATCGGTTTCATCGCGGTACTGTGTCTGTTCATGGTGACGGCTCACGGCGCTACGATTACGGTTGCGAATCTGAATGATTCGGGCGCGGGATCGTTGCGTGACGCGATCACGGCAGCCGTGAACGGCGACACGATCATGTTTGACACGACGCTCGTGGCGTCTGGTCCGGCTACGATCACTCTCTCGACAGCGGGCTCTCAGGCGTATGGTCCGAGCGCATTTTTAATCAGTAAGCGAATAACGAT
>JBAXUS010000450.1:0-2263 GCA_037129555.1 Planctomycetota bacterium
TTCGGACTTTTTCCCCCAACGGGATGCGTCGTGTTCGCTGAATTTTTATAGAACCATGCAACCTGTTCCAAATCAGTTTCTTTGTCGCCAGAATAATACTCGGTCCTCGTTCCCGCTCGACACGCGTATTCCCACTGCGCTTCCATTGGTACTTGTACGTTCACTTTCTTGCAGAACGATATCGCATCATTCCACGAAACTTGTTCGACCGGATGTGTTGGACCGCCACCCTTCGGCGTTTTGAAGTATGACGGATTCGACTTCATCACGGCTTCGAATTGCTCTTGCGTCACCGTGTATTTTCCCATGTAGAACGGTTGTGAGATCGTGACCTCATGTGCCGGTTTCTCTTCGTTAGGAACGCTGTTAAACCAGCGGATTTCAGCATAATATTTAATCCACTGCTCCTTCGCCGAATATCCGCGAGCAATGCCACCGAAGAACAATCCAACCGTCGCCGTCAGCATCAGTAGCCATCCCAACGAGAAATGGCGCTTTTGGATTTTTCGATAATTCATGCGCAAGAGAATAAAGAGGCCGATCGTCAACACGCCGCCCAGCACGATCATCGCGATGGCTTCTTCAATCGTTGCGTTGGGCTTCACCGGTTCGGGCGTTCCCATGATGAAACGGCCAGCGGGGATCAAGACGAGATCGAGCTTCACGCCGTTGCTGAGGTCCAGCGATTTTGTCGGCGGAAGATTCACGCGCTGGGCGTAGGACGCGACGGATTCGTGGGTGTCCCAGAGAGGCAACTCGCGGGCGGTGGCGGGGAGGATGAGTGACAATGAGAGGAGCAGGAGGAGGCGCATGGCGTTGGGGGTCCGAGATGCATTAGGTGTGCAGTCTACTGTTTTTTGTTGGGACTTACATGTCATGATTTATCGGCGCGGTGGGATTAATCAGCGCCTCCCCCTCACCCCGCACAGGAGTACCTGTGTCGGCCCTCTCCCCCGGTGGGGAGAGGGGAAAAACGGCTCGCTGCGCTCGCGTTTCAATTCTTCGTTCGTTGCGAATCAGCGCGCGTGGCGCTATCGTTTCCGCTCAATGAATATCGCACTTCTTACAGCCATCGCCGGGAACGGGGGGTCGGCTGCTACTTTGTTTCATAATGCCCGCATCCTGCACACGCTCGGGGCCGAGGTGACGTTTTTTGCGCCCGGCGATTATTGGGTGGCGCGCGGGGCAAAAGATGGCGTGAAGGTCGTCAATTCGCTCGAGTTGCGGCGCGGGCTCCGGATCGCCAGTTTCTGTCGTGACTTCCTTGCGTTTCGGCGCTTTGTCATTGAGAAAAATGTCGATGTCGTGATCGTTCAGAAAAGTCCGGAGCAGTGGCTGGCGGCGCTGGTGTTGAAAACCATTTCGCGGCGCGTGGCGTTGGTGCGCTTGCGAGGCGTTGTGTTTCCGATCAAGCCGTCGCTGTTCAACCGCTGGCTGCATCATGTCATGGACGCAGTGATCTGTTCGGCCAGCGTGATCGCTGAGCATTTCCGGTCGCTTCCCGGATTCAAAATGGATCGTGTGCAAGTGCTGCTCGAAGGCATCGATCCGATGAAATTTGCTCCGGCGTCACTTGAGCAACGCAACGCGGCGCGAGCGAAATGGGCGCTTGATGCAGACGCGGTCGTGATCGGGACGGCTGGGCGGCCCTCGCCGGTGAAAGGGCACGACGTCCTTGTGCGCGCGTTTGCGAAAGCGTTTCCGAACGAGACGACTGCAGGCGGGAAACCGGTGCGGCTCGCGATTTTTGCGGACGAATCGCGACGCGGACCGGGATCGTATAAAAGTCTCGACGACCTGTGCAGAGAGCTGGGAATTCGCGAGCGGACGCAGTTGATTCCCGGATACATCGATGACATGCGCTGCGTGTACCACGCGCTGGATGCGTACGTGCTGCCGTCGCTGGGATCGGAGGGGTCGAGCCGCGCGGGGTTGGAAGCGTGTGCGTCCGGATTGCCGGTGATCGCGTCGCGCGTGGGCGTGCTGCCGGATTTGATTGTTGATGGAAAAACCGGGCTGCTCGTCCCGCCCAGCGATGTGGACGCGCTGGCTGCGAAATTAGTCGAATTGGCCGCGACGTGGCCGGCGTTCACGATCTATGGCAACGCGGCGCGCGAACGGATCGTCACTCAGCTTTCGGAAGAGATATATGGGTCGAAGCTTTTTGAGATACTAAACAATAGTTTAAGGTTTGAGATTTAAAGTTCCACACGCGCGAGAAATCCACGTCGGTGACGTGGAGCACATTCGCATTTTAACTCAG
>JBAXUS010000451.1:0-2259 GCA_037129555.1 Planctomycetota bacterium
TTCACGCCGTCGCGCGCGACAAACGTGGCTCTCATCTCGCGCTGAGTCTTGAACGGCTCGATGCGCTTTGCCCCAGCCCACCACAGCGCATTGGACTTTCGGCGACGCAACGGCCCGTCGATCTCGTCGCAAAATTTCTCGTTGGGACCAAGCGCTTGAATGCGGACGGTTCGCCACGCTGTTCGATCATCAATCTAGGGCATCTCAGAAAGATTGATCTCTCTATTGAAATCCAGCCGCTGCCGATGCAGCACGTATGCTCAATGGACATGTGGGCGGCGCTGTACGACCGGCTCGCGGTGCTGATCAATGAAAATCGGACCACATTGATTTTTGTCAACACGCGCAGTTTGTGCGAGCGGCTCGCGCATCATTTGGAAGAGCGGCTTGGCGCGGAAAAGATCGGCGCACATCATGGCAGCCTTTCGCGAGCGCAACGTTTGCGTTCGGAAGACCGACTCAAAGCCGGCGAACTCCGAGCGCTCGTCGCCACATCTTCACTCGAACTCGGCATCGACATCGGCAGCATCGACCTCGTGTGCCAAATCGGTATCACGGCGTCCATCGGATCAATTCTGCAACGCGCGGGACGAGCCGGGCACAATCTGGCGAGCATCAGCCGCGCAAAATTATTCCCACAAACTCTGGACGAGTTGAGTACCGCCGCCGCGTTGTGTTCGGCTGTGCGGCGCGGGAATATGGATACGTTGACGGTCCCGGAAAAGCCGCTCGATATTTTGGCCCAGCAAATCGTCGCCGCGTCAGCAGCCGAAGAATGGAACGAAGACGAGCTCTTTGAAATGCTCAAAGGCGCGTATCCGTATCGTGCGCTCGAACGCAAAGAATTCGACGACATCGTCGTGATGCTTGAAGACGGCTTTTCAACCAAGCGCGGTCGGCGCAGCGCGTTGATTCATCACGACGCGATTGGCAAACGCATTCGCGGACGGCGCGGCGCTCGGCTGGCGGCGATCACATGCGGTGGCGCGATTCCCGACGCGGCGGACTACGCGATTATTCAGGAACCTGAGGGCATCAAAGTCGGGACTCTCGACGAACATTTTGCGGTGGAAAGTTCGCCCGGAGATATTTTTCAACTGGGCAACACGTCGTGGAGAATTCTGAAAGTCGAGACGGCGCGGGTGCGTGTTGAAGACGCTAAAGGCCAGCCACCATCGCTGCCATTTTGGTTCGGCGAAGCGCCCGCTCGCAGCGATGAATTGTCGCGCGAATTGACGCGGCAACGGCAGGAAATGGAAAAGCTGTTTGAAACCGAAGGCCTCGAATCAGCCACGCGGTGGTTGATGGATGACAGCGGATTGGCGCGAGCAGGCGCGGAACAAATCGCAGTGTATTTGGCCGAAACGAAAAAGACGCTAGGGGCGCTGCCGACACTCGACACGCTGATACTCGAACGCTTTTTTGACGAGAGCGGCGGGATGCAATTGATTCTACACGCGCCATTTGGTAGACGAATTAATTGGGCGTGGGGCCTCGCGCTGAGAAAGCGGTTTTGTCGCGGATTTAATTTTGAATTGCAAGCGGCGGCGTCCGAGAATTCGATTCTGTTGTCGCTCGGACCGCAGCACAGTTTTCCACTAAACGATGTCTTCAATTATCTGCGCGAAAACACGGTCGAGCCGCTGCTGATTCAAGCTGCGCTTGAAGCTCCCGTGTTTCAAACGCGCTGGCGCTGGGATGCGTGCCGGTCGCTGGCGTTGCTCCGTTTTTCAAGCGGAAAAAAAGTCCCACCCCATTTGATGCGGATGCGCTCAGAGGATCTTCTTTGCGCTGTTTTCCCGCATGCAAACGCGTGTCCTGAAACGTTGGAAGGTGACCGAGAAGTGCCGGACCATCCGCTGGTTCGTGAAGTGCTTCATGATTGTTTGCATGAAGCCATGGACATCATCGGCTTGAAGTCCGCGCTGAATGGCATAGCGTCCGGGCGCTTGAAACTTATCGCGCGCGACACGGTCGAACCCTCGGCACTCGCGGGAGAAATTCTCGCGGCAAAAGTGTACTCGTTCCTCGACGACGCCGACATCGGCGAGCGCCGCACCCGAGCTGTTCACGCGCGGCGGACGTTGAGTGTCGAAGACGCTCAGGGCATCGGTGCGCTGGATGCCAACGCCATTGCGCGCGTTCGCGATGAATGCCGACCTGATGCGCGCGACGCCGACGAACTTCACGATGCGTTGATGACCTGCGCGTATCTGACGCCTGAAGAAATTCAGCCGTACTCGAAACTACTCAATACGC
>JBAXUS010000452.1:0-2254 GCA_037129555.1 Planctomycetota bacterium
ATCCGCCCCGCGAGGTTCGGCTGGTGCATCGGCGGCGATGAAAATGACGGCGTCATGAGGTCATGCCGCCGCGCGGCGGCCTTTCTTTTTCTTGAAATCAGAGAGACGGAATTTTTGCCGCAGAATCTTCCGCACCTCTGCCTGCTGCTCATGGATGTCGCGCGTCGCATCCAGCGTCGTGAAATGATAGCGGGGCGCGAGCATCTCATACTGCTCGAGGATCCGCCCTTGGAAAATGCGGAAGCTCTCGTAAGGATCCGGGCTCAGCCCGAGATCCATGCCGGCCTCATGGTATTTCAGCTCGGGCCGCCCGTCGAGGATGCGCCCCAGCGCGACCTCCAGCGGCGCGCGGAAATACAGCGTCACATCCGGCTGCACAGCGAAACTGTAAAGCCGCTCCACCCAGTCAAAATCCACGCCGCGCACCACATCACGTGCGAACGCCGTGAAGATGTAGCGGTCCGCCAGCACGATGTAACCCGCCTGCAGCAGCGGAAAAATCTGCCGCTCGTAGCGATCCGCAAAGTCCGTCGCATGGATGAGCGAGAAAGTCGTCGGCGTGAGCAGCCGGCTCATCTTTCCCTTGCTCGTCGAAGGCTTCACGAGGCTCGATGAATTCCACTCCGTGAAAAAAACGCGCGCGCCCGAAAGTTCAAGCCAGCGTTTGACGAGATAGATCTGCGTGGATTTGCCCGAGCCATCCAGCCCCTCGACAGCGATGAGTTTTCCAGGATACTTGGGGCGCTTTGAAACCACGCCCCCATGCTGTGCGTACGCCTTTTTTTCGCAACAAAATATTCCGGCGAACCGGCATGAGCGGATTCCGCGCAGAATGCCGCGAGCGTTCAATTTTCAACCTGACGTGCGTTTGCTGGACTGGTGAATTTCGAGCGGAAACGAGAGGCTTTAGCTCCGCGTTGAATTTGGCGGCTTATGTTTTTCGGCGAACAAGCCTTTCATCCGTGCCCATCCGTGAAATCCGTGGTTTATTCTCCGTCCCTTCCGTGGAAAATCGCGGGAGGGTCAATCCTCGAAGGATCGGCCTCACCACGATACGGAACATTTCATCAGTTTAATTCGTCGGCCCGGTTCCGCGTCGCCGACTTCGGCGCGAGACACAGGCTGGAATACGGCGGATTGAAACAAAAACATCTCTATAAGAAAACTATGGCAATTAAACAAAACGAAACGTCGCTGGCTAGGATTGCGCGGAAATCTCGCCTGCGAGCACACGCGCCGTATTCGAAGTTTCTTGTCGGTGCCGCTCTGGAGTCAGAAGGTGGTAAAGTATTCAGCGGGTGTAACGTAGAGAATATTTCTTACGGATTAACAATATGTGCGGAGCGCAACGCAGTTTTCGCCGCCGTCGCCGCCGGAGTCCGTTCATTCCGACGAATCGTCATTGTTGCGGACTCCAAAGAACCAGTCACTCCATGCGGAGCGTGCCGGCAGGTGCTTTCAGAATTCTCGGAAAACATGGAAATCATAAGTATAAATCTAAAAGGTCAGAAATTCCGGGCCTCACTCGCGGAACTGCTCCCCCGCTCGAAAGCCGGAATCCTCGACCATCCATGTTCCACGTAGAACACCAAGTAGCCAAGCGTGATTTGATCACGCCTCGATTCGTGATAAATCCGACGACTAGACAACACCCCAACTGCATGGCATCCGCTTGGGAGGCGCTTGAGGGTCTATCCCTGGGTGACGCATTTGGTGAGGTCTTGAGTCACCAGCATTTTCACGCCCTTGACCTTGAGAGCCGAACCACCTTGACGCCAGGCGCATTGAGATACACGGATGACACCACGATGGCGTTGGGAATATTGGAATGTTTAAGTCTCGTCAAAACAATCAACCAAGATGCGCTTGCGTGGGTATTCGCGAAGAATTTCAAATCCGATCCAGACCGTGGCTACGGAAAAATGACACGGCAAATTCTGACTCAGCTTTCCGACGGTGGATCGTGGCGGACAATTTCAGCGTCAGCCTTTGGAACAGGTTTGTTTGGCAATAGATCAGCGATGAGGGTCGGTCCGCTCGGAGCGTATTTCTCTCAGGATCTTGGCCAAGTTGGGGCTGCGGCAACAGCGTCAGCCCAAGTCACCAACTTGCATTTGGAAGCCAGGGCTGGTGCAATCGCCGTTGCAATCGCTATCGCCGAAGCGGTGAACTGCCGTCATCTCCCGCTGAAAGAAGCATGTGCTTCAATCTGGCAAATTGTAATCAACTGGACTCCGGAAGGAATGACCTTGAG
>JBAXUS010000453.1:0-2247 GCA_037129555.1 Planctomycetota bacterium
CGCAAATGCATCAGGTAATCCTTCAGGTCTTCACGATTCTCGAACTCCTGGCCGTAAAAATCTGACCAGGCTCCGAGATCGTCGCGCAGGACGGGCATGGGATCTTCGATAACGGGCGTAGGTGCGGGCGCTGGTTCTTTCAACCGGTCGGCGTAGGACACTTGTGCCAGCCATTCACTGTCAGCCATCGGCAGCGGCTCACTCTTGACAACATCCTCCAGCGAGGTGGTGAACGCGCGTCCGGCCAGCATCCAGCGGCAGGCGTAGCTGCGTGACGGTTTGTCCAGGTTGCCGACGGTGATGTGCAATCCGTCGAAATGGATTTCGTCGCGGTCGTCGGTACCGCTGTGAAAAGCGCTGATATCGGCATGGCTGTGAATTGTGCCGAAGAGTTCAAAGCCTGCAGGTGCAGTCGGCAGCGTCCCGAAATCATAGGTCACACGAAGTCCACGCACGGACTGACGAGGGACGACAACGCGCCACTCGTTCAACTTCGGATTGCACTGCAGCAGAACGACTGCTTCGCTCTTGAACTTTTCGAAGATCGCAACGAAGAACGCTTCGACGCGCCGGAACAAATCCAACGGCAGCGGCGGAACATTCAGCGTCGCTTCGTCTTTCAATTCGGCCAAGCTGAAAACTGCTTCAGCCTTGATGCGAGCGGAATAGAAATTGTTGCGCACCTGCTTAAACAAGCCATTGGCTCCCGCGAGAAAACACAGGTTATCTGCGGGGAACGCGGCGCGCTGGTCAGGCGGCGGCTTCGGAATCGGATGTAGCGGGATCATGGTCTTGACTCCTTGAGTTGTGGCGGCGTTTCTTCATTTCAGGCAGCCGGTAAATGGTTTCGATGAGGGTTTTGGATTTTGTCTTGTCGCGTTTCAACGCTTCGGTCAGATCGACCGACGAGCGAACGTAATAGGCAAATTGCGCGGTCAGGACCTGCCCCGGTGTGCCGGGAAGTTGCGCAAGGACATTGAGGTCTTCGTCGAGCATCGAGTCCAGGAATTCTTCGAGCGATTTCGTTTCGATTGCCGGGCAACGCGAAAGCGCATCGTCGATGGGACTGACTTCAACTTTGGACGCTGACTTTAATCCGCGCCGCGCTGACGCCGAACAGGCAGGGGTAACAGTCGGCTCACGCTGAATAAATGTCCATACTGGATGACTCGGCGGGAAGGCTTCCGTCAAGGCGGATAGAATAGCCTCGTGACCGCCATTGCTTTCGCAAACCAGCCACGCTTCGACCGGATTGTTTTTGAGAATTGCGCCGAGAAGATATGAAAGATCAGCGCCGACGTTGTTTTCTCGGAACGATTCCGTTTCGCGGAATACCTTTTCGTACACAGACAGCGCGAGCTCGTGCATTTGTTCGAAGGATTCTGTACTCATAAACGCGCCTCCGCCAAATGCCGCAACATTCCAGTGAGCGTCTCACGCGCATGTTTCGGGAATTTAATTTGCGTGTGAAAATCCGGATTCGTCGCGCTTTGGGCCGCCCAGTCATCGAGGTTCTCGATTCCTGTGTTCTGAAACCGTGGCATCAAATCGGTGTTCCACAGCGAGTTAAGAATTTCCGCCAGGATGTTGTCGATGCGCTGATGAATCGGTTGGGTGTCTGCGACAGAAAGATTGCCCAGACACACCGCGCCATTTCCAGTGTCGTAAATGTTCGGCATTAAAAGTTGGGACAACGGTGTGTCAAGCATGGACGTTTCGAGCGGCTGCGCGATGCTCGCCGGCCAAATGTCTTCGACGATGGCGGCGTTCTGCCCTGGCGTGAAAGTGCAGCGCACAAACCAGAGCGTGCGCGGCCACGATAATTTCAGTTCACGAACCTCTGGCGATTGGCGTTCGGGCGAGAATTGGATCGTCTTCAATCCCGGCGACATTTCGATCACGTAGATGGTGCGCGTGCGATTTTGCTTGTCGAAGACGCGCTGCATCAAACGGCAATTTGTTGGCAACAAGCCTGTATCGACTGCCTGCTGTCGCGCCAACTCCGCGAGAAAATCGCTGGTGCGGACGGTGCGTTCAACGATGCGCTTTTCGACGCGAACGATGTCGCCGTCGATGGTCAGGAATTTGTTTTCTTTGACGGCCATTTTGGAACTCCATTTCAAAAAGCGGCGCGCCCGCTGGAAGGTGGCAGGGCGCGCCGCGGACTTACAACCGAGCGAGTTGGGCCGCTGCTCACACCGAGCAGCTGACCACGCCTTTCTCGCCGGCGACTTTCACGAACTCGAC
>JBAXUS010000454.1:0-2240 GCA_037129555.1 Planctomycetota bacterium
TTTGCGCCTGGAAGTTAATGGGTGGAATGTGTAAATGAACGGGCTATAAGCCCGTTCCACATGGCGGTGTTACTCGCTGGGATTGGGCGGATTGGGCGTTGTGGTTGAGACGGGTTCGTCGGGCGTTTCGCGGTGGCTCCAGATGTGGTAGACCAAGTAGGCGACGATCAGGCCGAGTACGGTGAAGAGAATCGGACGGCTTTCTTTGATCAATTCTTCAGCGCGTTGGCCGTAATGATAGGCGAGCCAAATCGACGTCGGGCACGAGATCAATGCGCCAGCCAAATCCCACATCAAGAACGTCAAATAGGGAACGCGCATCGATCCTGCCATAAAAAAAGTGGGCATGCGGAGTCCGGCAACGAAGCGGCCTACGAAGACTGTTTTCGATCCGTTTTTATCAAAAAACGTGCGCGTCTTTGCGATGCCTTTTTCGGTCAGGAACCAAGAGAAGGGGCGCTTCGTCAGCACGGTCAATCCGTATTTCCGCCCAACCCAATATGGGATCGAGTCGCCGAGCAAGATTCCCAGGATGCCACAGAAGCAGAGCAGCCAAACGTTGGCGCCGTGTTTCGCGCCGTACCAACCGGCGGCTAAGAAGACGCCTTCTTCCGGAAGCGGGACGCCGACACCGCAGACGAACAGGATCAGTGTCACACCCACGTAAAGGCCTTGCTCAAGAATCGATTCTAGGGTCATTCGATAGATCCAATTGAAGTGGGAAAAAACTACGACAAAATATGTTGCGGTAAAATAACCAATCGATTCGCCAGTTCAACTGGAAACTGGGCCGAGTTTAAATTCTTCAAATACCAAATGACAACGACCGCCCGGCAAATTAAACTTTGCGGCTCGATTGTCGGTAGTCCACTTAACTTTGTTTGCGAGCTTCGAACCATGCGCCACATTTTTTCGTGCACCCTTTTCGCGCTGCTCTCGACCGCATTTGTTTTCTCCGGGGAACCCTCTGTGAATCACGACACCAAAAATCCGAAACACACCAACGCACTCGCGAAGGAGACCAGTCCGTATTTGTTGCAGCACGCGCATAATCCGGTCAATTGGTATCCATGGGGCGAGGAGGCGTTCGCGCTGGCGAAGAAAGAGAATAAAGCGATTTTTTTGTCAGTCGGTTACAGCGCGTGTCATTGGTGCCATGTCATGGAGCGGGAGTCGTTTGAGAACGAAGCGGTCGCGGCGATTTTGAACGAGCATTTTGTGTCGATCAAAGTTGATCGCGAAGAGCGCCCGGACGTGGATGAGATTTACATGACGTGTGTGCAAATTGTTTCCGGGCGCGGCGGGTGGCCGATGTCGGTATTTTTGACGCCCGAGGGCAAGCCGTTTTATGGCGGGACGTATTATCCGCCGGAGGATTTTGGCAATCGCAAAGGGTTCAAGTCGCTGCTGAAGAATGTTCAAGAGGTGTGGGTCAAGCAGCATGATGAAGTGATGAAGGATGCTGACCGCATGTCGGAAGCTGTGCGCGAGCAACTTGCCAGCCGGAAGATTCCGTCGCAATCGACGCTCGACAACGATTTCTTAGAATCAACGGTTGATGAGATTCACGGCAAGTTCGAACCGAAGCGCGGCGGGTTTAGTCGCGCTCCTAAGTTTCCGCCGAATAACGGGCTACCGTACTTCCTTTATATGCGTCAGCGCACGGGTGTCGCGGGGACGTCGCCGGTGGGTGTGAAGCTGCTCGACACGATGACGAAACTGACGCTCGATGAAATGGCAATGGGCGGGATTCACGATCAGCTCGGGGGCGGGTTTCATCGCTACTCAACTGATGAGCGTTGGTTCTTGCCGCATTTCGAAAAGATGTTGTACGACAACGCAATGTTGTCGCGGTCGTATGCGGAAGCGTCGGTCATTTATAAAAATCCGGAATACGAGCGCGTGGCGCGTGACGTGTGCGATTGGGTGTTACGTGAAATGACCAGTCCTGAGGGCGGATTTTATTCGGCGCTCGACGCGGACAGCGAAGGCGAAGAAGGCAAGTTTTATGTGTGGGGCAAAGATGAGATTGAAAAGTTGCTCGGCAAAGACGCGGAGATGTTCTGCACGGTTTTCAATGTGACTGAAGAAGGCAACTTCCGCGAAGAAGCGACGGGTAAAAAGATTCCACACAACATTCCGTTCATGATCAAACCGGTTGCTGCATACGCGATGGATTTGAAGATCAGCGAGAAGGAGTTGCGCGCGAAGATTGAGGGCTGGAAGCAGACGTTGATGGC
>JBAXUS010000455.1:0-2240 GCA_037129555.1 Planctomycetota bacterium
TTTGGAGCGAAAGATTTATTTTTTGCACTACGTGCTGCGGAAGTTGGGTTAGCGCGTCCAAAGCTTAAACCAGTAGGCGGCCAAACCTAGCCCGGCGACCGTAGCCTATTCGAAACGCAATGAAGTGCAATCGCGCGCAACGTCCCAAACTCATTCATTCTTTGCGCCGCGCTACGCGCTTAGCAAAGAATGAATGAGTTTGGGACGTGAAGAATGCGCGTTCGAATGCCGTGTTCAATTCTTCATGTATCTATACAGATTCGTAGAATCAAAAGACTCTCATTGCCCACCACGAACGGGCCAGACAACATAGACGGATCCATTGTATTCGCTGCTTGTGCTGCCATAGGTCAGGCTCACGCACCACGCGTTCCCCGTGTTATACTTGCAAGTGGTAGACGACCAGTATGTTGAGCCGACGCGTGTGAACGGATGGCCCGTGGTAAGGACGGGGGACTGGTTGCTGAAATCAATCAGACTCTGAAGTTCTCTTATGTTGGGGACACGCCATTGCCCTGCTGTTGAACCGTCACTCAGTCCTGCCGTACCGTTGCTCAAAATGTTAGTGAAAAATAGTGCTTGAGACCACTGTAGTCCCCCAAATGCGTTCGCGTTTTTCAACCAAATCAGACCGGTTAGGTTGTCAGTCACCGTGCCGTCATTATTATCTGTAAACCTTGGATTGGGCGGAGTGACACCTTTCTGAAGTGCGCCATCGTCATTCGCATCATAACTTGTCGTCTGTCCAGTTTTGACAACCGGAGCGGGGTAGGTCGTGATAAAGTTTGCAGCGCCAAGAACACCAAAAATGCTAACACCGGATTTGATGTTTGAGGGAACCAGAAACGCGTCCGTTGCGGTCGCCGTTGTGCTTCCGCTGTAAAGCCCATTCGGGATTGTGATACTCAAATTGCCGTTAGCACCCGTCACGTTCGCCCCCGGCGGTACGATGCCTACCACCAATGAACCGTTCACAAGTGCTGACTTCCCCGCCAATATGTCGCCCGGTGTCGCATTACCCGTCGTGACAAGTGCGGCCAGCGTGGTTTCCGCCGCTTTAGCGCGTGTCGTTTCAGCATCTGCATACTGTTTTGTTGCGGCGTGAAGATTCGCGCTTGGATCGGCATTGAGTGTCAACGCCCCTGTCATGGTATCGCCCGATTTCAAAACATAGGGTGCTCCAACAAGCGGAAGAATGCTTAGCGGTGTCGTCCAATTCGCTCCGCCGTTGCCGTCAGCGGCCAGTACAAAATTCGACGATGCAACGCCGCTATTGACTTTGGCACTCGTCACCGCTCCGTCGGCCAGTTTGGGCGTCGTCACCGCGTTGTTGGCTATCTGTGGGGAAGGAAACGCCCCTGTCAAATCGCCCCCGGCTTGCCCCATCGGCGGCAACGCCCCGGTTCCCGATACGTTAATCGTGAAATCGCCCGACACTCCAATGCCGTTTATTTTGCCTTGTGTCGCCGTGGCGCGTATCCGGCAATTGACCGACGCCGGGCCTTGAATTGCAAACGTGAGCATATTGCGTGTATTCGCTGC
This sequence comes from Planctomycetota bacterium, assembly GCA_037129555.1. Classification (GTDB taxonomy): domain Bacteria; phylum Planctomycetota; class SZUA-567; order H5-PLA8; family H5-PLA8; genus JANXLS01. The sequence goes on from JBAXUS010000455.1 coordinate 1,543, forward strand.
ACCGGCATTGTTAATACTTCCCAGCGGTGTAAACGTGGTTCCTCCGTCGCGGCTCAAATCGATTTGAACCAATTTGAATTTCGTCGTCGCGGCCAAACGAATAAGTTGCGATTGTCCCGCCAAGTAAGTTTCCCCGCCGCGCGGCGAAACGATTTCAATATCAGTTGCAGCGAAAAGAAACGGAGTGCAGAGAAGCGCAAACGCCACGACAAAAAACGCGAAACGATTTTGCATGATGCCAATTCCTTAAACGCCAAACCAAAAGGGTGAATCGATGCGGAGTCTATCAAGACTCTTTTAAACTACCCCAAAATTTCAGCGTAAAAGCAAAATTCCCCGCGTTCAAGAATCGGCGGCGAGAATCTCCCCGTCGAAAAAAAAGCCCGCCACAATCGCGGCGGGCGTGAATTTCAACGTAACAGCGCGGCGCGGTCATGGCTTCAATGTGGAAACCAGTGCCATAATCGCGGCCCGGATGTGCTCCGGCATTGTCGTCCAGATCGCGGCCAGCGCGTTCAAATCGTCGAAATTTTTCGTGGCTATCGGCGTGGCTTCATTCGTGGCGTGGGCGTCGTCCGGCCTAATTTCCTTGGCGGAACCTTGGCGGGAAATTCTGCAATTTAGGGCTTCATTATGCGCTTCATTGCAGTTTTGGCCAGAAACGAAACAAGGCACTCCGTTTTCGGAAGTGCCTTGCT
>JBAXUS010000456.1:0-2224 GCA_037129555.1 Planctomycetota bacterium
GCACCGACGCGGATTTGGCGGCGACTCAACGCGATTGGAAGTACCTCGACGCCAACAACCGGCCGTACGATCCGCACGACCAATTGGCGTACGTGTTGACCCCGCGCGGCGTGAAGCGCATTCCGGCCTCGTCAGGGCGCTTGACGCTGGATCGTCCCAAACCGTGGGCCATTGCTGACGAGACTAATTTCGGATACCTCTACAATTACGGTGGCTACAATGCGGCTGCATACAAAACAGGGAAGACGGGCGATTTGAACGAAGCTCACGAACTGGCCTATCGCGTGATCATGGCGCGCACGCGCACGAAGCCCGTCGGCACGTCGAATCCTGATCCGACCACAGCAGACGCCGGCGACGGTCTGGCTCCTTATAACGGGCGCTTCGAAGGATTCGAACGCGGGCCGTTTAAGAGTTGGGACGATTTTTACATGCGCGTCGTCAAGCCGTGGGACGACATCCGGTCGAGTTATTTTATCTACGACAAGAAGTCGATTCCGAATTCTGGTGGATCGAAAGAAGGCTTAACCGGGCGCAACAAAGCATCGCTCGCGCGGCTGATCATGGCTCATTTTAATCCCAACACGGACATTCTGAAATTCAATCCGAACATCGAATGGATCGATCGCTGGGGTCGTAATTTCACGGACATGGAACCGGTCATGTCGTACACGGAACAGCTGCCGACTGAACGACACGTTTCGAATAAGTTAGATTTACCGGGGCGTTGGAAAAACATAAATCCGACAGTTACATCACAATTGCCAATTGATCCCTTTAAATGTTGGCCCATTTTTGCTTATGAAGATGCCAGCAACGGTGCACGCGGTAGTGTCCTTCTGCAACCCGCCAATGTAGACAAGGAAAATGACCCGAATTGTGGCGTCTACATCATCCGCAACTTCCGCTATCGCTCGGACGAAATGATTGACAAGACGGACTTGAATCGGTCGACGACAGAATTCGCGTTTGATTCAAAAGGCATCTTCGAAGTCATCGCGATTGGGCGCGTCGTCAACGGCGGCGAAACCAAGGCCGAGCGCAAGGCTGAAGTGTTGATGAAAATTTATGACGTGTGGCGCGAAACCACGCAGAGCCAGTTTGTCAAAGGCACAATCGACACCGGTGCGGCAGCTCCGAAATGCACCGCTGGGACGACGTACGCCGGACAAGTTTCGCGCGATGCTCGAAACGTGAATGCGTTGCAGCCGCTGACCACTCTGCCCGAGCCGCTGGTGCCGGTGGGGTACAGAATCAAAAATACGAAGGGACTCACCAATAAGGAATGCGTCGATCCCGGCGGTAAAATGCGCGATGGGTTTGGTGCGGAAAAAAAGGATCCTAGCACTCCGGATGTCGTCGCGAACCGTGTGCTTCCAGCGCTGTACGATGGTCAGATAGCGCTCTCAACGAATACGCTCGGATTCGACCCGTCCGACGCGGGCGACAAAGACACATTCCTGGCCAGTTTCGCCGGTGATTTGGATACTGACACGTGCAAGGGCAACGGGCGCGAACAAGCCAAGATGCCGCACACGCCCAACAACGACGGCTACAAATACCGCGTTGTGGATACGTGCGGATTACTGGGATTGATGAACGACACGCTGGTCGATATTGACACGAGCCTCCCGGCGAAACCGGCGGGCTTCGATTGGACAATTTCATCACGTGGCTGGAATGGGTGGACCCCGCCACCCACGAGTTCGCGCCCCAGCGTGTTCCGCTTCAACGTCTTGAGCTACTGTCTGGAAGGGCTCAATCCGGTCAACTATTGGGAGAATGTGACGCTGCGTCAGGGCGACTTGCGTTCGGACGGCGTGTACCTCTCCGGGCCGGGCGTTTCCGGCAATGAAGCGACATTGAAGTATTGTTTCGGTGACGGCATCACGACGGCTACAGATACGGAAACACCAGGCAACGCCAAGTTGAATTTCAATCCGGCGTCGTCGGACGGCAATTTGATTACGATGTGGATGAAATCAACGTGGCATCATAATGATCATCATACGCACCCGCTTTTCGACGCGACGAATCCCGGCTATTCGGAAGGTGGCACGGCGTGCCGCGCGTTCTATTTCAAGAAGCACGGATTGACGGTGGCGACGTGCGAAAGTGCCAGCGGCTACAGCCCCAACTACGTCAGTGGAAACCGGCATCGCACGGATGACTTAAACTTTTCATTCGAAGGAAATGACTTGCAACCCAGCGGTGCGAAACTAGC
>JBAXUS010000457.1:0-2212 GCA_037129555.1 Planctomycetota bacterium
GCTAACGGGTGGAACAGAGGGTGCTAACGTTTTGAATACGGCAGAATTCACTGATGACGGACTCCAATATCAAGCGAACTTACAACCGCAAATCCTGACCGTCGGTACGCCCTTGGTTCTGAATGCAGGACTCGCGTTGACGGGTACACAATTTAAAGGGATTACTGAAGCGACTGGCGGACTTTCGACCATGTCGGCGACCAACTATCCGGTCGCATTCTTGCGGGCACTCGACAGCGAACGCGTGATCGCGCTTTTGAGCGACCCCGCTGTGCCATGGTCCGCCACTACGTACAAATCGGCAGCCATAGCGGCTGAATTTCCGCGCGGGTATGTGATGGCTTCCGTCATCACCAACGGCATCTCCAGCCCCGCCGTGCTCGTGCCGAGTTTGCTGGATACGACGACAACTGCTGCCGCCGCAACCGTTGCTTATTCGCCTGCAGCACAAAATGTCACACTCAATGCAACTGTTGCCTCAAGCGGTGGAACAGTCGGCGAAGGCAATGTTACGTTTCATGTGAAAAATGGCGCGACACTGATCGGAACGGCGGTCCAATCGACCACCGTTAGCAACGGTGTAGCAAGCGTTATCTATGCGTTACCTGCGGGCACGACGTCGGGCACGTATACAATCGTCGCGACGTACGGCAACGCGATCAATTTCGCCTCCAGTTCCGACACTACGAAGGCGCTTACGATCAGCCCCTACGTGACAACGACGTTATCCAGCAACCAGACCGTTCCCTACTCAAGTGCGGCTCAAAACGTCACGTTGAACGCGTTGGTGACGTCGAGTGTCGCGGTCAATCAAGGCACAGTCACTTTTCAATTGATGAACGGAGCGACAAACGTCGGTGTTGCTACTGTATCAACCCAAGTCGTTGAGGGCGCGGCGAGTGTATCGTATGTGTTACCAGCCGGTACGCCGGTAGGTACCTACACGCTTATTGCCACTTACGGAAACGGAACTAACTTTGCAACCAGCACGGACCATGTCCATTTGCTGACCATCACCCCAGCCGCGACAACGACCACCGCCAGCAATCAAACGTGCGTGTATTCATCCGCGAGCCAAAACGTCACGTTGAGTGCGACGGTCAATGCGAATGGCAGTACCGTCAACGAAGGCACCGTCACTTTTCAATTGATGAACGGAGCGACGAACGTCGGCGTTGCGGTGACTTCAGGCACCGTATCCAGCGGCTCTGCAAGTGTGTCCTATGCGTTAGTAGCCGGAACGCAAGTGGGTGCATACACAATTTCGGCCATCTATACGCCGGGAAGCAACTTTGTGGGAAGCAGCGACAATTCGAAAAGTTTAAATGTCACATACCTTTCAATCACCATCGCGTCGAATCCGACGGCGACGCCGAATCCGGTTTTGGTGAACCAATCCGTTAGTTTTAGTGGGGCAGCATCGGGAGGCACAAATGCGCTGGTGTATTCATGGAATTTCGGCGACGGAACGTCGGCATCTGGAGCATCGGTTTCCCATGTTTATTCGCCCGCCGGAACGTATTCCGCCGTTCTTTCTGTGACCGATGGCGTTACGACGGAACACAGCGATATCTCCGTCCTTGTCAACCCACTCGTGTCTGTGATCGGCAGCGACGTGGATAGCGACGGAGACGGTTTTTCGGATTCATTTGAAAACTTTGTCGGCACCGATCCCAGCAACACCGCAAGTGCGCCGGCGACCGGTCTCATCGGTGCGTTGGGGCTCGGTAAAGCGACTATTAAATTGAACTTTGCCAAATCCGTCGGCGACAATATAGCGCTGAATGGCACACTGAACGTCCCGCAGGGATTTAATGCGACTGGAGCCGTGGTGTACTTCGACGCTGGTGGCATTTATAAAAAACTGACACTTGATCGCAACGGATCGGCGAAGTCGGGAAACGATTCGTTCAAGATTGCGCTCAAATCAAAGAACGGAATCGTTCAAGAAAATCCGGTGGCAGCATTCAGCGCGACATTCATGAAAGGCAATTTCGCAAACGCGCTGGCGACAGTTTCACAATTAAACAACGCGAATCTAACCAACGTCATGCGGACAGTTACATTTGCTGTGATCTTTAATAATTCTGCGTTGCTAAAAAATCAGAGCATGATCTACACAGCCAAGCAAAATAAGACAGGGTCAGCCAAGTAAATTGGAAATAACGCGGATGTGCACGAAACTATATAGAAAAAGTTTTGTGCATGTCCC
>JBAXUS010000458.1:0-2178 GCA_037129555.1 Planctomycetota bacterium
GTGATGGTGCCTAAGAGGATGAGATCAATTTCTTCGGCAGCCACACCCGCGTTATCGAGCGCTGCGCGAGAGGCGTGGACGCACAAATCACTGGTGAATTCACCGTCTGCCGCGATGTGACGCTGCTTGATCCCGGTGCGAGACGTGATCCATTCGTCGCTCGTATCCAACGTCTTCGCAAAGTCGTCGTTGGATAGCACTTTTTCAGGCACATACGCGCCGGTACCGTAGATTGCGGCTGTCTGCAACGCGCTCATGTGGAACTCCGTTTCGATGATGGTAGTCGTCGATCCACAAAAACTACTTCGTTTCCGCAGCGGCTTCTTCCATCTTGATCACTTCGACGCCGCGGTAATAGCCGCAGTAGCCGCAGATCTGGTGCGAGCGGGACTTGCTGCCGCACTTGGAGCAGGAGCCGAGGAGTGTGGGGGTCAAAAAGTCGTGCGCGCGGCGCATGTGTTTGCGGGAGACGGAATGCCTGCGTTTCGGATTTGCCATGACGGGTGCTTTCTTGCAAAAAATAATTCCAACAACAAAACGGCGGCCAAACGGCCGCCTTACAAATGGAGCGAATAGTATAGATACGCGCGTCACATTGTCAATTCACAAAGCTGATCTATTTTTTGCGACCGACAGAAATCAGCGTCATGCCCACGTTGTGCGTGGGCATGACAATTTAATTAGTGTGGAGTTGTGGCCGGTTGCGTTGGAACGGGCTGCATTGGAACGGGGTTTGGCGTCGTCGCAGACTTATTCATGAACAAGTATGCGCCCACGGCCACCGCAACAATCACCAAGAAGAAGAACATCGCCGCGAGCAGGATCACAACGATCTTGGTCGTGTTGCCGCTCTTCTTTTTGTCGCCAGCCCCGTCGCCGACATCCATCGCTCGGGCGTAATCGCGAGCCGTGGCACCGACCGCTGCCTTGGCCACAACCGCGTCATTCTTCGGGCCGCTCTTTGACGCGCGCATGCGTTCGAGCTGCTGCTGAATCTTCGGGCCGTCCATCACGTACGTGTTAAACGTTTCCGGAACGCCCGCAATTTCTTCCGGCTTGCTTTCTTTGACGGGCTGCTGCGCGTCATTTTTGAACACCAAGCGGTACTTGCCGATGATGATTTCATCGTCGTTGTTGAGGAAGTGTTCGGTGATTTTCTTACCGTTCACATACGTCCCATTCGACGAATTCAAATCCTGAACGAGGAACGCCTCGCCGCGCTGCGAAAAGGCGCAGTGCTCGCGCGAGATCCCCAAATTGTCGATCTGAATCTCGCACTTGGGTTCGCGCCCGACGACGAGTCGTGAGCGGTCCAATTGGTAGACCTTTTCTTCTTTTCCGCCGAAAATGACTATGACTGAAGCCATGGCTGTTCGTTCTCCCAGAATGTCGCGTTCGCGCCAAGCGCAAAAGTGTTGCGATAATGTCGCTGATTTCTTTATCGTGTCAAGTTGGCTGCGGCTTAATATATAATTTAATCTCTGTGTGTCGAGTGCAATGCGGCGATTCTATTGTGGTGCGGGCTTCCAGCCTGCAAAGTCACGAAGCAGGCTGGAAGCCTGCACCACAAAATTACATCATCTCGATGCCTTCGAGATTCATGGATTCGTCCGGAGCAACGACGGCATTTTTGCCACCGCGCTTGGCGACGTACATGGCAATGTCCGCGCGGTGAATCAACGCGTCGATGTCTTTGTCGGCTTGCTGCGTCGCCGCGACGCCAATGCTCGCCGTCAACGGAATGGTCTGGTCGTTCGCGACGAATTTCAACTGACGGATGCCTTCGAGCATCTTTTCTGCGACCACCGTCGCGCCTTCAATCGGCGTCTCGGGCAGGATCACGATAAATTCTTCACCGCCGTAGCGACCCACAAGATCCAAATCTCGCAACGAACCTTTCAGGGCGTCCGCGATCAGCTTCAAGGCGCGGTCGCCAGACACGTGGCCGAAGCGGTCGTTGATTTTCTTAAAATCGTCGATGTCGATCAGCAGGACTGAAAAATGTTTTCGCGACCGTTGCCAGCGCGACCATTCCAATTCACCCGCTTCGAGCACCGTGCGCCGGTTCAGTAATCCGGTCAACACGTCTTCCTTGACCAGCTTGATCAAGCGCGCGTGAGCCGCCGCGAGCTGCTCTTCCATGCGGGTGCGTTTGCTGATGTCGCGGAAGACCCACAC
>JBAXUS010000459.1:0-2158 GCA_037129555.1 Planctomycetota bacterium
GAATCCAAGATCGGGCTTGCAATCGACGTGGAGCCAGCCGTTCTTGATGTCTTCGCAAAGCAGCATGCAGGGTTCCGCGGCGCGCAATCCGAAAAACAATAACGCGCCAAACAGCGGCAATTGGTAATCGTCCGCCGCCGTGAGAAAATCAGCGGCCATCGTGGTGGTGATGTCCGGCGCTGCCGTCATGTCTGCTGCGGTACGACGGCTTCCAAAAGCGCGGCGAAACGGGTTGCGAAAATCGTGGGGCAACACATGGCCGCCATCAGGATCAATAGCCCATTCAAACATGGCGCGAGCGGCATCGAGCACGAATTTACTCGAACGCATCGCCCGGCGTGGCGCGCCCGCACGGCCGTTCCCGCCGACTTGGAGTTGAGTCAGAAATGCCGCGAACTCTTGCGCGAATTCGCGATTCGCCAGGTTGGCGAATGCGGCATTACCATTGCGGCAGGAGGCCAGAAAATCGATGTAATGCTTCAGCGCTGCTCTGTAACGGCTGACGGAGCTCAACGCGATTTCGCCGGCGTCCGCGCGCCGCTGCAGATCGGCGCAAAAGCGCGCAACCAAATCGGCGTGTCGAATTCGTTGCCCCGTGATCCCTGAACTGCCTTGATTTGCAATTCGTGCGTCTATCTCGCGAGCCTTCGCCAAGGCATCGAGCAGGTCGCCATTCACGCGCACGGCCAAATTGCGCCGCGCGTCGCGATCCCACCATTGAAGCAAATAATGTCCAGAGCGTCTGTATAGGCGTACTTTGTCGGGCGGGCGCATGTCGCCGGGGAACTGAGTTACACGGTCAAACCTGTGTTTCTGCGCATACTTCGCAGCCCAAGTTTGGTCGGGTTTCTGTTCGGTGTCGCTGCCGCCTAAAGTTGAGTTCGTTGCTATCATCGCTTCCTCCGCCTAAGTTCGCAGAGTAGGCATTCGCGCAATTTTCAACCAAAAACAGACGCGCCTATTGTCATGTAAGTTCATTTCAGGCATTATCTTATGTAGACGCCGTGACTGGAGTACCGAAAACGCATGAGCAAAATCGAACGAAAAACACTGACTTTTCCGCCCAAAGTGACGAAAGCGGAATTCGAGCTTTGGCGTTCGCCAGAAGTCTTCGATGGAATCGCGATCAGCCACTGGTGGCTGACGAAAGGATCCGTTTACGGCTTTAGAACGCCCAAACAGAACGAAGCGATAGCCAGTCTTTATTGGGCGTATTGCAAACGCCACGGAGGGCACACGCAGAGGGATTGTCAGCAGAACTTTTTACTTGCTCACATCGTTCCCTACATAAAAAGAAAGCGGGCAAACAAGATCGTTATACATGCGTGTCTTTCTCCGACCACGTTTGACCGGAGCGACACGGTGGACAATTTGGAGATGATACTTGCGGGTGCATATAGCAAAATGTTATCACCGCAGCAATTCCAGAAACGGACCGGAAAATTGCTCGGGCCGCCGAAATTGAACAAGGCAGAACTGAAAATCTATCGGGATTTTGAAAACAGAATTTTGGATTCGGCTGCGCAGAAATTCCCAGATGAAGCGGCAGCGGCGAGCGAGGCGATTCGAATCTGGAAAGAGTTATGCAAAAAATGCCGACACGGCGGATACGAAAAAGAGAACCGCGCGTTGGATTTGCTGTCGTATGAAGCGCTGACAGCGCTTCACCAGTGCTATTCCGTCGCGTGGATGTTCTTCCTGGAGTTGATCAAACGCCAAGAACCGCTGACGGACGAAAACGCGTACTTCCTTGCGTTTTGGCATACGGACAGGCGCATAGAGATTCCCGGCGCGCCCGCGGATTCTCATCTATTCCACGGGCATGTTTTTAGCCTGCACGGAGGGACAGGCTTGTTCCTAAAAACCGAGACCGGCCGAAAACTGGTGGGGGAATGGCTTCGGAAGCCCATTAAGAAAGCATCCTTTTATCGGTTGCTCAATGGACTTTACAATTGTCTTTATTATTACAAAGGCCTGCTGGATGATCACGCCGATTTTCGCAAGAATCAGCCGGGCTCGTATGAAAACACAGATCATCTTGACGCTTACTCATTCGCGCAATCGAAAAGTGAGGACGAAGATGATGATTCAGATGACGACGATGACGCAGAAGACGAGTAAAGTGGTTCGTTTTTCGACTTGGATATGACCATATCCA
>JBAXUS010000046.1:0-35847 GCA_037129555.1 Planctomycetota bacterium
TAGTGTGATGTTTTGATATCATGTTAATACGTCACGGGTGTACTGCAACGTTATAAAGCACCATTATTCCGATGGAATGAATGCGCTATCCCGATATGGAAAACCCCGCCGAATCAACGCCGCTCCCCGGCCCGCATCCAGTACATTCCAAGAAGGATATTCAATACGCGAACAACGTCGCAGATGGTTGTATGACAGGCGGTGGATGTTTCATGCGCTTGCTGGAATTGTTTTTGCAATGTCCAGACATCTGGTTCTTGATTATCGAAATCTTTATTTAGTGATCGAGACTACTTCTCAATCACGATCTCAATACGAATCGTCACGCGTCCAGTGCGTTTTTCGCCACGCGGGGCGGCGAGCTTTTTGAGTTGCTCATTTTGCGTTTCGGATAATTCTTCCGCTAGGGCGTCTTTTTTCGCTGCTGGTTTCGTCGTACTTTGCATCGATTCAAGAGCACTCATGACCGCGTCCGTTTGGGCTGTGCTGATCGTGACTGCGTAAGCCGCGACCGCCGAATTGGGCGTCGGGTACGGCACAAGCGGAGCTTCCAGAAACGTCGCGTTTTTATCTTTCGACAGCACGCGCTGGCGAATGGAGTCGGCCAAATCTAAAAGATTTGTTCCGCGCAACACAACGAACAGCTGCGTGTTTTCATGTGGCGCACTCGCGCGGCGATTTGACGCTCCAACGGGCGCATCCTCCACAATAGGTCGATCAGCCGAGGGAACAGGGAACGCAGCGGTCGGCGGTACGGGGCCAGCATTTCCCGGCTTCTGCGGTGCCTTGCGATCTTCCTGAAGTGTGATGATTTTAGTCCCGGATTGAAGGGCTTCGAGTTCCTCGTTTCTGCTGCTTTTTTTCGCCGACGGAAGACCGTTTCCGGCTTCCCGGCCAGCCGCGTCGCCACCTTCTTTTACATCGCCGTTATGCACTGCCTTGGGCATCGGACGTATGATAATAGAATTTCCTGCTGCCTTTGCTTTTGCAAGCAATTCCGTGCGCAACTGACCTTCCCCACCCTTATCCGATTCACCCTTGGGCGCAATCGGCTGAGGTGACGGAGCTGTCGCAAAGGGTGCAGGTGCAGGCGGCGAAAGAGGTCGCTGCGCTTCTGCTTTTTTCAAAGCAACCGCATCTTGCTGCTTAAATACGGGTCCCGCGTTCTTGTCGCTCGCTCCTCCACCAAGAGCGAACGTGTTCGATCCATCTTTATTTGGACCACCGAATGCGGCATCCTTCTTCATGGGTGTGGCTGTCGTACTCGACATGCTCTTGTCTGACTTAGCATCAAGCGCAAGTGTCCTCGCGCGTTCCTCTTCGGTGGATTTGCGCACCGGTACGGGAGAAACGGGTCTAGCTTCGGGATAATCAATAGCCCCGCCATCCGGATGAATCGAGGCGACATCGTTTGCCCCCACCGGATTTACAGCTCCAGGCTTCAACTCCTCGGGCGCTCGCTCCAAACCCCGCGCTTCACGTTTGCGTTCGTCGCTTGGAACTTTGAACGCAACCGGCGCGTTGTCCAATTCGGTCGGAATCGATGAGCGAAAGAACGACACATATCCCAGCGCGGAAATCATCACTGCCGCCGCCGCGCTCGCAAACAACATCCACCCATTTGAACGCCTTCCGCGTTGAATCGGCGTGACAGACGCAGCAATCGGTTTCGGCGCGGATTTCAATTCCGCTTCCACCGCCGCACGACTAGCCGCTTTTGCCCGAGCCGGAGCCGCGACTTTCTGCAACATGTTCAACACTGTTCGGACGCGTTCAATCTCTTCGACGGACGTCTTGCACGCAGCACACATGGCTAGATGCGATTCGACAGTCACGCGCTCAGCTGGCGGCAATTCACCGTCGCAGTAGGCGCTCAACTCCAATTCTATTTCGTCGCATGTCAGCATAACGTTCCCGTTCACAAGTCTTACAAATCTTTTAACAGCAGAGCCATTTCTTTCCGCGCTCGGTGCAGCCGCGACTTCACGGCAGGCAACGAAATGTCGAGCGTTTCGGCAATGGCGTCGTAATCCAGATCGTCAATCTCCCTCAACACCAGAATCACGCGATGGTCCGGCTCCAACCGGTTCAGCGCGTCTTGAATCATCTGATCGCGCTCCTTATTCAGGAGTGTCGTCAGCGGATCGTCACTCCGCGAATCGGCGACCGAAGACCCGAGCGTTCGGCGTTCGTCGTTCTCGCCGCCTGCGGCCGGAGCATCCAGACTGCCCGCTTCGTGCTTCCGCTTCCGAGCCTTGTCGCGTTCGTGCGTGAACACTCCGTTCACGGCGATGCGATAAAGCCACGTGTAAAAGCGGCTGCCTTTGCGAAACGTCGCGAACGCATTCCATGCGTTCACAAACGTTTTTTGCAACAAGTCCTCGGCATCCTCTTCGGAGCCGCTCATGCGTATTAGGAGATTGAAGACGCGGTCTTGGTGGCGTTCGTACAAAGCGTCGAAGGCGTCCAATCTTCCTTGGGACGCCAATTCAACGAGCTGTTCGTCGCTGTACTGGCTGTCCATTCGGTTAGACTCGCATCGCGCCCGGTTGGATTCTCGAATTCTTAGAGAATTTTAGAAATTTTCTTCGCCCGTGAAAGCCGTCTCTGCAGACAGCCTTGGCAACGGCGATTGATACGACGTACTCAACGGATCGATCTTCGAACAAAGTGTGCAAACACACGCCATCGGACTACTTCGTCGGGGCGGGTTTCGTCGCCAGTTCGGCAGCGGTCTTCTCGACCTTCTCTTCCATGATCTTGCCGGCCTTGAATGTCACGACCGCTTTTTCCGGGACCATCACTTCCTGCCCCGTGCGCGGATTCCGTGCTTTGCGCGCTTTCCGCATTCGAACTTCGAACACGCCGAAGTTGCGCAATTCGTAGCGTTTTTCTTCCGCCAGAATCTCAATGATCTCATCCAGAGTCATTTGCACAATTTGTTTCACTTTTTGTTGCTCAATGTTGGTCGCCTGAGCAATTTTAATGACCATGTCGTTTTTAGTCACTGAAGTAAGACCTCCCAAGTTTAAACGAGCCGCGTTGCCTCAAGAAATGTTGAAGATGTGAGTACGCGAAGCCCCCCGGTCTCGCAATAAACCTGAATAATATGATTCGCACATGTTTAACATTATCGGGCTTTCTGTCAAGAGAGAATGACAAACCATTTGCAAAATTGCTGGCCAAGCCTAAATTTTTTTTCGATTGAACACCGCTCTCGCGTGCCCGCTCAAGTGGGGGGCGTCGAGACACGTGAGACTTTCGGCTGCAGGTTCTCAAATATTTCGGATAAGGATTTTGGATTTGGTGCGTCTAATTTGTTGCCGACCCATTAGCATGCAACCGTCAGTGCTTTGATCCAATGGTGACACCCATTTCGTTTCTGAAGGACAACCATGGCAGCGAACGACGCAGAAGTGGAATTGTACCTGTCCGAGATCAGTAAATTTCCGCTGCTCTCGCACGATGAAGAATGCTCGTTGGCCCAGCGGATCGCAGAGGGCGACGAAGAAGCTCGTCACGAGATGATCCGCAGCAATCTGCGGCTCGTCGTCAGCATCGCCAAACATTTCCGAGAGCGCGGCATGTCGCTTCTCGATTTGATCGAAGAAGGCAACCTCGGCCTTCTCAAAGCCGTCCAACGTTTCAATCCCGCCAAAGACTGTAAATTCTCAACGTACGCCACGTGGTGGATCAAGCAGACTGTCCGCCGAGCACTGATCAGCAAAGTCAAACCGATCCACGTTCCGGCCTATATGTTCGAAGAAATATCGCGCTGGAAAAAGGCCGGCTCCATGCTCTCCCAGAAATTGGGCCGCGATGTGACGCCGGACGAAATCGGCAAACATCTGAAACTTCCTGCCTCCAAAGTTGCGATGATCCACAAAGCACTGAGCGCCACCGGATCGATGGGACGCGGCGGTTCGTCGAACCGAAACGGTGATATAGAGCTCGACATGGACGATGTCCTCGTTGCGCTGCCCAGTCACGAAGAACCGATCGAAATCGACGACACCGAGCACCAAGCGCTGCATCACGCCATGGACCTCGCACTGAACGAACGCGAGCGACACATCATCGAATTACGCTACGGATTAAATCCGTTTGACCGCAAGAATCCCGAGAATACGCTGGAGCAAATCGGTGACCGTATCGGCCTGACTCGCGAACGGGTGCGACAGGTGGAAATGGTAGCACTTCGCAAATTGCAGATTTTCATCGAACGCCAACGCATCCAGGGCGAAACGGAGCGACAAGATCGACGTCGGACGGCTAAAGCGAGCGAGAAGGCGAAAGTAAAATCGAAGCCAAAATCGGCGGACTAAATGCGTATTAAAAACAGGAATAAAATGAGATATGTTCTGGCTGGCGTGATCTGTATTGCGGCCGCCGCGCTGGCTTCGGCAGCCGACCGCGAATGGAATTCGTACCAACCCGGCAACGGGGTCTGCTACATCAAATTCCCAGCGAATCCGGAATACCAGATGCAGCTCGTGGACTCTGCTGCGACGCATATTTACATCGCAAAAGATTCCACACGAACGCCCATGTATGTCTACGTCCTGGGATTCTGCGACTACCCGAAAGAACGCCTCGCCGAAAAAGACGCGATCAAGAAATTGCTCGACTCCGACCGCGACAGTTTCGTCAAGTCTGTCAACGGAAAAGTCGTTTCCGAGAAACCGATCAAGATCGAATCCGCAGCGGGCCGAACGCTCGTGATCTCCGGAGAAGACGGCCAGGCGCGCTGGCTATTACGTGAAGTTCTCATCGATAACCGCGTCTTCCAACTTGCCGTCTGCGTCCCCAAGAACGATGTAAACGACGCCGACGCCGCGAAGTTCTTCGACTCGTTTCATCTGCCCCGCAAATAGCAAAATTCTGCCTGCGCGTTCCGCACGATCATGGTTTAAATTACGATGAACTATTGAACCTTCGGAATGCGTCTTATGAACTTAAAAAACCGACTCCTCATCATCCCAGCGATTTTATGTTTCGCCGGGATGTTCGCCTCACCTGCTGCGGAAACATCCGTCAAAGAATCGACCGTAAAAGTTGAGCGCACCAACGACGGTTTCCGACTACTACGCAACGGTCAGCCGTATTTCATCAAAGGTGGCGGGGGCGAGCATCATCTCGACACGCTCGTCAAAATCGGCGGGAATTCGGTGCGGACGTGGAGCACCGAAAACCTCGGCTTCACACTTGAAATGGCGCTGAAAAAAAATCTCTCGGTCTGCGCCGGGATTTGGCTCGCGCCCGAACGCAGCGGCTTCAATTACAACGAACCTGCGCGCGTCGCCGAGCAACTCGAACGAGTGAAGAAAAACGTCACCAAATACAAATCACATCCAGCGCTGTTGATCTGGGGAGTTGGAAATGAAATCGAAGGCGACGGAAGTCGCGAAGCGGTCTGGCACGCGATTGAAAGCGCCGCTCACGCCATTCACGAGATCGATCCCAACCATCCGACGATGGTGGTCCTCGCTGAAATCAACGAACAGAAAATCAAGTCGCTCGCCACGTATTGCCCGAACATCGACATCCTGGGCGTCAATTGCTACGGTGGTGCGCACAGTGTCGCGCAGCGCGTCAAAGATTTTGGCTGGGGCAAACCGTTCATTGTAACCGAATACGGTCCACAAGGATTCTGGGAAGCGGGCCGTGCAAAATGGGGCGCGCCTCTGGAAGAAACCAGCACCCAAAAAGCCGATCGGTATTTGTTGAACAACTCGCGCAGCATCGCGCCAGGCGGAGTTTGCCTCGGATCGTATGCTTTTATTTGGGGACACAAGCAAGAACGTACTGCGACCTGGTTCGGCATGTTTTTGAAATCAGGCGAATCGCTGGGGTCAGTAGATGCATTGAGCTACGCGTTCACTGGACGCTTCCCGGCCAACCGAGCGCCGAAGATTTTGGAACTGGACTGCTCCACGCACAAAAAGGAACTCGAACCCGGAGCCGCATTCCAAGCTAGCGTGATCGCGTACGATGATGATGGCGACAAGCTCGAAACGAAGTGGGAGGTGATTGAAGAGTCGCGCGATTTAAAAATCGGCGGCGACGCTGAATCCGAACCCGCCGCACACCCCGAAGCGCTCCTCGAAGCGAAGGACTCCCGCGCCAGTTTCAAAGCGCCACTTGTTCCCGGAGCCTACCGTTTGTTCGTCACCGTTCTCGACGGCAACGGCCACGCCGCAACTGCCAACGCGGTGTTTTTTGTGAAGAAAAAATAGAGTGATCCGAATTCTCTATGCTTGAGTTCATCCGAAATGGCGTACGTTTTTTCGTCCGCCATTTCGGATGCGTTTGATCTCTATTTCTTGGCGTCCTTCTTTTCTGCCGCCTTCGTTATGTAGCTCTTCAGTGTTTCTTCCAGTTCAGATTTCAAGCCATCGTCCGTGCACACTTCAATCGCTTTCTTCTGCCATTTGATACCCTCTTCGTGCTTGCCCGCGTCAAAAAACGCGCGAGCGTACGTGTCCACAATCGCGGCGTTCTTGCCTTCGCTTAAATCAAATGCTGCTTTTGCGACACGCATGGCCAAGTCCAGATCGCGTTTTTTGATGCCGTCTTCGGTCATGACTTTCCATGCGAATTCGTTGAGTCCATCGGCGTCTGTCTTCGCAGCTTCGAGAAATGACGCGCCGATTTTCTTGCATTCCGCATCGTTCTTTTCGTCGGCGGCCAATTCAAAATATTTGGACGACAAAGTGTCCGCATCTTCGGCATGAAGGGTCTGAGTTGCAAACGCCATCACACATGCCACGGCACACAACTTGAAATACAATCCCATCAAATTCATCCTCCAAAAATGTGGTTGCCAATCAAAGACTACTTGCTCACACTCAACGTCACAGGTTCCGCAGTCATTTTCAAACCCGACACTGTCACCAACCCTTCAGCATCCGCTTTTCCTTCACCTTTTGCTGAACCATAGCTCCATTTAAAAGCTTCGCCTGCTTTGATCTTAAATTTCTGCAAGCGCCGCAGCGTCACGTCAGCACTCGCTTCCTTCGGTATTTCAAACTTCGTCTTCAATTCCGTCGCGTTCATCAGGAGGAGCGACACGTCCACTTTCTCTGCTGTGTCGCTCACTGTCTTCCATCGGAAGAACGCATTGATCTGACCCGCTTCAATATTCTTCAAATCATCCGGCCAAGGCAACTTGCTGTTGCACGTCGCATTCGTGAACACCGCATATAATTCATTCTTTTTAATAGTCAACCAATCAAACGAGTTGATCAGATCGTTGACCTTCAAAATCTGCGACGTATTATTCGCGTGACCAAACGGTCCCCAATAAAAATAGAGCGCATACTTCCGGTCATTCATCGCTTTAACAAAGCGCTCATGTCCGGCCGACCAACCATCATTCTGCCCTGAGTAATCAATCACAACAGGCGGCTCGGGGAGTTTCACTGTTTCTGGAACAGTCGCGGGTGGAAAATACATTCGCTGACTGACATGCTCAATTCCAGCTGGAACGTTCGCTTTGATCGCGGCAAACACATCGCCGTTTCGAGTGCCTATGCCCAATGCCCCGCTGCCGCCCATTGAATTCCCGCACAGATACACCCGATTCGGATCAATACCATACTTCTCAATTACCGCTCGGACGTTCGCCATCACACGCTTTTCAACGGGCATCGGATCGCCCCCTGAATTCTTTTTCGTGAGATTGGCGTCTTTCACATGCATCCCACCCCACCACCAATCGCCTTTATTCTCGCGACAATCCAAATAAAGAGCATAGAAGTCATCGGGCGAATGATAGATATCGTGATTGCCAACCTGTTTGGTACACTTCACACACGACACCACGTCATGCCCCGCCGAATGCAGCACCACATACAGCGGCGCATTCTTCCGATCCACTTTCGGGAGCACAACAATATACGAATCCTGCTGAGTCGCTGGATAGCCCCACTCCGGCTTGACAGCCATCCGCACCACGTCCAGCGCCCGGCCATTGATCGTCGGATCTTTGACGGGATCCCATTTTTCTTCGGCTGCGAAAACACTTGTGAGCGCTATCAGTACGATAAATAATTTAGTTTTCAACACGTACCTCTTTAAATTAACAGTTATATAGAATGATTCCTACGGCATTCTGTTAATAGTATAATCCACTTCACCTTTCACCTCTGCCCCATCCGACGCTTTAAACCGATACTTGATCACAAAATTAGTGACAGGCTTCATGTTCGGAATGGTAAATACAACTGTCTTCCCGTCTTCTTTCAAGGCCACGCCCGTCACTTCAACAGCGTCGCGCCCCTTCTTCTTGGGATCATTCGCGGACCACTCAGGCGATCCATATCCTCCCGTGCGCACCACATTAAACCATTCCGCGCTGCTGTTCTGCTTGTCCGTCACAATTGAAGCATCCAACGCTCCCGAAAACAGAACTTCCATTCCCGTCTTCGTCAAATGTGTTTCCAGCGGCATCACCACCGCTTTACCTGTATATCTAACTCGGTTCAACGCACACTCGCGTGCCGCGCTGCTCGACCACCCTTTAAGACCAGCAATATACAATTGCCCGTCGATCGGACTAAATCGCGGACGCATCATGCCGCTTGCAAATTTGACCGGAAAGCGGAACGTTCCGCCCTGAGTTTCGTCGCCGACTTTGTCAAAGAACACCACGGACAACCAGCAGTCATATGAGGCCAACATCATCCGTCCGGCAAACGGCCCCCACTTCGTGTTGTCCTTAGGCACCCACACTTGTCCGCTCGATGATTTGTCCATATTATAAGGAATCCAGCAGAGCGGCTTATCCGGTGTCTTGAAATCTTCAGCCTTCTGCCCCTTCCCTACCCAGCCATAATACGCATCTTTTTTAATCAAATTAATAGGACATTCCGGAATCCAATTTCCTTGATTATCGCTGCATGTCAGTTCACCATTCGGCCCAACACCAATACCATTTGGAGCACGTAATCCTGTACACAAGACTTCAAATTTCGATCCATCTTTTGACACCTTAATAATCGTTCCGTTGTGTGGTGTCATGCGCTGTTCACCGGCCCAAATAGAGGATCCTTTCGCATAATAAAAGTCACCCGCTTTGTCTGTCTGCAAATCAAAGCACATTTCATGAAAATTAGTGGTCAGATAACAATCATTATTAATATTCTCATAATAGTCTGCTTCGCCATCGTTATTTAAATCATGCAGCTTGGTGATCTGATCGCGGCCAACCGTGTGAACCACGCCATCTACAATTTTGATTCCCATCGGGTTGTTCAATCCGGTCGCAAAACGCTTCCATTTCAGCGACTCCAAATTCGCATCAATCCCCGAAACAATCCACACATCGCCGTTCCAAGTACAGACAGCAGCTCGACCATCGGTAAAGAAATCCAAGCCCGTAAAGCGCATCCACGATTTGTACGGATTCTCTTCGGGAGCAGTCAACGTATCGACGACATATAGACCGTCTTCTTTCGAAAGTACGCCTTTGGTCTCTGGAATCTGAGTCCACCGCGCCGGGCCGCCTTTGGTATGAATAGAAAGATCAATCGCTTCAACCTTCTTCGCAATTTCTCGCGCCTTCGCAGGCTGCTTTCGATTCGTGAGTTCGACTTTAAAACTAGAGGTCTCTTTGCTAGCGTCCACGGTGACAAAAGCGCGCGTGAGGGGTCCCCGCTCCGACGTGACGTGAACACCGTTTCCCGCCGATTCACTGTACGCTTCGACGAAAGTTCCGTCCTTTGACTTCACTTCGAACCGTTCGCCGATTTTTTTGGATAACTCGTCCTGAGAATCCGCAGATTCGACTTCAAACAAAAATAATTTCTGAGCCACTTCCGACGCACCCATTTGCACCGTTCGAGTGATGGTCGTCTCACCGTCCGTTGTCTGAACGCCGAACATTTCCTGCACCAGCACTCCGCCGACAGTGTACGAAATCACGACCTTGTCGCCATCCAGATAAAGCCCCTTATACTTTGCCCAGTCTTTTGGCAACGGACCGTCTTTCGGATTGCGCGGGTCTTCCAGTTTGCCGTCCTTCGCCCATCCCGGCAACTTCGGCGTTGAAAATTGAATCGCTCCGTCGGCTTTGCAATAATCGTTGTTGTTGTCCGCGAACGGTCGGCTTCCCCAATTCAAAAAGCCACCTGTCCACGCCGCAACCACTCGGCACAATTCTGTATCAAACAGAATGTTCGTCGTCTTGTCTTTGTTCAGCGGAATTAGAATTCCCTTGTACGCGATATTCTCTTTCGCCACTCCAACGGTGATCGCCAGAGCGGGACCGTAATCCATCTCGATGGCCTTTTTGTCGCCAGGCTTTTTGACCGGCTTCGGCGGGGTGACGGGTTTTGCGCCGTCAGCCGGTTTTCCTGCTTCGCCCGCGCTTAATCCCAATACGATCGATCCGCATACCATCGCCGCAAAAACAGCTTTCCGAATTCGCATCATCACGTCATCCCTTTGAACTGTAAATAATCTGAACGTTTCGTTGTGTAGATCGGGCTAAAACAGGTGCTACTTTCTACTCATTTTTAATGTCGTCAAACGGCTTTCCGTCCAAGTCCGCAAGTCTGAAGATAAACGCCAGCCGGTCGCGGTTGACACCTACTTTTATCAGAATTTCATTCTCGCCGCTACGCAGTTGGACTTCCACCGATTCCTTGTCTCGCTGCGCCCAAGTATAGACTTCATTCACCACGCGCCGCCCGTTCACCCAGATCGAAATCACATCCTCCGCGCCATACGCCAGCAGCACTTTTCGCTTCGTCGGGGAATTGAATTTCGTGTACGCATATCCAAAATATGGCCCGCGGTATGATTCTTTTTCAGCCTCCAACAGAGCTCGCAAGTCCACCGTCGAATCGCCATTTTTGTTCTTCGACGAAATCTTTTTCCACGCCAAATCGCGCTCGGCGCTCTGCGTTTTGAAAGCCAGATCGACCGCCTTCTCAGGCTCCATCGCCTGTTCCATTCCGCGACGCTCGCCCAACGCCACGAACGGTCCAAGCACATGCCATTCCGTCCATCCCGGCGCGCGGTCCGAATAAAAGGCTCGCACAGCCGCAATCGGTGCTTTCGTGTCGCGGATGAAGTCGCTCATCTTCTCCAGCGGATTCGCCTCACCCGCACGGACGATATAATCATACGCCAGCTTCAACGCTTCATACGTGTTCGTCGATCCGGTACTCTGTTTCAAGAAATTCGAGATCTCGTCAATGGCCTTCACACTCTTTTGATTGTCGTCGCCTTCATTCAAATCAATCGCCCGGCGCAGGAACGCCAGACCCTCCGGCGTGTCATCAATAATGCGCGCAGCTTTTCGGCAAATGTCCTGGTAGTGCGCCGGCTTATTAATAACTGTTTCCGTCGGACGCAGCGACGCGAAGCTCATCAATGGGGCCCAATCCGCCGATTTGAAATGGGTGTTGTATAACCCATCCACTTGATGGAACGCGCCGAACGTCATACTCGGCAAGCCCGCTCGTTTCGGTGAATCCACAAATACAACCGGGCTGTACTGCGCCTGCCATTTCTCGGGCAATTTTCCATCGATCAACACCGTCTCCTTCTGATTGATCGTATAGCCGACATGATCGAAATAAGTCAATCCACCGACGGACGTCAGCGCCAGGAATTTGATCTCCAGATTTTCTAAATCCACATCAAATGGAGACACGCGCAGTTCCGTCCACACGCCAGGCTTCGGCAGCTCGCCAATCTTTTTCATGGCATTCGCGCCATCGCGACCCCAGGTCAAAACCGGTGAGCCCCAATACGCCCGGGCAACCATGTTTGTGAAATCACCGTTCGAAAATTGAACCATGATCATCTGCGGCGGCTTTTGAGGATCGATGTACACCCACATTTTGAACGCTGCGTCCAGAGCCAACTGGACCGAGTCCGACACTTTCGCGCGCTTCGCCAGCTTATCCAAACGAGCCGGATCCGGATCGTTGGTCCGTCTGTACGCGTCGCGCAACATCCCGACAGCCTTCGCCGTGTTCGCCGAATCCGGATGTTCCATCACAAACTTTTCCAATTCGGAAATGCGTTCAGCCTCGGCATTCGGTCCGCGCTTCCCAACCAAAATCAGTCGTAAAAACTTCATCGCCTCCGGACTGCCCGGCACCATGGCAATGATCTTTCGGTAACGTTCAACTTTCTCCGTTGAAACATCGATCAATGACAATCGTCCCATCCACAACGGCATCGCTCCGGGCACAGTCGTTCCGGCACCCCATTCCATCGCACCGCGTGATCCATTTTCGTCGCCGTCAAATGCCGCCACGCCGACCCGCAGTTCACGTTTTTCGAGCGCTCGTTCGCCCGGATTCTTACGCAGCACTGCCCACGGTACGAACAGTTCGTACAACCGCCCCTTGCCCGAAGGCGATGTTGAAACTTTGGCTACTGGACGCGGTCCGTTGTCCAAAACCGCGCCCGATTCCTGCGCAAAAAATGAACCGCTTTTCGCGAGCGCCAGCGTCACAACAAAACACTCCACTGGCTCCAGAGACGGATTCTCCGCATCGCGCGAATCAATCGCGATGCGCACGCGATCGCCCGTCGTCGTCTCGCTCCCCGGGCGCGGAGACAATGGCGTCGCATCCGCCACGTCCACCGCGACCGACACACCCTCCTGATTCCAACCTGTATAAACCTTCGCCGAAAACGCAGCCACCCCCGGCCATTTGGCATCATCCCGCAACGGCACAAAATCCTCGCGATTCGTCATCAGAATCGGTTCCGTCCCGGCCCACTCTGTAAAATCGCCATCAATTCGCGCGCCCGCAGGAGTGATAAAGGCCAGCGCTTCCGGCTGCTCCAATCCCGCCGAACTGCGCCGCATGTGCTTGACGCGTTCAGCAGGGAGATTTCCTTGGCGTAACTCAGTCCGTTGCTTTTCAACCGCTGCATGAGTTGTCACGCCTGCCGGTCGGTACAAAAACACGCCCTCTTTTGCCGTATATAAAAGCGTTCCGCCCACATCCATAAACTCAGAATGAACATGCCGCAACCCTGTCGTCCGGCTGATTGAGGTGAGAAGTGTTCCCGGCAAAACGCTCTCGGCAATCTGCTGCCCCGTCTCCCACGACATCGTCCGCAACGCAATTTGATCGCGAATTCCGCTGTCAAAATTTCGCACAAAAATGCTGTGGAAGAACGATCCTGCCGTGAACGCTTTCAAGAACACGCTGTCAACTCCGCGCAGAACCGGCAGCTTCGCTGTCCATACCGACTCCGATTTTCCGTCCGGCAGGGCCCTCAATCGTGCTACTTTATAACTCCGATCCGAAACCAAATACAAATTCTGCGCATCCTGTTTGTTATCGCCCGGAATCACGCTGTTTCCGCTCGCCAAATCCACTTGTCTCACCACTTGATTGGCCGTATTGACTTTATCAACTCCTGCATAGCGCAACTGTCCACCCGGCAAAAATTCGAACGTCGCATTGAGGACATCCATCTCATCCAAGTCTTTGCGCCAGGCCACCGACATCTTGAGCAGATCGACACAGGTCAGCCGATTCGTGGTTCGTCCCAGCAAAAAATGCCGATCAGGCGAATACAACACTTTCAGCGACTTGTCCACCGGAACCGTCTGCAACTCCGTTCCCGTCGCGCAATCGTAAGACGTCACGACAATCTCATCTCGATTCTGATACACGCGCTGCAATAGTCCATCGTGCGCCAGCAATGCGTTCTCCGAAAACCGGCTCAACGTGATCGCGCGTTCCCAAAGAGACCGGCCGCTCGCCGCATCCCACGCGCCCAACCGTGTGTCCGTTGCCGCATAAATCACACCGTTCAAAATCACAGCCTGGGCGAACGACTCGGCTGGCTTCACCGTCTTGGCCTTGAAAGCGCCCGCTTTAATTTTCCCCACCGGTGTTGCGAACTCCGGATTGGCTACAGCAATCTGCGAAGCAATCTCGCCCGTCTCCCGATCCAACACAGCAATTTCACGGTCGCTCACGGCTACGACAAACGCGTCTCCGCACGCTAAAATCTTCACCTGCGTTCCTACGTAGGCACTCCAAACAATCTCCGGATTGTCGCCCAAACTCAAGCATTTCACATCGCCGTTCAGCCGCGCGCAAATACGATTCGACGGATCATTTTCAAACCGCGCCACTTGAGGGTTATCGCCGGGAAGAAAAAGCGTGTACGCCAGCACACCGGCCAAACCAGTCGCCCCAGCATTCTTCGTCCCAGGGTTTTCCGGAAGCTTCTCGCCCAAACTCGCGCGCAACGACCGCACCACCGCATCGCGCTGAGTCGTCCACAATCCGCCCATCGCCGACAATTTAGCCGGCGCTTCCCGTTCAAACCGCGCGATCTCCCGCAACGCTTCGTCACGTTTATTCAGTCGCTTCAATACCCGCACCCGCGACATCAATGCTTGCGGCACACCGTCCTTATCTGACGCTTGTGCGTCCGCGTAGCGCTTCGCGGCTTCTTCTAATTTGCCGTCCGCTTCCAAATTCTTCGCTTCATAAAATGGCAGAGCCAACGCGCCTGATTGCCCCGTGCCCAAACCCACAATTGAGCGCTCAGAGACGCCGACAATCCGCTTCGCAGTCACCACGAGATTCGCCACCGGCCCCGTGAGCGGATCCCACGGCGATACTCCACCCAACGTTCCATTTAACGCATTCACGCGCAGCAGCCCAGTTTGCATCGGCATGTACAACGTGTTCCCGGAAAGCGTCGGCGATCCCTGCAATCCTTGTCCGGACAAATCCACACTCCATGCCGTCGCACCCGTCTCGGCGTTCAGCGCGGTCACTCCATCATCACACGCCAGAATCGATCCGCCCGCCATCCCGGCGATGTAGCGGCAGTCCAATAATTCACGGTGCCAGCGGATCGTTCCATCGCGGCGGTCAAACGAAATCACTCCATTTCCATCATGCGGAGACACTACGACCGACAACCCAAAAACCATCGGCGAAAGCGGCCCGCGCGAGAATGTTTTGGATGACCGTACGCCCAAATCAAACGTACCTGATACACCCCGGCGCAAGTCCCCGATTTGCATGCGCGGATAACTCGACACCCAGCGTGCCTCGCCCGTGAACGCGTTGATCGCTGCGACGGACGCCAATCCGGTTTCGACGTACAACTCGCCAGCATCAATCGCTGGCGGCCCGTTGTGATTCGTCGCTTGAAAATAATTCGACGCAATCTTGATCCCCGTCGCTCCGCTCGCCAGCGATGTCCGCCAACGCAATCGCCCAGTCTCCGCATCCAATGCCGCTGCGCCGTGTACATTGAAATCTCCCGGCTCGATGTACATCGCGAAGATCATTCCGTACGCTGCCGCTGGGTCCGAGGTCCACACCAGTTTCTTCAGTTCCGGCTGCGCATCGCTGCTCCATCGCAACGCTCCGGTTGCTCCGTCAAAACATTTTAGAGACGACAAAACCGATTGCGCTCGGACGACAACTTTATCGCCATTCACCAACGGCACACTCGACGGAAACCCGTTGAACGCGCCGCTCGCTGCGCCGTACATTCCTGCCGCCCCACCCGCCCATGTCTGAGTCCACACAATTCGCCCAGACTCCAAATCCAGTGCGCGCAACGATTCCATGGCCCCGACAAACACACGCTTTCCATCCGTGACCGGCACCGATTGCAAATTCGTTTTCGCGTCAATTCCGAACACGCTCTTCGCATGATGTTCCGCTCCCGACGCAATGCTGGGCTGAGCCCACGCCACACCGCCCGGCACCGGGCTTGGCCCTTGTGTCGCGCCCGTACGCGTCAATCCTCCCATGTATGCGAATGCACCTGAATCGCGGTTCACTGCCCCGCCATTCATCGCTGCGATCTGCTTACGCAATCGCTCCGCCAGAACCGCTCCCGTCACCGGCGCTCCTTTGACCTGAACTTCAACTTTCGCGAATTCAGACTCCAAGCGTTTAAGTGCCGATTCGCTTTCTAATTTCTGCCCGTCATAGGCCTGAGCCAACGCTAATTTTCCACAGGCCAGCGTCGCCGCTTCCGGACGGCTCGGCTCCCGCAAAAATGTTGCGAAGATCGACGCCGCTTGTCCATAACGACCGCGATCCAAATACACATCCCCAGCTCGGCTCAACGCGTTCTGCGATTCCATCGTGAATGGAAATTCAAGCGCTACTTTTTCAAGCTCGAGTGGATTCGTCGATGAAACGCGTTGCAACTTTTGAGCCGCCGCCTCACCCACGACTTTCCGGTACGTAGCACGCTGCTCCGGCGTCATCGAGTCGAGCATGGAGCGGATAAATTCCCGGACACCCACGTACCTGACCGCAAACGGCGTCTCTGCAATTTTCACCAGTGAGTTGCTTGTGTTCAGCAGAATTTCACTCAGGCCACGCATCGCCTTTTCAACGTCCTCCGGCGCACCATTCAACTGCCGCCGCAACGCGTCCAATTGCGATTGAACATCACGCGAACTCTCAAACGCAATCCGCTCCGGCCGCGCAAATCGAGCCCATTCCAACCCCGGTCCAACCAAAGGTCGCGCTTCGTCAGGCAATCGTCCTAGTCGGCTGCATCGTTCAAAAAATGGCAGCGCAGCCTGGCTCATTCCCAACTCCCAACGCAACGTTCCGCGCCACGCCAGACACAGTGCTGCATCTTGCGGTGGGTTCGGATAACGATTCACCGCATAGGAGAGCACTTCGTCGGCAGCCGCGAATGCGCCATCATTCGCCAACGCCCGGGCCAGTGCGCGGGAGACTTCGAGAACCTTCTTTGAGCGCCCCTGATAGTCCGGCCCGTCCTCAAGCCGCTGCAACGCGACACGTAAGGCCCGCATCGATCCCACGTCAAAATTGGCCTCGTGTAATACCTGCGCGGCCCAAGTCATTTGATCCAGTGAGAACCACTTTTGATCGTCGTACATCTGAGCTACTGTTTGTGCGAACGTCATCAACGCCCCGGGATTTGAACGCCCGTTCAATCCGTCGCGCATCGCATTCAAATCACCCGGCAGCCCTGCCATCGACGTCGGATAATTCCGCGCAGTCAACGCGCACATCGCCAACAGCATCGCCATGTGCGGCTCAGACCCGATTCGCGCACGGAACATACACGTCCCGTCCGTCGGTGGCTCAATCCGGATCAACAATCGGTGCTTGCCTTTCTCAAGATGTAAGGGCAGCCGATCAGCTTCGATTCTGAACACGCCCGTGCTCAAATCATCACCCACAGACTTGCCATCAATCCAAGCCGCCCACACACCCGAATTAGACACATGCAGCGTCGTGTCTGCACTTGAAGGCATGTCGAAATCGCGCGCGAGCCAGACCACGCCACCGTCACCACTGAACCGCTTTACATCAAAACCAAATTCCGAGCGTTCGTTACGATCATTTTCCGGATCTATTTCGTTCCAGCTTTTGTCGCCATATCGAACCCCCATATCCGAGTTCGCAAGTGGTCCATTCAAATCCGTATTTGCTTTCCCATCGCGACTTCGCTTGAACGACACCACGCGCCAGCGCCCGGACCACGCCGGGTCTCCACACTTTTCACGCAACGCCGCCCATGCTGCTTCCTTGAATTGATTCTGATCAAGAATGACGTTGTTGTTTTTGTCTTTCAGCGGCAGGTCAATTGCGAAGCCTTTGTTCGCCGCAAAATAGTACGCGGAGTCCGCGTCCGAGCACAACAGTGCAGTCAACGCCGCTCCCCACGCTGCGCCGTACGCGCGGTCCGGCTTCTTGTTGTTCAATTCCGCTTCAGCATCTGACAGCCACTGCTGTGCCGCAGGATTCTTCCCGCCGGGCAAAATCGCAACGGCCGACATCATGGACCTGCACGCCCGCTCCTGCTCAGCCGGATCCGGCGGCACGCCGCGCATACCTTTGCGCCGCTCGTATTCAATGCGCCACGAACCTGATTCAATTGCCGCGCGCGCCCGATCTTCTGGCTTCAAGTCTTTAGATGCCGCGATTTCTTCCAACGTCGCCAAGTGCTCCGCGCGAGCACCCGCTTCATTCAATGCTCCGGCCACAATCCGCAACGTCTCAGCGGCATCAATCGTCCCGTCTTTTGCGTTCCAATTTCTTGCTCGTTCCCGCGCTGCGCCCGCACGCCCCGCCAACGTTTCAAACCGCAACAGCGACCGCCGCGCTGACGCTGCAGCTTTCTTGCCGGGATGCGCGGCCAGAAAAGCGTCAGCCGTTTTGATCGCCTCATCGAATTGACGCAACAAGACATAGATGCGCAGTTTTGCTTCAAACGCGCGCTCCTGATTTTCGTCACTCGATTGAACCGAGTTGTAGACCGCCGAGTAATGTTCGAGCGCGCCCTTAAAATCCAGAGCGGTCTCACGCGCCTGAGCGAGATCAAACAACGCTTGCTCGCCGCGCCATCCGCCCGCTGGAGGCGGAAACAACTCGAGCATTTTCTGAATCAATCCCAGCTGACGCGGCACATCGTCGCGCTCGACACGCATAAAAAACGAGGTGTCTCCGCGGATGGATCTCAAAACCATCTTGATCGAATTTTTGCCCTTTTCGAGAAACACTGGAATACCCGTCCGGTCCTTTACAGGCCGCTTCTCACGCCACCATTCGTTGCCCTGGTATTCGTATGCGAGTTTGTTGTTCACGAAAATCCGGCACGGTTCCATGCTGTCGAACCATACCGTCGCTTCGCCTGCCACCGGCCACTCGATATCAGTCCGGCATAAGATCGTCGAATTTTTTGCGCGATCAATCCGGTCCCGCAAATCCACCAGTGGGTCATCCGCTTCATCGTCCGGTTTGTCCCATGTAAAAACCTTGACCGCTTTGCCGCCCAGATCTTTGATTGTGGACCAATTCTCGACCGTCAGCCAGTCTTTTGAGTCATGGTAGACTTTGTCGCCCGCAGGATGCAGCACCGTCCAAGAACGCGGAATTCCAGCAGACTCCAATGCCGCAAGCGTCTGTTCCCACGTCTCTTTTTTGTCGATCTCAGGAACATCCGGCTTCACCGATGCACCGTGGTCGGCAAGCGTGAGATCACTGAAATAGCATTTTAAAACGGGGCGGTATTCTTTCGGATTCGTCGCCGTGTCGTTGCAAAAATTGGGCTTCTCGCCCGGAGCGCCCCGGCCCAATAGTATCCTCGGAGCGACACCCGCTATGCCAGGGCGCAATCCGGCGTCGCCGATCTTCCGCCAATTAATGCCGTCTGAGCTTAAATAAAACGCCAGATTGCGTTCCATCAAAACCAGCCGGACCAAAATTTCTTTCCCAGCCGTTTTGCCGTCCAGTGTCTTCGTATCGCGCATGACGCCGTGCTCATACAACTGCGTTTCTTCACCCGCATTCTTCCATCCGAAAAGTACATGCGTCTCGTGGGTAGCACGGAAGTACGCGTAGTTTTTGTCATCCCAATAAAAGTAAAATCCCGGGGCTGACGCGGCGTCGAACGTTGACACCGTGCGCATCCGAACACTTGCCACCAGCGGCAATTCATCCGCACCGGGTGCCGTGTTTTCAAATTTCACTATCGCGTGGCGAGTGCTTTCGGAGAATACGGCGAGGCCTTCGACGCCGGGAGCTATTGAACCTTTGCTGATCGGTGAAATATCCGGAACGAGCGCGTCGGGGATTTTGTCCGTGCGCAGCGTGTCGTGAAAATCAAACGCGACCGCGACTGAAACACTTATCGCCAATCCAACACACACCATCAACCGGACGCAAACGCGCGCCGGTATTTTGCAAAACGCCATGTCGACCTCGTGGGTAAAACCGTTAATCAGTCCGGCTGAAACTGCCGAGTTTTCAGACTAGTATGCATACACCACGCGGTCTCTTGAGACGCGATATTTGTCCACGATCTCGAATTGGTTCTAGGCTACAATTTTTAGGGCATCGCCCGGCTCACGGATTGACGATCAGTAATTTCGGCTGGCTGAATTCCCGGATTGTTTCAGCCACGCCTTCCCGCCCAAATCCCGACTCCTTCACGCCGCCATAAAGCTGCGAATCCAGACGAAACGTTGTCGGCTCATTCACCAGCACGGCACCGCACTCCAACTCACGGTACGCGCGTTCAGCATGCGCAAGCGACGCGGTAAACACGCTTGTCTGTAACCCGTATTTCGATGCATTCGCTCGGGCAATCGCGGCATCAAAATTCGCGACGGCTTCAAGTATCGCGACCGGGCCGAACACTTCTTCGGACGCCAGCGGAAGGATGTCTGGCACAGCTTCAAGCAGCCACGGTGTGATGAAATTATCGCTGCGGCGCTGGCCGCGAATCAAGACCTGTGCCCCGGCTTTTTCTGCGCTCGTGATCCACCCTTCAATCCGGTCTGCGGAAGTCTTGTCAATTAATGGACACACCCATGTTTTCGCATCGTTCGGATTGTCGCTGACGAGAACATCGCGGAATATTTTCTCGGCCAATCGCCGTTCAAAATCGTCCGCAACCAACCGGTCGACAAAAATGCGCTGGGTCGAAATACAAATCTGCCCCGCGTACATATACGCGCCTGATGCCGCTGCCGTAGCCGCAGCATTCAAATCAGCCGACGCATCGACAATTAAAGCTGCATTGCCGCCGAGTTCGAGCACCACTTTTTGCCGGGGAAGCGCGTTGCGTTTGATCGTCCAACCCGCCTTCGCCGATCCCGTGAAGGACACCGCTGCAAATTCATCGCATGCACAGAGTGCTTGCCCGACAGCGACTGCGCCGGTCACAATCTGCAACGCGGATAGGGGAAATCCGCTGCGCAAAACGATCCGCCCCAGCATCAACGCGGCTGTCGGTGCCTGTGGAGGAGGCTTAATCACGATCGAACATCCGGCGGCCAATGCTGGAGCGACTTTATGCGCTACCAAATTAAGCGGGAAATTAAACGGTGTAATTCCGAGCACCGGGCCCAAGGGGAAATAACCAACCCGCCCCACCTTTCCAGCACCGTGAGCCTCTCGGTCCGGATACACAATTTCGCCGGGAGTCCGCAGCGCTTCTTCCGCTGCCATTAGAAATGTTCGAGACGCACGTATCACTTCCTGTTGTGCCAGCGCCAGCGGTTTGCCTGCTTCTCTACAAATCACGGCCGAAAACGCAGCGTTCGCAGCATCGATCTCCTGCGAAATCCGTCGCAATGCTTCGGAGCGTTCGAACCGGCTCATGGATCGCATCGCCGGCATTACCGCCGACGCTGCCCACGCAGCATCGTGCGCGTGTTGTGGAGAAGCAACGCACACCGTTGTCGCTGGCATGTTCGCGGCATAGGTCGCAGGCCAAGGCGACTGAATCAACTCAGTCTCGCCGCTTTGAATCCACGCACCATTTATTAAAAACGGGGTCGCATCCATGGTCGTTCCGCGAAGTGATACCGTCAGCACATTCATCAAACGAAAGCGAGCGACTCAATGGTCGCTCGCATTTTGTTGGCAATCAAATTACTTACTCAGTCGCGACTAACGATCACGAGCTGATGTCGGCACACTTGCGGGTAACGTCCATTCGTCCGCGTCAACCGCCGCCTTCTTTTGAGCGGGCTTGCTCTTCGGAATTTTGTCCAAATCAATCGTATCCGCTAATTCATTGTTCTTCGAACGATTCAACGCGCTCGTCTGAGGGGGAGCCGGTACATCGCCACCACTACCCTTCTCGCCTGGAAGCGATTTGCCGCCCTTTTTATTCAAGCGCTGCTGTTTCAAAATCTGCATCGGATCAAAATTACGCGCTTCCGGCTCTTCAAATTCACCGCCGACAGTCACCGGATTCACCAACGGATCGTTTTCAGCCAGAATCAAATTACGGGACACAACCGTCGGTCGGAGAGATCCATAGAACCCATGATCATTGATGTTGCGGTCAACGGAGTAGAAAATACTCGCATCAAACGGACCATAGTGTCGGGTCAATCCAATACGTTCAACTTGGCGGCCCTTAATCAACTGGAGCGACTTTTTCTTTTCGAGAATCTGCTCATAACTCAACGCCCAGCGGTCACTCAATTCATACGCGACTTCCAAGTGATACTGGTCTGATCCCGTAATCGCGCGAGAGTCTTTACTAAAGTTAAAGCGCTCAGAGAACTGTACTCGCCAGCGATCATGCGGATCAACTGTGACTTTCCATTGCGCGGTCTCTACTTGGAAATTCTGGGGATTCAAGCCGACACCGGCATCGAAGCGCATGATGTCCAAAACGCGCAAAAAACCATCGACGCGCAGCATCCCGAAAGAATTTCCACCCAACAGTCTCTGCCGATCTGTATCGGACGGATAGTAATCCAGTGACGTATCGAAACCTCCAACCGTCACCGTCTTCTGCTGCCCTTCACGGTTTTCCACATGTGTCTGGAACGTCTGTTCGAGCGAGAACGTCGCAACGTTTTGGCGCTGTAAATCGTCAATTTGGTCGAAATCGAAAATCTTGACCGGATCGTTCACGGTATTGCTTACGCCCCGGAAACTAAACTTGGGTTCGACGACGTGACGCAACCCATCGATACCCAACGCTTCATTTTTCAACTCACAGAATGTTCCATAGATGCGTGTGTCGAGATCGAGACCGTAGGTGATTGCGCCCTGGGAAATGCTGTTGCCGTTGATTGAGTTTTGACCGACAAAGCCACCCGGAACATCGCGTGAATTATCGTACAGCATGCCCTGCGCACCAATGTGCGGCGTGATATTCAGGAAACAGAACGCCTGAGTTGGGCGAGCAAAATCAACCTTCCCATACAAGCGGTCGGAGTCTAGATTGGGCTGATTGTAAATCGCGCGCTCGAAATATTTCTTCATCCGTGCCGCTTGCGCTTCGCCGGACATGTACACACCCAAGCCGACATCTTTCGCCAACGACGTATACGTTGCTGCCGGTTCGTATCCTGTGAACGTACCATAATCAAACGGGCTGCGCGGCGGCGAGCTGTCGAAATTCTCTGGATTGGTGCGGTAGAGGAATTCAAAATTCCAATCGTCACACGCCTTGCGCACTGATGCCATCGCTTCGGACTGGTTATGCCGATTGTAGTTCTGGGGGAAGAATTCCAGATTAAAATCACGATCTGATTCGCGTTCGTACACGAGATCGACTTGCACGTCTTGAACTCCGAAGATGCGTTTAATCGGAATATGCTGCTGAATTTCCAACAAACCGCGAACTTCTCCTTCGTGTTTGTCGATGGCAAAGCTTGGAGGTCCGGCATTGTCGACTTTTCGGCGGGCGAGAAACAACAAATTCGGATCGAACTGAATACGCTGAAAGCCGTCGATCTTGGGCTGAATGCGGCGCTCCAAATCGCGTGAGGCTCGACCAATATCGTCTTCAGTCTTGATCTGAATTTCGTATTCGCCATAGGCTCGGACGCGTCCTACTCCGTAGTCGTAATACAGCTTCTCGGGTCCTGCACCCGGCGTTTGGTATCCTTTGGTCTGCCATTCCAATTCAAATCCAGCAGCTGGACCGCGTCGCATGCGTTCGTCCAAATCAACATACACATGCGTGAACTGGAAATCGCGTTGCTGAATTTCACCTTTCGCCGGACCCATGTCGTAGCCGAACCGCGTCAACAGGTAGTTACCCCAACGTCCAGACTGTCCTTGATGAATCGAAATGTATTCACGGCGATTCGCCATATCATACGTGACGTTCGGGAATGGGAGTAGATCATGTCCGAAGACCTGCAACCGAGGCTTCTGCAACACGACCTTTTCAGGCGATAGCATCGTCTTTCCTGGATTTTTTGGATCGGGAATTTCATGCAGATAAAAGTCCATCGCGGCGGCTTTCATACCGTAGATCGGATGGGCCATTTCATCATTGGTGATGAACGCATTTTCGGTTGTGAAATGCAGCTTGCTCTGCAAAATGACTTTATCAGCCTTCATCAAAAAGCTGACGCGAGCCTGCGGATCGCTGCTTGCATCGACATAGGTTCCGTAAGGGTCTTTGCGAACATATGACGCATCTTCGCCGGGAAGGCGCGTATGCTTGTTCGGAGACATATTAGTTTGAGTTCCTGGAATAACTGGATTTTCTCTAATTCCAAACGCTTTCGAGGATGAACTACCAATTACGTTGGGCTGAGTGGTCACTTTGACTACGGCTTCGATCAGGTAACCTGAATTGCTGTCAACGTCAATGTAAGCCGCCGCCGCTTCCATTTCCGATTCGCCAATCGCCATTCTGCAATGGCCTTCGGCGTACATTTCGCGCGTTTCGCGATAAAAAACGATGTTGTCGGCTTGAAGTTTAATGCCTTGATATCGAACGTACGCACTGCCCGACAAAACCACCGCACCCTTTTCATCCAAGAAAGACTGCTTGGTGGCAGACCAGTCCATGCCGCTCATGAGGTCAGCCGGAGTCGGTGCGTCGCCACTGGGCTTGGCTGGTTTAGGCGCACCAGCAGCTGCGGGAGCTGGGGAGGCGTTGGACTCTCCAGCTTCAACCCGGTACGAGCAGCAACTATGCACTAAGAAAATAGCCAGCGCTACGGACAGCGCTACACGACTTATGCTTGGCAATGGTTTGATCATAGGTGTCGAGATTCTAAACGCTATACGCAAGATTGCAAGAGCCTCTCTCAAAATTTCGCTTGAATCGTCCACTACTTTTAATCGTCTCTTAGGGCTAGCGACATGACAACGAGTTTCGCTTTTGCCACATTTTAGCCAGTTGAAAACGAGTTTCTATTCCTTTAATAACAACGTTTTAAGAATCTGTCAATTACCTAATTTGAAAAAATCAACTCGAATACCCTAATTCAACCCTTCATTGCCTTAAATTAGGAGTTTATCGTTCGAAAAAATTTCTTCATTGATGCCCCGCTTCCAAAACGCCTCATTGAATCACACGTGCTGAATACAATCGCCATTTTTTCCTTGCGTACACTTTTATGCTGTAAGGACCTTACGTGGTAGGCGAGTTTCTATTTCGAGCCACGCCTTTAGCTGGTGAGTATGCCTCCACTTATGTATGATCGCGCCGAGCAACAAAGGATCGCCGTTTCATGACCAAATCAGCCGCTGAAATTCGCGACGCGCTTGCCGCCAAGATCAAGGATGAAATTCCCGGCCCGGTCCTGTTGCGCATGATCGCCGAATACGACGGTTGGATGATGCCCAATTCGTTCATGCATGTCGGCGACCCGCCCATCCAATACGCACTCATGTTTACCGACGAGGACGCTTACAAATTCGCGCAAAACGAATTCGGCGAGTCCAACATTCCCGACGAGTACCTTCAACTTCCCGGCAGCAAAATCCTGGCGGAACTTTCAGGCATGGTGGACAGCATTAGCGTCAATCCCTGCGCAGCCGAATCGATTTCGTTTCCCAAGCAAATGCTTCCGGAACTCGAGAAACTGGGACAGGCCATCGAAGTCGAACGAGCGCTTTCCAGTGTCTTGCAAAATGAAACCGGCTGGAAAACGATCCGGAATT
Organism: Planctomycetota bacterium; assembly: GCA_037129555.1. Classification (GTDB taxonomy): domain Bacteria; phylum Planctomycetota; class SZUA-567; order H5-PLA8; family H5-PLA8; genus JANXLS01. The sequence goes on from JBAXUS010000046.1 coordinate 25,389, forward strand.
TCGGCTCCTACATTGTCCCCGTCGCGCAAGCCGCGCATGGTCAGTTCGCGCCCTATCCCGCTCCCGACAGCTTAGGCCGAAACCTACTTGCCGCTTTTACGCATAGCGATGCCCTCAATGCCTACGTCTTTTCGCATCACAATGGCAAGCCGATTGATGTCACCATCTACACTGGTGATTTCCTCTGTAAATGGATTCTCGAATCCGCCTGCGATGGCGTGATGTTCAACTGCAGTGGCCCGAATCGACCGATTGCGTTTCCAAAAGGTTTCGCGCGGACGGTGTTGGAGCATGGTGTAAGGTAACATGACTGTGTCTAGCTTTCATATCACGACTATCACGCAATCAAACTCTCGATCACCCGCCCATGAACGTCCGTCAACCGTCGGTCGATTCCATTGTTTCTGAATGTCAGTTTCGTATGGTCGATGCCGAGTAGTTTTAAGATCGTTGCGTGAATGTCATAGACGTCAGTCGGGGCATTTCGATTCAACGGTTTGTAGCCCCATTGATCGCTCTCACCCGCGACTACACCGCGCTTGATTCCGCCACCGCACAACCAATTCGTGAAGACATAAGGATTGTGGTCGCGGCCTTTACCGCCCTGGCTTGACGGCATTCGACCGAATTCTGTCGTCCACAAAATGATCGTGTCGTCCAACAATCCGCGCTGTTTCAAGTCTTTGATCAATGCGCTGGCTCCGCGCGCGAATCCCCGAGCGAGCGGGCCGTGATCACGGAGCACGTCTTCGTGCGAATCCCAATTGCGGCGCGGAAAGCCGTTGTCGTTGCCGCTCCAGATTTGCACGAAGCGAACGCCGCGTTCGAGCAGGCGGCGAGCAGCCAGACACTTCCGTCCGAAGACGTCCATCTCTTCTTCTGCATTAATTTCTTTAGGCCATTCTTTGACGGTGTTGCGAATGCCGTACATGGAAAGAATGTGATCAGGCTCCTTCGAAATATCCAGCGCGTCGGGAGCGGCGAGTTGCATTTTGGCGGCGAGTTCGTAGCTGCGAATGCGGGCGTCCAAGCGCTCGTCGCTACCGCGCGAGTCCGCGTGTTCGCGATTGATTTTCGAGAGCAGCGCGATGCCGTCGGCGTCGCTTGAACGCGTGATGTAGTCCCCGCGTTTGTCCGGAAATAAATCAGCAATCGGCGTCGGCGTCCCAGGGTAAATCACCGTTCCTTGATGCTGCGCCGGAAGAAATGCCGTGTCCCAATTTTTGGTTCCATTTGACGCCAGACCGCGATGATCCGGGAGCACGACGAACGCGGGCAAATTGTCGTTCATCGAGCCCAGCCCGTAACTCACCCAGCTTCCCATTCCGGGAAATCCCGGGCGGTTGAATCCGGTCGCCTGCAAGAGCGTTCCCTGTGAATGGACGCCGGTTTTTCCGACGAGGTTGTGGACCCACGCGAGTTCGTCCACGACGTCGCCGAGATCCGCCACGACATCGCTGAGCATCTTTCCGGTCTGGCCATATGGCTTGAAATTCCATACCGGTTTGAGCCAGGGCCCGAGACCGTTTTGGAACGCTTCAACGCTTTCGCCGAAGTCTGATTTCTGGCCATCGCGTTTGACCAATTCGGGCTTGTAATCGAACAGATCGATGTGGCTCGCCGCGCCGGCCATGAAGAGTTGGACGACGCGTTTTGCTTTCGGCGGGAAATGCAATTTGCCACTTAAAACACCCGGCGTTTCGCCGGCCATTAGTGGCTCCTGACCGAGCAATGCGGCCAGCGCGATTCCGCCTAAACCGCCGCCGCTGCGCCAGAGGAAATCCCGGCGCGATTGCGATTCAGCAGCGCGGCATTGATGGAAGGGGGATGTGTTTTTGAACATGCTCAGTTCCCAATCTTGTGCGATCAATCTGCGAAGACGAATTCGTTTAAGTTAATGATCACGCGGCAGGTGTTGGCGAGGCCGTGAACAGTAGTATACGCATTCAATGCGCTCAACTCGTCAGCCGATGGATTCCGTTGCACAGCCACTTGAAACGCGCGTACGATTTGTGCTGAGAAGTTCTCGCCTGCTTCTTTCTTGATTCGCACGGCGAAATCGCGCGCCATCACGACCATCAATTGATTGTTTAATTGAGCCAGTGCCTGCAAAGGCGTCAGTGTTTGATTGCGCTTGTCTACGAGCATTGATGGGTCTGCACAATCCTGCGCGGACATCCACGGCTGCTGTTGGCTGCGCACGATCATGCGGTAGATCGCTCGGCGCTGAATCTTTGGATTCGATGGGTCTGCCAATTGATATTCATAATGAGGCGAATGCTCCGGATGCGTGATCACGAAATCTTGATAGCTCGGGCCGCCCATGGTCAGGTCCAATTTTCCGGCGACGGAGAGGACACTGTCGTGCACAGCTTCGGCTTCAAGTTTGCGGCGGTGCATGCGCCAGAGTAGGCGGTTCTCGGCGTCGAAAGCAGATGCTTTTTCGTTGAGGGTCGTCGAACTCTGACGATACGTCGCGCTCATGACGATCAATTTGTGAAGCGACTTGAGCGAGGACTTGGGATCGTCTCGCAACGTGGCGGCGAGGTAGTCGAGCAATTCAGGGTGCGTGGGGAGCGCGCCCATCCGGCCGAAATCGTTGGGTGTTTCGACCAATGGGCGACCGAAGTGATATTGCCACACGCGGTTCGCGATGCTGCGCCAGGGCAATGGATTTTTGGTGTCGGAGAGCCACTTCGCGAGAGCGGCGCGGCGTTCGCCTTCGCCTTTTTCGGGGGCGATTTCGAATCGAGCAGGCAGGACTTTTACGCAGGATAAAGCGCCGGGTCCGATTTCTTTTCCGGGCTTGGAAACGTTGCCACGCGGGAGGACGAAAATCGGTCGAGGCTTTCCGCCATTTGCACCGGTTCCGGCAAACGCGCCTGTGCCGGTGTGGACGGATCCGGCGTAGACGACGCGTTGGACTGGAAGGGCCAGCAGCGCTTTCTTGGCCGTTGTCGCTTCGGCTTTGACGCGTTTTAATTCGGCGGCTTCGTCGGGCGTTCTGGTTTTGGCGAGCAGTTCATCGCGTTCTCGGATCAAGGGCGCGATGTCGCTTGGAGCGGCTTTGCCGATGCCGGGATAGTAGCCGTCGGTCAGGTTTGTTTTGCGCCATCGAACGCCGGATTCGATGGAATCCAGCGATGTGACCGCAGCGCCCTGAGCCACGTTTTTATGGGTGATGTCCAGCGCTTCCAATTCGCTCAAGGCGAAGATGAAATCGTTCTGCCGGGGTGCGAGTTTGGTGGCGGTGACGCGGATGAAGCGCGCGGATTGGCCGTTGGCGGAAAAACTTTGGGGTTCGATCCCGGGGTTTTTCACATCCGCGTTGGTGAGATCGCCAATGATGGTCACGCCGTTTTGAAATGCAGGGTCGTTGGAGAGTTCGACTTTGAAGCGGACTGGAAATCCGAAGCCGTCTCCGATTTTGTTGAAGTCGTCTTTGCACGGATGCAGGACGATGGTGCTCATAACGCGTGCGTCACCCAGATCGACCTGGACCCAGCGCGGCTTGTTTTGATCTTTGTCGATGCTGCTGTGGTAGCCGAAAGCGTCAGCTTTTGAGGGCGTCCCAGGTTTCGGTTTTTCCAATTCGGCGATGCGTTCGTCCAGTTTTTTCAATGGATCGCCTGCGCGTGTTTTGACGGCGGTTTCGAGTTCATTCACGCGCTTTTCTGCGTCTTTCAAGCGCTTGCTGACCTCGGCTCTATTCGATGCCACGGCAGGGTCGGTGTCATATTTTCGATCCGTGCGGTCGAGCGCGGAGAACACCGCTTGGAGCGCGTAATAGTCCTCCTGCGGAATCGGATCGAATTTGTGATTGTGACATTGAGCGCAGTGGACGGTCATCGAACAAAACGTGTTGATCGTGTTGCTGATCATGTCGTCGCGGTCGAGATGTCGGGCGATTTTGCCGTCGTTTTTTGATTCAGGGACTTCGGCGTGGCCGATGTAATCCCAGGGTCCGGCGGAGATGAATCCGAGCGCTTCCATGCCATCGACTGTGTTTGGAAACAACACGTCTCCAGCGATTTGTTCCTGGATGAAACGCGCGTATGGTTTGTCGTCATTAAAGGAGCGGATCACGTAATCGCGGTAGGGCCATGCGTTCGGGCGGGGCTTGTCTTTGTCGTAACCGTGTGTCTCTCCGAAGTGGACGACGTCGAGCCAGTGACGGGCCCAGCGCTCGCCAAATCGGGGTGTCGCGAGCAGGCGGTCAACGAGTTTTTCATAGGCGTTTGGATCCGTGTCCGCGACGAACGCATCGACTTCTTCGGGAGTTGGAGGAAGTCCGATCACGTCGAAACTCAGGCGGCGGATCAATGTTCGTTGATCAGCTTCGGTCGATAGCGTCAGGCCTTTTTCAGCGAGCTTTGCGCGGATGAACTCATCGATTGGATTTGTTCCGGGGCGAGCCGGTGCTGCTTTAGTGATCGGGCGCAGCGACCACCAATCTTGGGAATCTACGATCTTCGTGCTGGCTTCTTCCGGCCAGATGGCTCCGGCGTCGATCCATGCTTTTAACGTTGCGATTTCGGGTCCGGACAAAGGGCCATCTTTCGGTGGCATGACCATCTCTTTGTCTTCACCCGAGATGAATTTAATCAGCGGACTCGCGGCGCTTTTTCCTGGCAGAATATTCGGAGCGTGATCGTCGCCGCCGGTCAGCGCGATCTTTTTTACGTCGAGGCGGTACCCGCTCTTCTGCTTTTCCGGGCCGTGGCACTTCACGCATTTAGCTTCGAAGATGGGCTTCACATCGCGAACGAATTCAACGGCATTCGCTTGCGCGGAAAGCAGCAGGACCAGAGCAATGCAACCGCATGAACGTGTTCGAATGAAATCGTAGAGAGCAGATATCGGCATGGAAAACGTTTCTGAAAATAGTCGTCGCTTGGATGTCGTCGCTATCCCGAGTTTTACTTTTTTCAATTCACGGGCACGGTGTAATCAATACACCATTAAAGTATTGAGTCTCCGCAAATATCTCCGAGAACATATCGCCTTGAAATCTCTCATACAAATCGTGTCACTCGTCGTCGTTCTCGCAACGCAAATCGTGTATGCGATGGGCGTTGATTTTCCTGGCCCGAATCCAGGGCCGGCCGTTGCCTCGCAAAACGATGGCGTGATGACGCTTGAAAACAATGTTATCACAGCGACGTGGGATGCGCGTAACGCCGGACTTCGACCCGCGTCAATTACAAACAAACTCACGGGGCAGCGTTTCGATCAGAGCGGCTCTGAACTCTTTCGCGTCTCTACAAAACAAACGGTGCCAAGCGATGGAATTTATGGCGTCGCAATTCGATTGGGACCTGATCGCATCACTGTTTTCGCCAGCCAGGACGACCGTTCGCCTGTTGAAATCGCGTCCTTTCCGCGCACTGATTTTCCCGGCGATCCTGCCACCATTCGCGTTGGAAAGATGAATCTTAAAGCGCAAGCGCGTGATCACGGCGGCGATATGGGTGCAATTGGCGAGGGGCGAATTTTCTCGATACGCCCAGCGCCTGTTGCTCCAGCGGCGGATCATTTCGAATTCAAAACGCTTGCGCATAAGACGGCGACGAGTTCTTTTCCATTTCCTGCCGGGACGAAGCGAGTCTCCGCTCGCATTGATAAAGGCACCGATACGGGTCTTTCTTGGGCGCCTGCGCTCGCATTGGTCTGGGAAGAAGGAACGCGATTCATTCTTGTCGGGGTCCGCGATAATCGCGGCGTCTTCAACGTAACCACGGCTACTGGCGAGCGCGGTGCCTCGCCGAAGTTCGGAGAATTTCCTGTTGGCGATTTGCCTGCATCCGCATTTAAATTGCTTGCCCCGGCAACGATCTCCCCCGCCCTGCTCGCCCTAAACACGCGCCGAATTGCCGAGTCCATTCCCGGCAAAGCGATTGAGGCCGCGTTCATTTCTCCGGAAGGACTCCGCGCGACATGGCGTGCTGAATTACGCGATGGATCGAATTACATTCGCCAGACAGTTGACTTCACTGCGCCCGAAAAAAGTGTGTCGCTTTACGGCGTGGAACTGATCGATACGCAGCTTGAAAGCGCACAACCTATTGGAACGGTGCCGGGCTGCCCGGTTGCAGGAAGCGGGCTATTTCTCGGCGTCGAAATTCCCGGATCACGAACCGTCGTCACCGATGAACATGCACGCATTGGTTTTGCCTGCAAACTCGATGTTTCACCTCAACAATCGTATCGGTTTGGAGCGGTCACAGGGATCGCGCCTGAAGGCCAGCTTCGCCGCGCGTTTCTCTATTATATTGAACGCGAGCGCGCTCGTGCTTCGCAGCCGTTTTTGCATTACAATTGCTGGTACGATCTCGGTTATGGACTGACTGAAGACAAGATCGTCGATGTGGTCCAGCAATTCGATGCGGAACTCGTCAAGAAGCGCGGCGTTCCTGTGCAATCGTATTTGGCCGACGATGGCTGGGACGATCCCTCTAAAGGGCTTTGGCTCGAACACGCGAAACGTTTTCCCACCGGGTTCGGCGGGCTTAAAGAAAAGCTTGATCGCTACGGTGCGCATCTCGGCATCTGGATTTCGCCACTGGGCGGCTACGGCGGCGACAAAGAACGCACGGCTCTCGGGCGAAAAATGGGGCTTATTCCTGAGGATAGCATCTTCGATCTCTCCCACCCAAAGTATCGGCAATGGTTCGAGGATCGCTGCCTTCAATTGATGCGCGAGTGCGGCGTCAACGCGTTCAAATGGGACCGCGCGGGGAACGGGGTGACGCCGCATTTTATGGCGCTGCTGCATGTCGCTCAAAAGCTTCGGCTGCAAAATCCCGATGTCTTCATCAACGTCACTGCGGGCACGTGGCCTTCTCCATTTTGGCTGAACCACGTGGATTCGACGTGGCGCAACAACAGCAACGATGTCGGCTGGGCGGGCAAAGGTGATGATCGCGAAAAGTGGCTCACATTCCGTGATGGATATTGCCGCAAACTTTTCGCCATTGCCTCGCCTCTTTATCCACTCAACTCCGTCATGCATCACGGCCTGGTTCACGGTCGCGCATTTCAAGGCGACAAAGTTGGGAAAAGCGGGCCGCATTTAACGAACGAAGCGCGCTCGTATTTCGCGACCGGCGCTTCACTTCAAGAGCTCTACATCACCCCATCGATGATGACATCGGAAGCGTGGGACGCTGTTGCGGAGTCAGCCAAATGGGCTCACGCTCGGGCGGATGTTTTAGCGGACTCGCATTGGGTAGGCGGCGATCCGTTGACTTTGCAGCCGTATGGATACGCGTCGTGGAACGCTCGGCAAGGGACGCTCATGCTGCGCAATCCTGACGACCAAAAGAAAACGATGACGATTGATGCCACAACCGTGTTCGAACTCCCAGCAACAGCGCCGAAGAATTATACGCTAACGTCGCCTTATGCAGATCAGCGCGTTCGCTCCATCACGTTGTCGGCGGGGACGCCGTACGAGATAAATCTGGAACCGTTTGAAGTGCTCGTGTTCGACGCCATTCCAGATCAACATTAACTGCCTTCTATTTGGAGAACTCCATGTTTCGTATTCTGTTTTCAATTGTGTTGGCATTTTGTGCGCTGACGTCGGCGTTGTTTTCTGCGGATGAATTCGCTCCGAAGTTTGTTCCTTGGCCGCAAAAGGTGGAGCTGAAAACGGGCAATGCCGTCATGACTTGCAATGGGGCGATTCGTGTTTCGGATGAGTCGTTGATGCCTCTGGCGAAGGTGTTGATTGAGGAGATCAGTCTGCTTGATGGGCCAATTTTCAAGGTCGAGACGGGTCCCGGAAATGCTGGCGATATTGTTCTGGAATTGAATCCGAAGCTGGCTGGTGAGTCGTACTCTGTGTTCGTCGATGAGAAAGCGACGATCCGTGCTGGGACGTACGGCGGCATAGCGATGGGAACGGTGTCGCTGTTGCAATCGTTGAATCTTACTAAGGAAAAAGCATCGATTCCTCAGATGGCGATTAATGACAATCCCGCCGCAGATTTTCGTGGGTTGCTTGTGGATGTCGCTCGGAACTACCATTCTATTTACAGTCTTAAGCAGATGGTTCGACTCTGCCGGCTATATAAAATTCGCTACCTACACCTGCATTTGACTGACGACCCGATGTTTATGTTTCCTTCGACTGCGTATCCGCAACTCTCGTCTAAAAATTATGGAGGCAAGTGCTATACGTTAGATGAGCTGAAAGACTTGGTCGCATTCGCTGATGCACGCTATGTCACGATCATTCCTGAGTATGAAGTCCCGGGGCATTCGGGCGCGGCGATTCGAGCGATGAAAGACCTCTTGATTATCCATGACACGAAACCATACGAGCATCATGCGTCGATCAATTTCGTGCGTGACGATGTGATGAAATTGGTTGAGACGGTTGTTGGAGAAATGTGCGAAGTATTTAAAAGCTCGCCCTATTTTCACATCGGCGGCGACGAGGCGGACTTGGCATTGGCCAAACAGAATGTCGATTTTCAAGCTGCTATGAAGAAGCATGACCTTCCAGATGTTCACGAACTGTACCGCCGCTTTGTCGTTCAAATGAACGATATCGTTAAAAAGAATCATAAGCAAACGATTGTGTGGGAAGGCTTCGGCGAGAAAGGCAAAATTAAGATACCTACCGATATTATTGTGATGGAATATGAAATACGATTCTATAAACCGGGCGCATTGGTTCGTGATGGATATAAGGTTATTAATACATCGTGGACGCCTTTATATGTTGTCAATAAAAAGGTGCGCCCACCGGAAGAAATCTATGCGTGGAATCAATACCAGTTTAAACCCGTGGATGCAAAAGCAACGGACAATGGGACAATTGTCGCTCCGACACCGCTGATTATCGGAGCCGAATTGTGTTCGTGGGAGCAGCAGCAGAGTATCGAGCTTTCCAGTCTTCGCGGCCGAGTCCCTGCCATGAGTGAACGCATTTGGAATCCTGGGGCGAACAGACCGTTTGCTGATTTCTCGAAGCGATTCGACGCCTGTGACGCGATGCTGACGAAACTTGTCGGGCCAGAAGAAGTCGCGCCGAAGAAGCGATGAATTTACTCGTCGCTTCTGATCGAATTTGGCTGATCATGCATCCGTTTGCTAACCTAATTCAGAGACAGCTGAAGAACGATTCGTATGGGTGCAAAGCGGCGAAGCGCCGGAACTGGTGAGTAGCAAACGGGCGCGGGACATCATCCAGGCGTACGCGGGATACATGGCCTTTGCCCCGACGGAGAAGCTACCGGTGTTGTTCAAAGCCATGGTGCTGCTCATGGCGACGGTAGTCCAAATGCCTCAGCCGCGTGGCCCGGAACCGCGAGCGATTGTCCAAAGTCCCAGCACATTCCCAGTGCTCATGACAGTTCACACCCATTCGGTGTAAAGCGCGGTCGCTTCTTATTGGGGTTGTTCTTTTTTTCGTATCCTCATCTCAACCACGCAACCGATGACGACGAGGAGCGCCAAAACATATTTAATTTTGTCGGCGTTTATGCTCTGTCCGTTGACCACTCCGACGTTCAGACCCAAAATGAAGAACAACAAAGCGTTGTAGAGAAAACGCCAACATGCAACAGGATTCATCGTACATACTCCTTTGTGAAGAGCACTGTTTCTATTGCCACTGTCTGCCCGTTCGAAGTGAACGGCGAATATTACCGCGTTTAAAAGTTTCAGGCCATACTCTAATTCACCACGCTCAGTTCGCATGTTCGTCATAAAATCTTCCGGTCCTGGCGTAGGCTGGCGTTTAAAAGCAATAGCAATGCGGCGCTCAACCAAAATTCCCAGAGGTAGGTTATGCCCCACCATTCTTCGGGGTGGCGGTTGTGGAAGATGCAGGCGGCATTCTGGCCTTCGACGACGAGGAGGCGCGATGACGGTATCCAGTGGACGCTCTTCGCACCCGGGAACGTCTTGGGGAGATGGAACGCCCAGAGGACTTCCGGAGTCGTGGCGCTGACGACGATGACCTTCGCTTGTGAGTCCACGATGAATTGTTTGCCGTTTTCGTAGGGCGTGTGATCGATGGCGTCTGATTCGATGGCAAGATCATGAAATTCTGCGAGGGTTTTTGCATCCACTTGTTTGTACAAATCACCATACCACGTGGGAGCTTTAGCTCGTTTGATGGCCGAAATGGACTTTATCACTCGCATGGTCGCTGTATCCACGATGTCGAGCGCCTCGGTTTCGTCATAGAATACAAACAGACGCGAGCCGTGTTTGGCCATGATGTGGTTTGGATTGACTGTCACACGCGGCGGGTTGCTTGTGTCCGGTTTTCCGGTTTCCAACATCAGTCCGTTCCGCGTATTGATGACAAGACCGGGGCTACGATTGACGTCGCCTGCAATCACAATCTCTCGATCCGTATCGCGAAGAAAGCGCCAATTCCTGAAACCGACATCACATGACTTTTTGAACTTTCCGTTCGCATCGCAGATATAGAGTCCAT
>JBAXUS010000460.1:0-2154 GCA_037129555.1 Planctomycetota bacterium
ACGCGATCGCTGAGCGCATCGAACCTCGATGTGTTCGGCACGATCAATTCTGACGCGCTCGGATCGAAAGCGTTGGGACGCTTGGACGAAACCGTGTACTGGCAGTATTCGACGTGCCGCCAAGGCGATTTACGCCCGGACGGAGTGTGGCTTGGAACGGTCGGCGTATCCGGAAAAGATGCAACTCTGAAATACGAAATAGAGAGAAATTACGAACCCGACAGTGACGCAGGCAGCACGATTTTCATGTGGTACAAACCCGCGTGGCACGGCACCGACCACCGTGAGCACGAGTTCTTCAATGCAACGCGCCCGGGAAAAGGTTACGAATCGCGGCAACACCGTCTCGCAAAACATGGCCGCTTTTCCAACACGCTCAATTCCGGAAATGGCTCGGACGACGGTTCATCAGGGGACAAAGGTTCAGATTGCTGCCTGTGTTTTACGACCGAGGGACTCGACGCCGCCGGGACGCCCACGGACCTGTCTTGGAACTCGTATCTCCACGGCGGATATTGGAAAGTGCCCTATACATTGGGACGGAATTTCATCCGGGAGTCGCCGTCTTTTCACGTCCAGCCATTTCGCTGGGGCAGTGTTGGTGCGATATCAAAACCGCATGCATCCGTTGCGAAGAACTCGAGTTCCAATCCGGCAGGTTGGTGGATTGGCGACACGTCAACGCTACGTGACACGTTCATTCGCGATGCCATTCGTCCTTTCGTTGACTCCCAGCGCGATCCCGAAGGTTCAACCTGGGTTCCGCGCTACTTCCGAAAAGATGCCACCGCCACGACGCTCACAATCAGCGACCTCAGTAAGTCCGGAAAAAGTGGGATGAGTGTTCCGCAGCCGGCCGCGTGGAGTTGGTGCGATGGCGCGTCGGACGTGCCTGTATTCAGCATCAATAATTTGAACGGGTCGCGCGATCAATGGATTTTCCGCTCGACGCCCAGCGACGGAACGTGTGCCGTCATCGATGAAGTGAAGCTCTGCAATAAGGCATGGGACTCCGCGCGCATCGGCCAGGAGCAGACGAAATGCCGCTATTACACACCCGATGATCCCGGCGAAAAAGGCCAGTGTCCGACGTTCACGTCACAGACGATGTTCGAATCGTTGAAAGGTGTCCAGACAGCATCCGTGCCAGAAATGGTCACGCTCGCGCATGTGACGTGGAGCGGATTTACTCCGCGTTTTTTGCATGAAAACAAATCAACTTTACGCCGGCGCACTGAAGTGTTCAAGGGGCGACTCGCCAAAAATGGCACGTTTCGCGGACCGTTTGATTACATCCAATATAATCTTGATGTCTATAAATTTGTTGCGGCTTCGGAAGGTCAGACAAATGAAGGCGAAAAAAATCTACCCGCGTTGTTGCCCAGCATTTCGGTTTCACCTCTCGGCGTCGAACGACCCAGTCCAGCGGATTACAAAGGGTTTGTGCATAAAAACGATGTCGGCCAGCCGCATTACGCGCGAGGGTTTCAAATTGAACTTTTGAACAAGGACGTGCTCATTGATAACAAAACATTCGACGATCCGGAAGAGTATAACACATTTGGAACGCCGACGGCTCCGGTACGTGTCAAGGTGACGGATCTTCGCTACCGAGTCCGTTTCCGTTATCGCATCGATAATCTTGTCGATAGCGCGACAGGCAATTCGGGAAAGAAGAATATCGATCCGTCCCAACATTTCACGCTTGATACGCCTGTCTTTGATGACATCAGCATCAAGTTCCTCGCGGACCGTGTGGTCTATCTGGATTCAAAGCCTGTTACAGAATAGTGATCTTTGTAGATAAGCGTACCTATCTAAGGAATGAAGACATGCTTCACAGAGTATCTCTGATTCACTTTATACTCGCACTTTGTTTTGTGTTGGCCAGTTCGGATGTATTCAGTCTTGAAGTGCCCTCAAGCGATACGGCTCAACCAGCGGCAAGTGACACAACCGCAGAGGATGAAAAAGAGCTGCTGAAGATTCCCAGCGTGATGTTGTACGGTCGTTTCGATTTAGCTGAGACCAAGGAAGGCGAGGAGAAACAAACCAACGGGAACATCGGCGTTCTGGTAACGAAGACGGAATCCGTTCAGCTCAAAGCAAAGAATGACGCGATTCTCAATGATTTAAAAGAGAAGGCTGGCAAAC
>JBAXUS010000461.1:0-2136 GCA_037129555.1 Planctomycetota bacterium
GGTCCAAGCGGCATTCGGAATGCCGTGCGTTCTACCAATCCGACGTATCTCTTGTTGGTCGGTCGAACTACGTACGATTACCGCAATTATGAAGGTAAGAACATCGATCCGTTGTGCCCGGCGTATCTGGTCTCAACGAGCTTCTGGGCTCAGACGACATCGGATAGTGCGTTCGGCGATTTGGGGCGCGGATATCCGGAAGTCGCAGTGGGTCGCTTGCCGGTGAATAACCCGACAGAGCTTGCTGGCGCGATCAGTCATATCCTCGGCTACAAAGGCATCCCGCAATCGGGTTTGCGCTTGCATGCAGTCGCCGATCAGCCTGATGCAGCGGTTGCCGATTTCGGAGCGCAGCTGGATACGATGGTGAAGGCATACAATCCGGATGTGACATGGCAGGAGAATTACCTGGCGCGCACCTACCAGACGTCACCTGAAGTGAACGAAGCGTTGAAGACAGCGGCCAATGGCGGAGCGGATTTAATTCTGTACAACGGCCACGGCAACGCGGCACGTCTCGGAGCGAACTCTCGGAATATCCTGGACCAGACGAGTGTGCAGCAGTGGACCGGCAACACGGTCTTCCTGCAGTCAACATGTACGGCGAACTGGATGGCGAAGAACGTTAACGACTACAAGAGTATCGCGATCCAAGCGCTGACTCAACCTCAGGGCGGCATCTCGGCCAGCATCGCAACGTCGACTTACATGAACTCCGACGTGGCGACAGCGTTCATGAATCAGTTGATCAAGAACGCGAATGGAAACGGAGTTCGCTGGGGGACAGTGTTGTTGAAGACACAGCAATGGGCGGGCCATCAGTCCGGCAGCGCATTCTTCAAGGATTTGATGAACACAGAACAGTTGTTCGGCGATCCGGCGATGCCTGTGTTCGCGCCGAAATCAATCAACTCCACGCCGAACAGAAGCAGCGGCGCGGGGACACCTGTGGGTACGTTCTAAGCAGGACAGATAGTTGCACGGCGGTGAACGGACAATTAGGTGTGATTGAATTGAGATGAGGAGTGGAACATGAGCTGGACTAAAAACGACAACGTGATGTGGGAAGAGTTCGACGGTGGCGCACTGCTGGTCGATACAACGAACGGCTCGCGCTGGACATTGAGTGCGACTGCCGCCGCTGCGTGGAAACTCTGCGATGGAAAGCGTACGATCAACGAGATGGCTACCGTGCTGCGCCAGAGCAAAGCGAGCATCGTGGACTTCTGTCAGCAGTTCGAGACGTTGGGTCTGCTGCACGGTAACCCGGCCATGTGCCTTGCGCAGGACACGAACTCGTCGTTCCGATCATCCGCGCAGACCCCGTTTAGTTTTCAGTCCGTAGGCTTGGGCGCAAATTCACGCCGCCGACCATCTCCGCGCGGGAATAGTGCGCCGGGTTGATTATGGGCGCACACAATCGCGTTCGTTATTCCGATGCGAATAGTGGCACGACGCGGAGCGTCATGCCATACTAGAACACGTTCCACATCAATATAAAACTCATGGCGCTTGAAGGCGTTTCATGTCGCATGTATCGTTGGTGCAACCCCGACCGAAGAGCGTTCCGATGCGGATTCGATACCGTGCGAAGAGCTCATAGCCTAGATCGTAGAACCAACTCACAACCGGCCATTCCGACGGTGCAAACATCCAGCCCAATCCCGCCGCGCGGTACGCTTCGCGAAGGGCTGCGACTCGGTTCACTAAGCGACCGTCGGGAAAGACGCCGTGCAGCACGTCCATCAATTCACGCTGGTTCACGCCGTATTTTGAGGCGTCAAAATGAGGCTGGGAAATATCCTCAATAGCCAGCGCGCCGTCTTTGCTGCGCGCCACGAGCCAGCGGGTTTCGCGTACGCAGATGGGACATTCGCCATCGTACAGAAGTTTGAAGCGCCAGGAGGCCGGAGGGGTCGGACTATTCTTGCTTGTCGTCATCATCTGATCCAATCATTTAAAACACGTTCTGTTCAGAGCAATTCGTCGAGACACATGGACAACGCTTTTTTTACTTCTTCACGAAGTTGAATCGCGCAGTGCTTCTGCGAACGAGGCCAGCTCGCGGAACGATTCGCAATACGCGCTGTATGGAACCGCATTGCGAACTTTGGGAGTCACGGCTCTGCCGCCCAA
>JBAXUS010000462.1:0-2119 GCA_037129555.1 Planctomycetota bacterium
TTAATCCTCAGGCATTTGAGCCCGTATTCCGGTACGCGAAGGCCGTAATTCGGTACCACGGGATTATTTTTTTCACCTTTTCTATAGCAGATACGTAAAAGAAATTGGGAGCCGGGCCGTCCTTGCGGACGGCCCGGCGATGGCAGCTACTTGCTCTGCGTCTTGGCGACGGTTTCCGCGAAGAACGCGGAAGCGGCGGCGAGTGCGGCAGTCGCTACAGCGATAGCCAACTTGTCCCATTGGACCATAATAAATTTTCCTTTCTCCTTCCACGGGTGACGATTGAAAATCAGCGCTTCCTGTGTTCTTGTTTTGCGAGCCAGACGTCGGCCTGTTTTAGTTCCGAACGTGCAGCGGCGAGCAAGTGGTCCAAATCCTGCCAATCTGTGCCGAGCTGTTCAGTCAGGAAGAGCGTCAAATAATTTGCGGATTGCAGCGCGTGCTTGAGCGCGTACAGAACGGTTTCGGTGCGGTGCTCGTATGATTGCGGGCGATCACGCACGAGTTGTCGACGTTGTTTCTTCGAAGCCATTTGGGCCCTCACAATTCAACCGACGGCGATACTCGCTGCGAGGCGGCATCGTCTTCGAGAGTCGTGCCGGCTGGCACGGCGCGTCCGCTTTTGCAGAATTCGCGGATCGCGTCGATGCGTTCGGACATGGTTTTCGAAAGCGGGACAGTGGATTTCAGCGCGCTGGAAAGATCATTCAGTGACGGTGAACGTGCGCCATCACTGAAAGCTTCGATCAACGCGCTTTGCACGGCGGCTTCAAGCTCACTGCCGGTAAATCCTTTCGCGGAGCGGGCGGTGGCCATGATGTCCTGCTTCGTAAATTCACGCCCGGCGCGGCGCAAGTGAATGCCGAGGATTTCGGCGCGGCTGGCATTGTCGGGAAGATCGACGGCGAAGATTTCATCGAAGCGGCCTTTGCGTAAGAACTCCGGCGGCAGCTTTGAAATGTCATTCGCTGTCGCGACGACGAACACCGGACTTTGTTTGTCCTGGAGCCAGGCAAGGAGGCTTCCGAAGACGCGCGCCGATGTTCCGCCGTCGCCGCCGGCACCTGGTGCGAACGCCTTTTCGATTTCATCAATGAGCAACACGCACGGTGATACAGCTTCTGCCGTGCGCAATGCAGCTCGGAGATTTCCTTCGGTCTCGCCGACGAGCGAACCGAACAAGCGGCCCGCATCCAGGCGAACCAGCGGCAGATTCCAGGCGGCAGCCACGGCACGTGCGCAGAGCGTTTTCCCAGTTCCCGGCACGCCGACCAGTAACATTCCCTTCGGCGCCTGGATGCCTGCTTTCTGCGCGGCTTCGCCGAACAATGGACCACGCTTCGCGATCCATTGCTTCAGTTGCGCCAGTCCACCGATGTCGGCCATGCCTTTGGCCGGCTCTTCATAATCCAGAATGCCGCCGCGTCGGACGATCTGGCGTTTCTCACGGATTGCCATTTTGATCGATTCGGGGCCGATGGCTTTGAAGCGGACCAGCGACAGTGCGACGATTGATTTGGTTTCTTCCAGCGTCAACCCCGCGCATGCCCGCACCAGGTCGGGAATTGAGTCCTGCTTGATTTCGACTTTGCCGGCGAGCTTTTCCGTATACAGAACGCATAGACTGCGGATGTATTCTTCCAACTCCGCTCTGCGCGGCAGGCGCAAATCGCAAATGAAAATATCTGCCTGAAGTTCGAGCGGGATGTTCCAATCGCGACCGACGAGGACAATCGCTTTTCCACTGCCGCGCGCGTTCGCGAGCGCTTCTCGCAAATAGCGTTGATAAACAGGTCGGCCGAGTTCGTCCCACGGATCAAGCAGCGCCAGTACGGCCATTTCTTCGGTGTCGCGCAGCGCGACAAGCGCTTCCTCGAAGCCGCACGGTTCACGGAGCGAGCGGTCCGGTTCGTCGTCGTTTAGTCTGAGTCTCCACAAGCCAGACGCAGAAGACCAGCGCCAGAGCACTCGCGGAACCAGCTGTCCCGAGAGCGCCGCAGTGGTCTGGCGCAACGCTTCCAGCGCACGGGCTTCTTCGATCGTGCGCAGATGAATCCCCGGCAGCCGCGCTTTGAGCGCGGCCACCAGGTCGTTGAGTACCTCCATTAATATACCTCCA
>JBAXUS010000463.1:0-2117 GCA_037129555.1 Planctomycetota bacterium
GCTTTGCCGCAGTGTGGACACAGGATTCGTAGTTTATCGGTCATGTGTCTCACCTAAGTAAAAGATCAGATCAAATGCGAATATCGTTTTCAACCGCACCCATGCGGTCTGTCATAGATTAAATATTACAGCACCTTTTTAGTCTTGGCTACTTTTTTTCGTCATAAATATATTTCGCTTTAGCCACATAAATTCTCTCATTTTTTTCCCCGCTCCCTTCCCCCCACTCCGCTGTTCACCCCACTATGGACATCCTCTACCCACGCCTGCGGGCGAATCAGATTGGTCGGATGCTCGGGGCCGCGATCGTCGGAGCGCTCATCGGCACCGAATTCCCTGACGCCACTGATACGCGCGTAACGACCGTTTACGATCGCGATTGAGGGCGGCGGCTCATTGTTTAGGTGTGTCGAGGGCTCGGATTTTCCAGAGTGGAGACGTTGTGTGTTGGGATTGGAGGAAGGCGCTGAGTTTGGCGACGACTTCGGGATTTTGTTCCGCGACGTTGGTGGTTTCGGTGGGGTCTTTTTCGAGGTCGTAGAGTTCCAGCGCTCCGGGTTTCACGATGTTGGCTTTGGGGGCGGCATTGAGGTTGATGCGGATGGCTTTCCATTTGCCGTCTCGGACGCATTGCTGGCCGCCGTAGCCGGGGGATTCGCGATAGAGGGCGGGACGGTGAGCTTGTGCTGATCCGAGGAGCGTCGAGGCGAAGCTGTAGCCGTCGAGGCCTGTGGGTTGCGCTTCTTTTGAGCCGGTTAATTCGAGCAATGTCGGGAGCCAGTCTTCGAAGCCGCTGACGTGGCCGCTGCTCGTGCCGGGTTTGATTTTGCCGGACCAGCGGACGATGCAAGGCTCGCGGAAGCCGCCTTCGTAGTAGGAACCTTTGCGACCGCGAAAGCCTCCAGCGCTGTTGAAAAAATCGGCGTCGGTGCCACCGAGTTTGTCGTAGAGCGGGCCGTTGTCGCTGGTGAAAATGAAGATCGTTTTGTCGTCGAGGCCGAGTTCTTTGACGACCGCAAAGACGCGGCCCAGTTCACGGTCCATGCGCGTGATCATCGCGGCGTAAGCGGCTCGGGGCGTG
Source organism: Planctomycetota bacterium (assembly GCA_037129555.1). GTDB lineage: Bacteria > Planctomycetota > SZUA-567 > H5-PLA8 > H5-PLA8 > JANXLS01. Next base: position 1,082 of record JBAXUS010000463.1, read on the forward strand.
CGATGCGGGAGGTAACCGTGGCCGCCGACGTAAGGCTCTTCCGGGAACGCGCCGTCGTATTCCTTGAGCGAATCCTCGGGGACTTGCAGCGCGAGATGCGGGACCGTGGTCGGGTAGTAGAGGAAAAACGGCTTGCCTTTGTTCTCGCGGACGAAGCGCAGCGCTTGCTCGCCGATGAGATCCGGGGCGTAATCTTTGCCGACGAAATTGGCGTACGTCTCGGGCTTCGAGGCGTCGGCTGTGGCGGGAAGTTTCTGGTGCGCACCGAATTTCGTATTGCTTAAGGTGAGCGATTTATCGTTGTCCCAGAGGTGCGTCGGGTAGTAGTTGTGCGCGACGGCCTGGCAGTTGTAGCCATAGAAACGGTCGAAGCCCTGCTGGAGCGGATCGCCGGTGCTGCCGACGGGACCGAGGCCCCATTTACCAAACGCACCGAGCGTGTAGCCGAGTTTTTTGAGCGTCAGCGGCAGGACGAGTTCGTTTACCGGGACAGGCTCCTGACCTTCTTTGCCCGCGCCCATACCGCCGCGATTTTCGCGGATGTAGCCGTGGCCGGGATGCTTGCCGGACATCAACGCGCAGCGCGATGGGGCACACACATTTGCCCCGGCGTAATGCGCGGTAAGGCGCATGCCTTCTGAGGCGAGGCGGTCGAGATTCGGTGTGCGGATTTTCGTGGAACCGAAGCAGCCGAGGTCGCCGTAGCCCAGATCGTCGGCCAGGATAAAGACGATGTTGGGTTTTGCAACGTCGGCGGAATAGGCGAAGGTGTTCAGGAGCATTGAGGCGAAGACGAGGTGGCGAATTGGATTCATGGCGTAATGCTCCAGAAAGAATTTGCGGACGTAATGACAGTGTACACCGAGACGTACGGGATTTCCCCTCTCCCCTTGAGGGAGAGGGCCGACGAGACAGCTGTTCCGTCTCGCGGGGTGAGGGGTGGACGCTTGGTTTTATCGATGCGTTTGGATTAATCAACGTCTTCCCCTCACCCCGCGAAGGAGTACCTTCGTCGGCCCTCTCCCTCAAGGGGAGA
>JBAXUS010000464.1:0-2113 GCA_037129555.1 Planctomycetota bacterium
GTTCTTAAAAGATAAGTTCAACTCTGCGAGTAACTTCTTAGGGATTTTAATATTGGATATCTCACTATTAAAATTATAAGGATTATGCCCACCATAATTATTAACGCAAGGATCCTCGCCGATAGTTTCAAACAGGTGCACAAAATCCGTGTCTATTGAAACTTCCGCAAGACCGATTGGTTGCGAATGGGCGTCATATTCCAATAAAAGCATGATCCCGTTAGATTTGCAGTAGTTCACTACCTCTTCGATACTGTTAAGTTGTGGCATATTTACACCTCTATTTAATCTTTGTAGAATTTAAACCGTGAATAGAAAATCGTATTCAAGTATTTGAGCGCATCTCAAAACAAAACTCCACCTGTACAAAAGTGTACACTGAAACCGTACAGTCACGGATGTAATTCTTGTTGCTGGTGCAACACGTCTCAGCACGTTGGGGCGGGACACCCTTCTTTCATTACAACACGTGTTTCGTAATCTACAAACTTATTTCAGCCCCAAAGGGGCGGCTTAATGTAGCCCAGGGCGTGAGCCCTGGGTTGGAGGGCGAGGTTAATGGGGAGCCCCGACGGGGCGGCATAAAGGTTGGGCGCTTGGGGCGAGCGGTCGGTTTATGCCGCCCTTGCAGAGAATCTCCGGGACAGACGTAGCATTCCTTTCGTTGTCAAATCAATTAGCCGTCTATACCGGAATAACCAAATATGCCTAAACACAATGGCGTCGTCATATCCTATTTCTTGACGCTCTGCGTGATCGCTTCCGGATCTGTCCTGAACGGACTCGCCGGCAGTCCGTCCTTATTCCACAAGTTCACATCTGGCACATTTGCCCATCCATACCGCGCGGCAACCGGCGACGCCACCTGCTCGCTTGACACCACCACCGTGTCGCCGACGATCTCCGCTTTCGCTTCGACGAATTTCTTGTCCGCGCCCGCGATCACGAAGCCTTTCAACGCGCCGCTTTTCGCGACCAGTCCCCCGCCAACGTGCGTGAACCGCAGAATGATTTTGTTCTGTTCGATGGTGAACGAATTGTACGCGGGACCGGAGTACTCGATTTTCTCGCCATACGCCAGCGCTCGCGCAGCCAGAGCCAGACGCACGCCGACAGGTTCTTTCAGCGGCGAATGAATATCGTTTGCCATGCCCACATCCACCGTCACCGCCATTGCCGTGTTCGGCACGGTCTGCGACGTTAAAAACTGCGCCTCTCGAATCTCCGGCGTGATCGTGTTGTGCGGCGTGATTTGCACAAACAGAAACGGCGTTTCGCCCAGTCCCCATTTCTCCCGCCAATCCGAAATCAAACGCGGAAACAGCGTGCGGTACTCGAAGCCCTTAGCCGAATTCGCCTCGCCTTGATACCAGATCGTTCCTTTGATCGCGTACGGAATCACGGGCGCAATCATACCGTTGAACAACAGGGCCGGCGTGTTCGCACCACCGCCCGGCGCGCGCGGCTGTTTGGGCTGGGGCAAGGGCGGAGCCGGTCGGGGAATCCGCGGCTTCCCCTCGGCATCATTCTTCTTGTTCTTTTCATCGACGGCCTTCACCGCGTCCTGATGCGTCTTTCCGACCGTGTTGAACCACTCCTTATACTTCGTTTGGAAATCAGCCATCGCCTGCGGATACTTCGCGGCCTCCTCGTCGTAACTGGGCACTTCTTTCTCGTATTGATCGACGTAGCCGCTGAGCGTTGGCTCCTTCTTCAATCCGTCAAGACTCGTCCAACATTGAGCCGCCGTCCCGCCGATCGCAGCACGAATTAGTCCGACGGGAACACCCGTGGCTTTGTGAATGCCGCGCCCAAAAAAGTAACTGACAGCCCCAAACGTCCCGACATCTTTTGGAGAACAGACGACCCAATGCCCACCGCGTTTCTCATCATAGCCGAGGTCCGCAACAGGCCGGATTGCGCTCCGAGACGTGACATGAAACTCGCGCATTTGCGGATAGTTCGCGAGCGGCCCTTCCGTCGCCGCATTTGCCGCACTGCCGAACCCGTTGTTCATGTTCGACTGCCCGCCGCACATCCAGACTTCGCCAACCAGCACATCCTTGATCGTGATCGTATTCTCGCCCGCAATCGTCATCACAAACGGCCCGCC
>JBAXUS010000465.1:0-2112 GCA_037129555.1 Planctomycetota bacterium
TGGAACGTGGTTACATGGATCGGAAAAAGGGTCCGTTGATCGACAACACAATGTTTATGGAGAAGCGTTAGTGGAAACCAATCCGCGTTTGGAGAAATACCGGCGGACACTATTGACACAACCTCCTGTTATTCTGGATGTTCTACGGCGCCAATTTGTTTTGAACGCTATTCGCGATCATTGCAGATTTCGCGGTTGGTTCCTGTGGGCTGCGCATGTTCGAACGAACCATGTCCATATAGTGGTCGGTACTGACCGGGAAGCAAAATCACCAGAACAAATGATGACAGAGTTCAAAGCGTACGCGAGCCGCGAAATTCGCAGCAGGACGGCAGACGCGAGTAATCTGAAATATTGGACTCGGCATGGTAGCACCCGGCATCTGTCGTCCGACGATTCGTTGAATCGCGCGATTTATTATACGGTGTATGAGCAAGGTGAACGGATGGATGTTTTTGAGGCACCGAGATCCTAGAAATTTTCATCCAGAGCCGCGCGCGCAAGCAAGCGGCCCGGTTTAATCTTGAGCTTGGGATCGGGCCGCTTGCTTGCGCGCGCGGCTCTTTGGGAGAAATTAAATGTCAGTGAAATTGCATGGTCTTGTTGCGGCGACACACACTCCTTTTCATTCCGACGGGTCGTTGAATCTTGGCGCGGTGGAAGCGCAGGCGGAGCATCTACTGAGCGTCGGCGTTAAGCTCGCGTTCATCGGTGGAACGACGGGCGAGAGTCAATCGCTGACCGTCGAGGAACGTCTCGAACTCGGCCAGCGCTGGATGGATGTTGCGCGCGGCACGGAGATGGGTGTGATCGTTCACGTCGGATCAAACTGCATCGCGGACGCGGTGACGCTCGCGCGGCAGGCTCAGCGCTTGGACGCGTCGGCGATCTCGGCGATTGCACCGTCGTATTTCAAGCCGCGTTCTCTTGATTTACTGATCGATTGTTGCGCAGAAGTGGCCGCCGCTGCGCCGGGATTGCCGTTTTATTATTACGACATTCCGCCGCTGACAGGCGTTAGTTTTTCGATGCCGGAATTCCTGGCTAAAGCGCCCGCACGCATCCCGACACTGGCCGGGATCAAGTATTCGAATCCAGACATGATGGCGTATATTTTGTGTCTGCAGGCCGAAGGCGGTCGCTGGGATTTGCCGTTTGGAATTGACGAAGCGATGTTGAGCGGACTGGCGACAGGCGCGAACGGATTTGTTGGGAGCAGCTACAATTTTGCCGCGCCGATTTACAACCGATTGATCGCGGCTTTCCGAGCTAACGATTTGATTGCGGCACGGACCGAGCAACTGCGCAGCGCGTTGGTGATCCGAACGCTGGCCGCTCACGGCTACATGGGTGCGGCGAAAGCGGTGATGCAGATGCTGGGCGTGGCGGTCGGCCCGGCGCGGTTGCCGAATGGTAATTTGAACGCAGCGCAGACGGCGGCACTGCGCACTGAATTGGACGCGCTGGGATTTTTTGAGTGGGTGAAGTGAATCGCGAAATGATCTGTACTCCGCGATTCACGTGTGCTGAAAAACAAATGACTTACTCGCCCGGAATCTCGTTCGTCGGGCGTTTCGCGGGTTCGATCAAGCCTTCCCATGGGCTGCTGGCCGTGGCGTACAATTTCTTCGGGATGCGCCCGGAGCGTGCGGCGAGGTAGCCAGCTTCGCAGGCTTGGCCCATCGCTCGGGCCATAGCGATGGGGTCTTTTGCGTGGGCGATACCAGTGTTGAGCAGCACGCCTTCCGCGCCTAATTCCATCGCGAGGCAAACGTCACTGGCGGTGCCGACGCCTGCGTCCACGATCACCGGGCATTTCAACGTCTCCAAAATAATGCGGATGTTGTTGGGATTCAGAATGCCCTGGCCAGAGCCAATCGGCGAGCCTGCGGGCATGACGCTCGCGACACCCACGTCTTCCAAACGCCGCGCCATGATCGGATCGTCGCTCGTGTAACAGAGCACCGCGAAGCCTTCTTTGACGAGTTGCGTCGCAGCTTCGAGCGTGCCAATCGGGTCGGGCAACAGCGTCTTGCGATCGGCGAGGACTTCGAGTTTCACCCAGTCCACTCCGAGACCTTCGCGCGCCAGACGAGCCGAGCGGATCGCGTC
>JBAXUS010000466.1:0-2111 GCA_037129555.1 Planctomycetota bacterium
AAGTTACTGCTCGACCCGCTCGAAAAAGTGAAGCAGAATCCTGAATACCATCCCGAAGGCGACGCGCTGTATCATTCGTTGCAGGTCTTCGAACTCGCCCGCAACGCCAAGCCCTGGGACGAGGAATTTCTGCTCGCGGCGCTGCTGCATGATGTCGGCAAAGGCATCGACAACTCCGCTCATGTTGACGCCGCACTCGAAGCGCTCGACGGCTTCATCACGCCGCGTACCGCGTTTTTTATCGAGCATCACATGGACGCGCGCAAATGCCGCAACCGCGAACTTGGCCACCGCGCGATGGTCCGACTTCGTGAATCGGAAGACTATGACGATTTAATGTTGTTGAGTGAATTGGATGACGCGGGGCGCCAGTGTGGAGCGGTGGTGTGTTCCGTCTCCGAAGCGCTCGATTTCATTCGAAGATTAAGTGAGGAATGTGAGTTTGAGTAAAATAAGTAGAGCCGAATTTGATTCGGCTCTACCTCTCTTAAACCACTGAATCTTTCTTTCGCAACTCCGCGATCTTCGCCTGCTTCTCGCGCATTGCTCGACGCAATAATTTCACGCGCTTGACGGCCTCAATGATTGCCGGATCGTTGGAAGTCAGTCCCAAATCCGGAGCGTCTGCCCAGCAGCGAATGACTAATTCACCGAGTTGCGCGTGTGCCGAGCGCAATTCGAACCGCAGCTTTTCCAATCCTGCGCGCGTCACGCCGATTGTCGTGTAACGCTGAGCCGTTTGTCCTGCCGAACGCAATCCGTCGCCGATTGATTCGAGAATCCCCTTCTCGGCGACGCGGTAACCGCTGCGCTGTTTGCGTGTATTCGGCGGGGCATCGAACGGCTCACCGTCTTCCTCGAAATCGCATACTTCTTCTGCCACGCCAATGGGTTCGTCATCGGACGACGCTCCTCGCGCAGAACGCGGGGCCTCGTATGCTTCGGGATCGAACCAGTCTTCGAGGGTTTCTTCGACATACTCCGGCTGCGGGTCCCGGCGTGTGCCTGAGCCGCCCGGGGGCTTGCGATTATTCGGATTCATTGACAACTCCTGAACTCGGAATCATGCCGCACACATGAGCGACGCCGCGTGAAACATTAATGTTTAGAATTGTTCTTGCGGTTAATATCCGCCTGAATCTTGGCATCTTCCTGCAACAGCTTTTTCTCATCTTCTGTGCGCGGACGCGTGATTTCATACGCCGTCCAAGCGATCCCAATCACGATGCACGCCAGTGCGCCAAGGAGCTTGTTCTTATTTGAATCAGTTTTGCCTTTGACATTCTTCTCAGCCATTCGTCGATCCCCCGCTCTGCGATTCTCACTTGTTCTGATCAATACGCATCAATACAGACTTGGCGACCGTCCTCGTCACTACAGGAAACGTGATATTCCCCTGAGTGAATTAGATCACAATACAAATCAACGTGATCGCGATGCAGATCAACTCCAGCAATGCCAACCCCATGCTGGCCCCGTGCAATTTTCCGAATTGCACATGCGCCGGATTCAAAAGATTCGGATCGTTCCGAAATTGCGCGCGCAACTCCAGCATCTTCGGTTCCAGATACAAAGCCACGACGCCCGCGATCAGGCTCGCGATGGCCAGCGTGACCAGCGCCGTCTTCTCCGCTTTCGGGCAGCACGTTGAATCCTTTTTTAAAACCAAATGCGCTCCCAGCGCCAGCACTGCCAGTCCGATTTTCATCCATCCACCAGCATGCAAAATCGATCCCATGATGTCGCCTGCCGTGGTCTTGTCGATGAATCCGCCGAAGAAAACGTAATGCGCGGCGATAAACGTCATCACTCCAGCGCCCAGCCAAATTCCCACACTCAATCCCCGCACCGCGCGCAATGTTGCTGTCAGCATGTTGATTCGTTCCAAAAAAAAGTGGCCTCATATCGTATCACAACACAAATGTCACCCCGATCATATCGCTGCAGAAACAAAATGCGAGTTCTCGAAATCGACTGTCGCAAATGTGTCTTGAGTGAGTGGGTGCATCACCGGACTTGCAGCAGCCTTTCCCCTCTCCCCTTGAGGGAGAGGACTGACGAGCCTGCCCCTTTTTCCTGTACTAAAAAGGGAGCTCGCGGGGTGAGGGGTA
>JBAXUS010000467.1:0-2106 GCA_037129555.1 Planctomycetota bacterium
GCTAACATCCATTTGTGTAGATACCGATGCCTGCGCGGGGTGAGGGAGAGTCGCGAGAATTTCAAATCGCCCCGCTGAAAACTATTTCTTCAACTCGCGATACCGAAAACAATCAACTGTGTGATCGTTCACCATTCCGGCGGCCTGCATGTACGCGTAACAGATCGTCGGGCCGACGAATTTGAAACCGCGCTTCAAGAGGTCCTTGCTCATCGCTTCGGCTTCGCGTGTTTTCGCCGGGATGTCTTTGTGCGTTTTCCATTTATTTTGGATCGTCTTGCCTCCTGTGAATTGCCAGATGTAGGCGTCGAATGTTTTGAATTCTTTTTGAATCTGGAGGAACGATTTCGCGCTCTGAACGGCGACGTTGATCTTTAATTTGTTGCGTACGATTCCGGCGTCTGCCAAGAGCGACGCGATTTTTTCGGGGCCGTACGCTGCGACTTTTTTCGGATCGAAATGGTCGAACGCCGCGCGGTAATTGTCGCGCTTGTTTAAGATCGTGGACCAGCTCAAACCGGCTTGAGCGCCGTCCAACACAATGAATTCAAAATGCTTTCGGTCGTCATGCAGCGGCACGCCCCATTCGGTGTCGTGATACGCCATCATGCGCTCTGCCGTCCCAGCCCAAAAACACCGTGTCGTCATGGATTACTTGCTCCGTCATTTGATGGGTTGCAATTAATATGGATAGCGACTAAATCTTAACGTCTCTCCACATCTGTCGAAGACAAAAAACGTTTCCGGAGCCCGTCGCGCATGAGCCTCGATTCATCCACTCCGAACGCCGAGACATCCACCGCTGTGGCATGCCCCGGATGCGGGGCCAACGTCCATACGCGACATGCGGCTCCGGGTGCAAAAATTCACTGCCTGAATTGCGGTGCGCGATTCGTCCCAGGGCAAACGACAGCCAGCGCTGAACCGCTTCGCAGCACTACACCGCTTCAAGAGACGCCACCGCCCATTCGCGAACCGCGTAGCGCGGGGTATTGGTATTTGCGCATTCCGGCGATGGTCTATTTCGCCGCAGCTGTGCTCATTTATTTAATCAGTGTGAGTAGCATCATCTACAATTTGTTTACATCACGAGGACGGTATTTTTCCTGGGAACAATTCTTTATATCTATGGTGTATCTGCCGCTCCTGCCGCTCTCCGGTTACTTCGGATTCGTCGTGACTCGCTCGCTCGCTCGACTTGAAGCTCACTCACTAAAAGCCGCGTGGAACGAGAAGCTCATCCAGACATCACTCCCCGCCGTGAAAGGTTCAAGCTTGCCTTATCTGCTTCCACTCTCGGTGGGGCCGGTCGTCATTTTTATCGTCAGTGCAGTCGCGATGGGGAACGACTCAGGATATCGAATTCGGGAAACAGCAATCTACTCCGGCGTGGCCGCAGTCGTGTGTTTTATACTCGCGTTCATGATGGATGATCTGCGCCAGTTTCTGTGGCGACAACAATCCATCGCGACTGAAGTCGCGCCGAATTCGAATCCTTCAAAATCCCGAATCGCCTGGATCGGACTCCTGCCCGCACTCATACTGGTGACGATTGCCTTATCGTTTGTAGCGGTGTATTACGATGACATTGAACGTGCCATTCGGTATTCGCGGAATCGTCATGTCAATCGTCATGTTGATCGCGATTTTTCTATTCAAATCATGACGGCTCTGACGTTGTGTGCGTGTGCGTTGACTTTCTATCTGACCGGCCGGAATTTTAAAACAGCAACCCGTGCATGGCGCTCGGCAGCCGATGCGCAACTCATCGAAAACAACCTCCTGGTATGGGATATGGCGGAACGACGTGTACATTTTGTGCTGGAACTATTCGTACTCGTCGGTGCTGGTGCGTTGCTACTTGAATTTCAGAAATATCAGAATTTTGGCGTCAGGTCACATGCTGCGACTTGGCTGGGTGTCGTGATGCTCTTTACATGGAGCCTCTGTCTGATTTTTCAGAAAGATTCTTCTGATCAACGTCGAACCGTTATCCGTCTGGACAACCTGCCGTTTCTTGCCATCGCCATCGGAGCAATGGTCCTGCCAATCTTGATCAAGCGCGAGTCAGGCAAAGAAATGAGTGATGAGACAGTAGGATTTGTG